>NZ_JBFRDV010000037.1:0-76719 GCF_052113945.1 Paenarthrobacter sp. RAF54_2
ACACACGGGGGTGCGCAACGGCCTGGCCATAATTTCAACCAATCAATAAAACAATCGGCATCAACAAACTTGGCACACTATTGAGTTCTCAAACAACAGACACTAACCGGCACCACCAGAACCCCTAACAGGGCCACAGGATCGCTCCGGAGCAACTTTTCAAACTTACCCGATCAACCGGATCCATGCAAATCAACGTTTCCGCGATTTTCGATCCCGCCACATCGGCCCCACCCGGCACCGGCACGCCCAAAAGCGCACCATTTTCCAGGCTGTTATCAAAGGGGTTGGCCCCCGCAGTTCCCAGCACCAGGCTGTCTCACTCGCGGCGACTCAGAAGACATTACACGCCCACCAGCCCCGGAACAAATCGCCCCGAACACCACCCCAATACCCCGCAAACACACGCCAAACAACACCATCCACGGCTCAGAAACAGCCCGGAAGCACCAAAACAACTTCCGTGAAGCCCATCACACCAGCCAAAGCCCCCCGCCCCAGACAGCCGCGGCACCCAGCCCAGCAACCGCCGTCGAACTCCCCACCACGCAACCCAAACCCCCTCACGACGTGAGAGAACGATGCTCGAAACACGTCAGGACGTGACAGAACGATCCCCGAAACACCTCAGGACGTGAAAGAAGGATGCTCGAAAACAACGATTACGTGAGAGAAGAACCGCCAAAAGGCCTCAGGATGTGAGAGAACAACCGAAGGGGGCGGCGGTCATCCGGCAGCGCGCGTCCAAGCGAGGCACGAGCGAGCGCGCAGAGGATGACCCCCGCCCCTGGGCATCATCAAACCGGCACCAGAACAGCCTTAAACGCAGAAAAGGCCGGCAACCATAACGGTTACCGGCCCTTTCAGAGCTTCGTGATTACCAGGAAGACTTGGTGATGCCCGGGAGCTCACCGCGGTGAGCCATGTCGCGGAAGCGAACACGGGAGATACCGAACTTCTGGAAGGTGCCGCGGGGACGGCCGTCGATCTGGTCGCGGTTACGCAGACGGATCGGGGAGGCGTTGCGGGGCAGCTTCTGCAGGCCGAGGCGTGCAGCTTCGCGTGCTTCGTCAGTCGCGTTGGGGTCAACCAGGGTCTTCTTCAGTTCGAGACGCTTGGCAGCGTAACGCTCAACAATGACCTTGCGCTGCTCGTTGCGAGCAATCTTGGACTTCTTTGCCATGTGTTTAGCGCTCCTCTCGGAATTCGACGTGCTGGCGGATCTTGGGGTCGTACTTCTTCAGGACCAGACGGTCAGGATCGTTACGACGGTTCTTGCGCGTTACGTAGGTGTAACCCGTGCCCGCAGTGGACTTCAGCTTGATGATCGGACGTACGTCCTTGTCCTTTGCCATTAGAGCTTTACTCCTCGTGCCAGGATGTCGGCGACGACAGAGTCGATGCCGCGTACGTCGATTGTCTTGATGCCACGGGCTGACAGGGTCAGCGTGACGTTACGGCGCAGGGACGGAACCCAGTAGCGCTTCTTCTGAATGTTCGGGTCGAACCGACGCTTGTTGCGGCGGTGCGAGTGCGAAATGCTGTGTCCAAAGCCCGGCTCGGCCCCGGTCACTTGGCAGTGTGCTGCCATGACTCTCCTCCAAAGATTGAATGTAACGGTGTGCAGATGTTCCTGCGTTACCGTGCGACAGGCAGCGTTCGCGTCCGATCCATACCATTTCGGTAGTTTCCGCATCAAGTACGGCGAAGAAGGTTGGGCCTCAGAACCGGGCAGTGATAAACACTGGAACAGATCCTGAGATACCGGGCGAATACAGGAATGCACGCAACTTGAGCCCCTAACTACCGGCCATCGGGATGTCAGTCAGACTGACCTCACCGCCAACCGGAGCAATTGCACACGATCCGCACTACCTAGCGCCTAACTATTCTACGGGCCAGGCCAAATTAAGACCAATCAGGAATCATAAGCCCTCACAAGCCCTTTCACAGCAGAACGAAAGGATCATTGGCGAGTCTTGGATCATGACATCGCTTCTCTCACGTGTTTCGGGTGCTGAACGGTCCTCGGCGCCGGGCCCACGGACGCAACCAGCCGCCGTCGAACCCTTTCGGGCGCAAGCCCGACGACGGCTGGCCCGGGCCGACCTTCTGGGTTTCCTCGGGTGGGTGTCACCGGTGGTCGCGGTCGCCTTGTGGCTCGCAGACGGCGGTGCAGCCGGGTTCTCCTCCTTTGCCGGAACAGCGACAGGCCTGGGAATCGTGGCTGGTTTGGTCGGCATGGATGTGGTCCTCCTCATGCTGCTCCTCGCAGCCCGGATCCCGTTGATCGACAACACAATCGGGCATGACCGTGCTCTTGAGACCCACAAATCACTGGGCAAGCCAGCCCTGTACCTGCTGCTTGCACATGGGCTCCTCATCGCGGTCGGTTATGGCGCGGCAGAAGGGCTTGACCCTGTCAGCGAGGCCGTGTCCCTGTGGGTCAACGTGCCGGATATGTGGCTTGCATTCGTCGCTATGGCGCTGTTCATCGCCGTGGTGGTGACCTCGCTGGTGGCCATCCGTCGCAGGTTCCCTTATGAATTCTGGTACGTCGTCCATCTCCTGACGTATGCAGCCGTGGCAACGGCCATCCCCCACCAGTTCAGCGTTGGCGGACTCTTTGCCGAAGGAACCTGGCAGCGCTGGTATTGGCTGGCCATCTGCATCGGAACGGGCACGGCGCTCCTGTTCTACAGGATTTACAAGCCACTCGCAGCGACATTCCGGCATGAGCTCAGGGTCAGCCGCGTGGTCCGTGTTGCATCAGACGTCTTCAGCATCGAAATGACTGGACTGCGCCTCGACGAGCTCGCTGGTTCCGGCGGGAGATTCTTCATCTGGAGGTTCCTGGCTCCCGGATTCTGGTGGCAGCCGCACCCCTTCAGCCTGTCCGCCGAACCCCTTCCGGCCACGGGCACTACGGCGGGCAAACTCCGTATCACGGTCCGGAACCTGGGCGACGGATCGGACCGGCTGGCCCGCCTTAGGCCCGGCACCAGAGTCGCCCTTGAAGGACCCTATGGGATGTTCAGCACCGCAGCCCGGTCCCGCAACAGGGTGGTGATGATCGGCGCCGGCATTGGCATCACTCCTCTGAGATCGCTGCTGGAATCCACCCCATTTGAGTCTGGTAGTGCAACTGTTTTGCTGCGCGGACACGACGAATCAGAGCTCTTCCTTGGGAAGGAAATCATGGCCCTTTGCCAATCCCGCGGCGCAACGCTCTTCCACCTGACCGGCCCGCGCTCCGCACGCTCCAACGAATGGCTGCCCGAATCAGCCGTCCAAGCCGGTTTCACGCTCCGCTCCTATATCCCGGACGTGGCCAACGCCGACGTCTACGTCTGCGGCCCTGCTGGCTGGGCCGGCAAAGTGGTGCAGGATGCACAGTCGGCCGGGCTACCTCCAGAACAAATCCACTACGAAAGGTTCGAATGGTGAGAATCCGGGCAGCAATGGCAACGGCCCTGGCCTCCGCGGGCATCCTGCTCGCGGGCTGGCAATCAGGCGCCCATGTGGCCGAAACAGGTACTTCCACCACAACAAGCCTGAGCAGCAGCCTGTCGGCAGGCGATTCGGCGGAGAACGGCAGCACCTCCACCGGGGGCGGCAGCAGCACGGAAAGCACGACGGCGGCAACGTACGACGGCGCGTCGGTCGGGACCCGTTTCGGCACAGTCCAGGTGCAGGTGACAATCCAGAATGGCAAGATCACCGAGGTCACGCCCCTGCAACTCACCGATGCGGAACGGAAATCCGCACAGATCAGTAGCCGGGCAGCACCGGTCTTGCGATCCGAGGTCCTACAGGCCCAGTCAGCCAATGTACAAACAGTCAGTGGCGCGACCGTCACCAGTGAGGCTTATCTCACCTCCCTCCAGGCGGCCCTCGATGCAGCCAACTTTTAACGGCGAAAAGCTCCGTGCGCGTACCTTCCGCAGCATGGGCACTGTGGTGAGCCTGACCGTGGCGAGCGGCACGTCCGCGCAAACCGCCCTCGATGAGCTGCAGTCCGCCGTCGACGTCGTCGAAGAGATATTTGCGCAGCTCGACCTGACGTTCAGCCTTTACCGCAAAGGATCTGAGGCAAGCCGGCTGGCCCGTGGCGAACTGACGTTGGCTTATGCCTCGGAGTTAATACAGGAACTCTATGCGGAGGCCTCGGAATGGCGCGTGGACACCGAAGGTGCGTTCACGGCTGAGCGACCGGACGGCGCGTTGGATCTTTCGGGAATCGTCAAAGCCCACGCCATGCGCGAAGCTGCACTGTCCTTAGGTGCGCTCGGCCTGCACGATTGGTGCCTCAACGCTGGCGGGGACGTGCTGGTGAACGGATCAGCCGGGCCCGTGGACTCTGCCTTTGAAGATCCCAACCTGTGGCTGGCGGGCATCGTTGATCCGTTCGATCGCCAGAAGCTGCTCAGTACATACCGCCTCAGCGCCTCGGCCGAAGGCGGAATGACCGCCTTGGCAACGTCTGGCTCGACTGAAAGGGGAGAACACATTTGGAGCGTCGGGGCCGAACGGATGGAGTTTGTTCAGGTTTCCGTCGCGGCACAGGACATCGTCACGGCCGACGTCCTGGCAACGGCAATCGTCGCGGGCGGAACGCGAACCTTGGACCAGGCAGTGGAGAAATGGGGCGTCGAAGTACTCGCGGTTGGCAGGGCCGGGACTTTGCTCGCCACGCCGGGTTTCCGTAACCGCGCCTGAGCCCCGCCCATTAGACCGGGCGGATCAGAGCCGGATACTTCGGGCTAAGCCCATCGCCCGAGGACGTTCCCCGCACACGACGCACTACCCACGGACCGGCGAATTCCCGGACCCATCGCGCATTTGCCCGGATGGCTTCGGACCTGTTCAGCGCGGGAAGCGGCGCGAGTTCGGGGACCTCGAGCACATGCTCATGCTCAAGGACGTCCAGCACACGCTTGGCCATATTGACGTGGCCCGCCGTCGACATGTGCATCCGGTCCTGCGCCCACATCCGGACGTCGTAGTACTCATCGAACCGCCAGTAATCCACCAGCAGGGCACCGTGGTTCTCGGCAATTTCGCGGAGCAACTCGTTGTAGATCGCGGTCCGACCACGCATGGTGCTAAAAACCTTGGAACCGCGGGCGTCAAAGCCCGTGAAAAGCACTACGGTGGCTCCCGTCGCGCTTAACTTGGCGATGCCGGCGTCGTAATCCTCCAAAAGCGAATCAATATCGATCTTGGGCCGCAGGATGTCGTTGGCACCGGCGTACATCGTCACCAAAGTGGGCTTCAGTGCAACTGCCGCGTCCACTTGTTCTGCCATGATTTGGCGGAGCTTCCTGCCGCGGATTGCGAGGTTGGCATAGCCGAAGTCCTCGTTGCTGTGGGCCAACTGCCGGGCAACGACGTCGGCCCACCCCCGGACGCCGTTGGGGCGGGTTGGGTCGTCGTCACCAACGCCCTCGGTGAAGGAATCCCCTAAGGCAACATAACGGGCAGAAAAATCCATGCCGTCAGTCTGCCATTAGCCGACCGTTTGGGTAAAAAGCTACGACTCCCGCAGGATCCAGTGGTTATTGTCCAGCCGGGAGACGATTTTCTCGCCGATGCGCGCGAGGTCCGCGACGTCGTCGGGCGAAAGTGAGTCGAGCATCAGCGCCCGCACGGACTCAACGTGACCGGGAGCGAGGGCCACAATAGTGGACATGCCGGCCTCGGTCAGGTGGGCAACGGTGACCCGCGCGTCGCCCGGGTGCGCCTGGCGTTCCACCCAGCCGCGCTTCTGGAGTTTGGTGACCACGTGCGACAGCCGCGATAGCGAGGCGCTGGTCCGGGCCGCGAGCTCGCTCATGGGCAGGTACCGGCCCTCGGTTTCCGAGAGCATCGCCAACACGTTGTAGTCGAACAGCGACAATTTCCCGGCAGACTGAAGCTGCGTATCCAACGCCGACGGAAGCAAGGTATTGATGCTCAGGAGGGCCAACCAGGCACGGCGTTCGTCGGCATTAAGCCAGCGGGGTTCAGTCATGGATCCATCTTAGGAGAATTAGCCGGTTGGCCCGGCCTTGCTGCAGCCGCAAACGGTAGGCTGACGGAATGTTCGTTGTTGCCCTGACCTACAAAGTTCCGGACGAAATCGTCGATTTCCACCGTCCAGGCCACATGGCCTGGCTTAAGGAAGCGTTCGACGCCGGCGTGTTCCTTGCGTCGGGGCGTCGCGTTCCAGCCACGGGCGGCGTGTTGCTCTCCAAAGCTGACCGGGCAACGCTGGATGACTCACTGGCCAAAGACCCGTTCTTCAGCAACGGCGTGGCCGAGTTCGAGATCATTGAATTCACGGCGACCAGCGTGGCCGAGGGCTACGAGAACCTGCTGGACGACTGAGGCTTGCTGGGCAGCTTCACTGCGTAGCCTGCTGGTTTTCGACGAGTTTCTTCAGCCCACCCTTCCGTGGGACCTTCACGGGCTGGGGCCAGCGGGGATTCAGGGAGTCCCCCAGCGTGACGCCGCGGAGTTTACGTCCAAAGAGGGGCAGCACCCAGTCGTTCACCCAGCGCCGCTGCCTGCGTTCCCATTCGCGCATGGTCATTCTTTGGGGTGGGTCCCATTGCTTCGGAGAAATCTTGTGCGGGACGTTTAGGTGGTCCAGGACCTGGGCGGCGAGGTATTTATGGCCGGCTTTGGACATGTGAAGCCGGTCAGGGGCCCACATCCGTGAATCTTTGTAGGCGTCGAAGCACCAGTAATCCACCAGGATCGCCCCATATTTTGCAGCAACATCACGGACCTTTTGGTTATACATTGTGTTGCGCTTTTTGAATGGTTCCAGGACGGCTGAGACCTTCACGTCAAAGCCGGTAAAAAGGACAATAGTGGCCCCACTCTCGCTCAGGCGCGCGACAAGCAACTCGTAGTCATTAAGGAGCGCGTCCATGTCCGTGCCAAAGTCCAGGATGTCATTGCCGCCGGCATACAAGGTGATGAGTGTTGGTTCCATGGCCAGGGCGGGCTCGAGCTGTTCATCGATGATGTGCCGGAGCCTTTTACTGCGCACTGCGAGATTCGCGTACTCCCAGCCCGGCTGCGCTTTGGCCAATTTCTCGGCGACCCGGTCTGCCCACCCGCGAACCCCATTGGGCAGCACCTTGCTCGGGTCCCCCACGCCCTCGGTGAAGGAATCCCCAAGGGCGACGTACCGCCGTCGTCCGCTGTGCCCAGCCGCGCAACTATCCAGYATCCACCCAAAGCTACCCACCCCCGGTTACACCCCAACCAACCCAAAGTGAACAGGACGAACGGGAAGTGAAAGAACATCCCCCAAAAACCGGCGGGAAATGAGAGAACGTCCCCCAAAAACCGGGGGGAAGTGAGAGAGCATCGGAAAGGCGACGTGCCCGCAAGGCCGCAGCGGCAGTTTTGTGTGGGAGCGCATCGAGGACGCTTGGCGGGGATCCGGCAGCGTGCGTCAAAGCGACGAAGGAGCAGCACGCCGAGGATGCGCGCCAAGCGGCCGGACCCAAACGGCCCAACCCAGCCACGGACCCAGCCGGCAACTACAACACGCTCAGCCCTCCGCCTTGCCTCGCCGCCAGTACCCCATGAAGGCAACCTGCTTCCGATCAATTCCAACGTCCCGCACCAAGTACCGCCGCATTTCTTTGATGACGAACGCTTCCCCGGCGATCCAAGCGTAGAAGGGCAGCGCACCGGCAGGCAAAGTGGGGTTCTTGGTGGCTTCGATGGCTGCGGTGTCCATGCGTTGCGGGGTTTCCCAGAGGATGTCCTGATCCACGTTGACGTCTTCGGGCTCGGGACCGGCAGCGGAGTCTGTGCCCTTGAGGCCTACCCACCCGGGGACGGGGACAGCCTTGCTGACGGCTTCTTTGAGGAGTTCGCCGTGGGGGCGTGAGCGTCCAATTGCTGCACCGCGGGCGAGCCAGGTGATTTCGATATCGGCAGCCGTGGAGATGTCCTGGAAGTCGCCGGCTTCGGGTACTTCGAGGAAGGCGTGGCCGGTCATGTCGGCGGGCAGGCTTTCCAAGATTGCGCTGATGGCAGGGACGGCGGTTTCGTCGCCGGCGAGCAGGACTCTCTGGGCCAGGCCGGGGCGCCATTCGATGCCGCCGTAAGCACCGGCCGTGGTGCACTGCGCTGCGCGGTTGTTGGGGCCGATGATGGTGATGGCGTCCCCTGGTTTCGCGCCCACCGCCCAGTTGGCCGCGGGCCCGCCGTTACCTGCGTCGTCGAAGTGCATGACAAAGTCGATGTCGATTTCGGGGTAGACGGCATCGAGACGTTCAGCCCTGACCGTGTAGGTGCGCATTGCTCCCCGGACGGAAGCATCCATGGCCAACCATTCCTGGTACCACCCGGCTTCTTCCATCTTGAACAGAGGCAGCGGAATGACGTTGCCGGCCGCGTCGCATGAAGGAATCATCAGCTTCACGCGCAGGTCCAAAGTGTCCCCTGCAACGCCGAAGCCGCGCAGTGAGTAGCCTCCAAACGTGATCCGGCGGAAGTTCGGGCTCAAGTCCTGCACGGCCGAGACGGTGACGTCGAAGGCGACGGTCATCGGTTCCACGGCGGCGCTCGCTTGGGTCCGTGTTGGTTGGGCACTCATGAGGCGATCTCCAGTTCGTTGGTTGAAACGGGCTGTGCGTGGTGGCGTCCTATGGGGACAATGAGCGGTGTTCCCGAGATGGGGTCGGGAACCACCCGGGATTCGAGGCCAAAGACGTCGTAGACCAGTTGCTCGGTCACTACAACGAGTGCGGGTCCTTCGGCCACAATGCGTCCGCCCTTCATGGCGATGACGTGGTCGGCGTAGCGTGCGGCGAGGTTGAGGTCGTGGAGCACGATCGCCACGGTGGTTCCCCGGCTGCGGTTGAGGTCTGTAATCAGGTCCAACACTTCAACCTGGTGCGCGAGGTCAAGGTACGTGGTGGGCTCGTCAAGCAGCAGCACGTCGGTTTCCTGCGCCAGGGCCATGGCAATCCAGACCCGCTGGCGCTGGCCACCGGATAGTTCGTCGACGCTTCGCTCGGCGAGTTCCAGCGTGGAGGTGGCGTCGAGCGCGCGCTGCACCGCGGCGTCGTCGGAATCGCTCCAGCTGCGGAAGAAGCCTTGGTGCGGGTAGCGACCGCGGCCCACGAGGTCGCGCACGCTAATACCGTCCGGAGCGGTGGGGTGCTGCGGGAGCAGGCCCAACGTGCGGGCAAGCTCGCGAGCAGGCCGGGAGTGGATGTCCTTGCCGTCGAGGGTGACGGCACCGCCGGCGGGCTTGAGCAGCCGCGACAATCCACGAAGCAGCGTGGACTTACCGCAGGCATTGGCGCCTACGATCATGGTGACTTTGCCTTCGGGGATTTCGGTGGTGAGACCCTCAACCACCTTGCGCTGCTCGTATTGAAGTGTCAGGTCCTTGGCATTAAGGACGGCCATGTCAGGCTTCCTTTCGATTCGAGGTGACCAGCAGCCACAGCAGGAAGGGAGCACCGAGGGCGCCGGTGATGACGCCGACCGGAAGGACGGTTCCGTCGAGGATGACGGGTGCGATGTTGGAGGCGAAGAAATCTGCGGCCAACACGATCAGCGCACCGGTAAAGGCCGACGCCGGGAGGCTGGGTTTCCGGACAATACGACGTGCAATTGGCCCGGCCAGGAAAGCGACGAACGCAACGGGACCGGCAGCGGCCGTCGCGACGGCGGCAAGCCCGACGGCGGTCAACACCAGTCCCAGCCGAGTGGCGTTGACCCTAATGCCTAGACCGGCGGCTGCATCGTCGCCGAGTTCGAGGATGCGCAGCGGGCCGGCCAGGATGATGACAGCCGGAACCAGGACCAGCAAGGAGGCCGTGAGGATCCCGGCGCGCTCCCAAGTGGCAGAATTCAGCGAACCGTTTAGCCAGACGAGGACGTCCGCTGCGGTACGGATGTCTGCACGGGTCATGAGAAAGTTGACCACTGCATGAAGTGCAGCAGCGATACCAACACCAGCCAGAATGAGGCGGTTGCCTGCAGCGTTGCCGCGGCTGCCTCCACCAGCCCCGGAGCCGCCGCGGGAAATCGCGTAGATGATGGCAGCAACACCCAGCGCGCCGCCAAGAGCTGCCCAGGAAACGACGGCCCCGGAAGCACCAAAGATCACGATGGCCGTCACGGCTGCAGCACTGGCGCCGTAACTGATACCAATGACGTCCGGGCTGGCCAGCGGATTGCGCAGCATGGTCTGGAACAGTGCACCGGCCAGGCCAAAGGCCACGCCGATCAGCGTTCCAACGGTAGCGCGCGGCAGTTTGTGCTCCATCACGATGAAGCTGGCTCCTGGAATTTTCTCGCCCCCGGTCAGGTGGTTGATGACGATGGTGAAGAAATCGGGAATGGTGACGGTGTAGCTGCCCAGCAGTACGTACACGGCGAACATCACCACGAGGGCGAAGCCCAGAAAAAGCGTGGGGCTCAGCACGCGCCGAAGTGACATTTGATGCCCATGTTTGTGGGAATCATTGGTGTTAAGTGCCAACTCGGTGGGGAGTTTGTGAACGGTGGTCACAGCCCGGCCCCCTTTCCGCGGCGGATGAGCCAAACGAAGACCGGCGCCCCCACGAGCGCGGTCATGATGCCGGCGGGAACTTCTCCCGGAAGCAGGACCACGCGGCCGATCACATCGGCGATGATCAGCAGGATGGGCGCCGAGATCGTGGAGAACGGCAGGATCCAGCGGTAGTCCGGACCAGTGAGCGAGCGAACAGCGTGCGGAATCACAAGGCCGAGGAAGCCAATGGGTCCAGCCAGCGCAGTAGCGGATCCGCATAGCAAGACGATCCCCAGGCCAATGATTCCGCGGGACAGGGCAACATTCTGGCCAAGTCCACGGGCGATGTCGTCACCCAAGGCGAGGCTGTTCAAGATGCGGCCACTGGCCAGGACGATCACGGCGCCGACGGCCAGGAAGGGAAGTGCGGGCAACAGGACGGACCAATCGCGTCCGCCAATGCTTCCCACCTGCCAGAACCGGAATCGGTCCAAAGTGTCCTGACTTGAAACCAGGATGACGTTCATCAGCGAGAACAAGCCCGCGCTCAGCGCCGCACCCGCGAGGGCGAGCTTGACCGGCGTCGCGCCGTCACGGCCCCTGGATGCGATCGCGTAAACGACGACGGCGGCCGCTGCGGCGCCGATGAAGGCGAACCAAATGTAGCCGGTCAGCGAACCGACGCCGAAAACATAGATGCCCACGACAAGCGCAAGGGCCGCACCCGCGTTGATTCCCAGGATGCCGGGATCAGCCAGTGGGTTGCGGGCCACTCCTTGCATTGCCGCTCCGGCCAAGCCCAGGGCGGCGCCTGCCAGGAGACCCAATACTGTTCGGGGAATCCGTGCGATGACCACTGCGTGGTCGCCGCTGTCTGGATTGAAGTTGGTGATAGCTTCCCAAATGGTGGTCAGGGGAAGTCCGCGCGCGCCGATTGCCAAGGATGCTGCGCACGCAGCGACGAGTACGACGACGGCGACCACCAGCCAGGCACTCCGCCCTCCTGTCACGTTGGGACGGGTTCCCCCTCCCCCGGCATTGCTCCGGGGGTCGCTACCTCGTTGGTTAGCCGGTACAGAAGTGCCGCCAACCTGCCCCACGGAAGCCGCCGCCGTCGTACTCAATTTCATTGCAGTTACTTGCCTGCCGCGTCGGCAGCCTTGTCCGCTGCGCTGCCCAGCTGCGGCAGGAACGTGTCCAGGGCCCACGGCAGGCTCAGTGGCGAGGAGGCGGAGATGGACAGGGTGAGGGTCTGATCAGCGTCGGCAACGAGTGCGCCGGACTTGACGGCAGGTATCTGGCCCAACAGGGGGTCGGCCTTGATGGCATCGGCTGTGGCGGCTTCCGGCACCCACGTCACGAAGACATCGGACTGGAGCTCGTTGGCTTTCTCAGCGGACCACGGGATGAAGAAGTCCTTGTTGGTCTTCGTGTTCTGCTCCACTACCGGAGCGAGCTTCATACCGATTTCAGAGAGGAAGCGCGGGCGGTTGTCGATGGCCGTGTAGACGTTCACGCCGTCGCCCTTTGCCGGTTCCAGGTTGCCGTAGATATAGGTCTTGTCCTTGATCTGCGGGTACTTGGAAACCTTGTCCTTGACGGTGGCTTCGGTGTCCTCTATCAGCTTCTTGGCTTCGGCTTCCTTGCCGAGGGCCTTACCGATGATGGTGGTGCTTTCCTGCCACGGCGTACCGTAGGCGAGCTCCGGGTAGGCAACCACGGGAGCGATTTCCGAAAGCTTCTTGTAATCGGCTTCCTCCAGGCCGGAGTAGGCGCCCAGGATAACGTCCGGGTTCAGCTTGGCGATCTCAGTGAAGTTGATGCCGTCCGCCTCGGAGAACTGCACGGGAGCTTTGTCCGAACCGAAGCCCGCGCCAAGCTTCTCCAGCGCGGCATCCTTCCACGGCGTGGAGCCCTTGTCGTTGTTGCCCCACTCGTTCTTGGGGACGCCAACCGGAACAACGCCCAGGGCTATCGCGACGTCGTCATTGACCCAAGAGATGGTGACTACGCGCTTGGGCTGTTCCTTGATGGTGGTCTCACCGAAAGCGTGCTTGATGGTCACGGGGAAGGCAGCGGTTTCGGCCTGCTCCGTTGCCGGAGACGTGGTGGTGGCAGGCCCGGTGGAGCAGCCGGTGAGGGAAAGGGCGACGGCGGCCAAAGCGGCTGTGGCGGTGCCTGCGGTCTTCAGCAGGGCACGGCGTGGAAGAAGGGAAGCCACGGGACTCCTTAGGTAAGTGATGCGAACCTAAGTAAGGCTAGCCTAGCCTTTGAATAATTACGAAACGTTTGCATCACGTAATCACCTCACCAGGGCATTGCTAAGATATCGGCAGCGGACTACCGCTTCCAGAGAGAACGACGAGTTCCAGAGAGAACGACGAGTTCCAGAGGGAACGACGAGGAGATGAGCGTGCGCACGGATTCCGTTGCAGCAGCCATGGTTGGCGAGGTGGCCATTTTGGCCTGCTTGGCACTCCCCCACCCGTCGGCATCACTCTAGCTCCCAGCCCTGGCACCCCTATTTTGGGTCTCTTTGCTGTGCCTCGCTTTCACTGGTGACCGACGCCCCCTGCCAGTTAACGCGCTCCTGTTTGCGCGACGTCGATCATCTCCGAAAGAAGCTGTGCCGTGCAGAAAATCACTGCCCAACAAATCCGTTCATCGTTCATCAATGCCAGCCGCTCCGAAGCTGCCAAGCTCAATCTTCCCCGCGACTTTGAAACCATCGACTGGGACAACCGTGAATTCCTCGGCTGGCGCGACGAAAAGATGCCCCAGCGCGGGTATCTTGTGGTCCCGCACAGGGACAAGCTCACCGGAATCATGCTTCGCGCTCCCGAAGGTGGCTCCGGAAAGAAGCGCGTGGTCCTTTGTGAATTGTGCCGGGACGTCTTCTCCAAAGACGACGTCTATCTGTGGGTTGCCAAGAAGGCCGGACAGTCAGGCAAGGACGGCAACACCGTGGGGACCCTGATCTGTGCCGAGTTCGGTTGCAGCGCCAATGTGCGCAAGGAACCGCCCGCCAATGAAATCAACCCGGACCCGGCCGTCGTCGTGGTTCGGCAAATCGCCGGGCTCGAAGAGCGGACGGCCCAGTTCCTGGACCGCGTCCGCGGGACCTCCACCCGCTAAAGCCAACGCGGGGTCACTTGTGACCCATTAAGGTCTCCACCATGGGCCCTAAGTGACCCCGCGTTGCTTTATCGGAGGACGATGTCTACGGGGTTGGCTTCGGACCGCCAGGCTCCAGGCTCGCCAGGGCCTGCAATGACGGGAGCCGTGAGCACGCCGGACCGGTTGGTCCGCTTGTCGCGGAGGATTTCCGTGACCGAGCCAAGGTGCCGGGACAGATCGATCACGTTTTCCGGCGCGGCCAGCAACAACTGGAAGCCGAATTCGTGAAGGGCCTTGATTCCGGCCCCGGCGAATTCCTCGGATGCCAGGACAAATGCTTCGTCCATCATCACGGTGCCGTAGGTGGTGAAGCCCTGCTCGGCAATGCCCAGTTGGTAGCTCAAGGCCGCTGCCATGATGAACGCCGTGAAGCGCTGACGTTCACCGCCGGACATGGAACCGGTATCGGCATGCATGAAGACCTCGGTCTTCTTCTTGCCGGCCTTGCCGGTTTTCGCCGACTTTGCGCCAATCTCCCGGTGCTCCTTGCACTGGATAAACAGGTGGCCGCGGACATCCAAAACCTCGGCGCGCCAACGGCGGTCCTCTGGAGTTTGGGAACCGAGACGCTTCACCAGGGTCTCCAGGGATTTGTAGCGGGCGGTGAGCTCGGCGTCGTCGTCGGCCTCTGTTCCAACCGCGGCAGATGCGCTGCGGGAGGGCCGCGTGTGCTTGGCCTTCAGCGCGTTCTGGATCGCATCCTTGAACTGCTTGGCCGTAGCCGGAAGCGTCTGCTTGATGTCCAGTTCCAGATAGCTGCCTTCGTGGAAATTGACCTCGGACAGGATGCCGTTGAGGGGCAGGATCCGGCTGGTGATGCTCCGGCGCTCCTCGTCCAGCAGGTGCAGGAGCGTACTGAACGATTCGTGCGTGCGCTGGTTGAAGAACAGCCGGAACTCCGCCTCCTGGGCGGGCAAGCCATCGCTCACGATCGCGTGATATCGCGATTCGAAGTCCCCGGCAGCACCAATGGACGTGCCATAGTCAGCGCTGATGGCGCTGCCCCAGTCGCGCACGAAAGCCTCGAATATTCGCGTCAGACGCTCTGCCGTAGCCTGGCTGCGTGATTCGGCGGCGTGCAGCTCGTCGAGCAGCTTGTTGCGGACGCTGTTGGCCAGGTTGTCGAGTTCGTAAAGTTCGGACACCTCGCCGACGCCGGCAAAGTACGGTTCCAGCGCGGCAACGGTAGAGCCCGACGGCGGTGCTTGCTCAAGCTTCAACCTCGCGGCATCGAGCAGGCCGTCAGCTGTGACCATCTTTTGGTCGAGCGCTTTGTATTCACTCTGCAGCACGGCGGCCGCGCCTGTGGAGGACTGGTGCTTTTCCCGTACGGCCTCGATGTTGGCGCGCAACGGTTCCAGGTCCGCCTGGGCAGCCAGGGCGTCCGTCAGCCGCTGCTCAATCCGGGTAAGCTCGTCCGCCGCAACCGCTGCGGAGACCTGTTCCCATGGACGCTCATCCTCAGCGACGCGGCGAAGCGCTTCCAGTTGCCGGGCCATCCCTTGGTGGGAATCCTCACGGCTTTGCGCCAATTCGGCAGCCTTGGCCAGCTCGTTTTCCAGCTCGCCCACCCGGGCGGCCACCAGTTCAAGCTTGGACGCATTGTCGAAGCCGAGGACGTAATCCTGTCGGCTCGTGAAACGGTCGTCCTTTTCCACGGTGTGCCGGTTGCGTTTGACCACGCCACCCAGGCTGAGGCCTTTGTCCATCGAAGCAAGCTCGTCCGGGTCCTCCACGCACGGGTACGCAAAGTCCAAGGCGATCCGCTCGCGGATCCACTCCCCGGCGTCGGCATTGGCACCCGAGGTGAGGATGCTCAACTTAGTCAAGAGGTCGCCGTCGGACACGTCCTCCACAGCCAGCGCGCCACCGGCAACGGGCTTGGACACATCCACGGCACGCAGTGCGCCACGGACCGTGTTGTCGTTCAAGTACCGCGTAACAGCAGCGAAGTGCTCTCCCGGGACCAACAGTGTGGTGGCGAGGTTGCGCAGCGCACGTTCTGCGGCCGGACGCCACTGATCCTGGCCCTCGGCGAGGTCGATCAGCTCACCGCCGAACGGCATGCGCTCCTCGGGGATGCCGGTTGCGGCTGCGATCGCGGCTCGGTTCTCAATACTCGACGGCGGCAGCAAAGACTTGCGCGACCGCAACGACAGCAGCTCCTGCTCAGCCGCAGCCAGCTCGCGTTTCTTGGTTGCATGGCCGTCGAAGGCCTCGAAACGGAGCTCCTTCAAAGCCTCCGAATCGTCCTTCAACTCCGCTGAACGCGTGGCAGCCTGCTCATGGGCCTGGTCCCAGCCCTCGGCCGACCATTCAAGGTTCAGCCCGGCATCGGCCAACGCTTTCCTGGCGGATTCCTCCACCTGTTGGCGCAACTTCAGGCTTACACGGGCGTTCTCCAGCGACTGCTCGATAGCCGAAATCGCGTTACCACCGCGGTTGTTGTAATCCAGCTCCAGTTCACGCAGCTCCTTGGCCAAAGCATCCCGGACCGTACGCTCGGCAGCGAGTTCCTGCGCCTTGGACTGCGCCAACTCCTTGAAACGCGCCAAGGTCTTGGCGTGGACCGTGACCGCAAGCTGCTGCTTGTACGCCTCAAATTCCTCGCCAGCCAACTCGCGAAGCCTGTTCGCATCCAACAACGCCTGCGCATAGTCCTTGTTCAGCCCCGGAACCGGCGCCAGTTGGTCGCGCTGCTGCCGGACATCCTCCAACCGCTGCCGGATGGACATCAGGTTGCTGAATTCCTCCACCACATCATCAGCCGCAGCCAACGTAGCCGGAGCATCAAGTACCTGGTCACGGAAGAACGTATTAACGCTGCCGCCAAGGCCCTTCCCGGCCTGGATCACCCGCAGCAGGGGAAGCGCCTGGTCAGAGTTGATGCCAAGGAGCCTGCGGAACCGCTCGGCGAACGCCTTGTGAACGTCGAACACCTGGCCGTCCGGGAAGATCCCTTCCAGGGCACCCTTGGTGAACCTCTTCTGGGCAATCCCCTCGATCGCTTCCAAGTCCAGCGGCTTGTTGTCGATCACGTAAAAACGCCCGACGCTGGACTCCGTACCATTCTTCGGCAAATCAAACAGCGCCGAGACCGTCACCTTCGTGCCGGCCGCATTATCAAACGTCAGCGCGACGGCGGACCAGGTGGCACCCGGGCGCTGGAAGGCACTGGCCGAACCATCGCCAACAGCCTTATCACCGACCTTGCCGCGCATGTAAGTAAACGTGGTCCTCTTGTCCTCCACAGCACCGCCGGACCGCTGGGCAGCAGCCTCATTGGACCGCGGACGGGCATCAAAAACCCGGAGCATGGCATCAAACAGCGTCGACTTGCCGACGCCGGAATTGCCCGTCAAAAGGGTGCCGTTGCGGTCCACGTGCATAGTGTGGGCCCCATGGAACGTGCCCCAGTTGACCACCTGCACGAGTGCCAGGCGCATCTGTCCGGGGTTCGTGAGCTCGCCGAGCGGGAGCATGGTTGCGATCGTCACTTCTGTGTCCCGTCAGTGCTTGTTGCGTCGGTGCTGGTTGCGTTCGCGGCGGTACCGGACACATGCTCTGCATGCTCGGTCGTTCCTCCCTTAGACGCATGCTGCCGCATGTCTCCGGGATCGCCGCTCGTGCCGTTCCCGGCTTCCGAACCCGCGTCAAACCGTTTAGCAAGATCGACGAGGTCGTCGGTTGGATTGACCCCGGCACCATCTTCATTTTCATGGTCAGCGAGGGCGGCTGACGGCGCTGGATCGTCGAGGCCGCTGGCTGGATTGACCCCGGCACCATCTTCATTTTCGTGGTCAGCGTTGGCGGCTGACGGCGCTGCATTGAGGACTTCTGGTACGTCCACGTCGGTGAGGTCGGCACCCAAGGTAGACGACGCCGATGCCGCCCCGGGAGTGGCATCGGGCMTGCCGGAGCCGGGCGGCTCGCTGCTTGCAGCAGAGTCGTCCGGCGAAGGGGCGGGGGCGGCATCGGCGTCGTCGTCCTCACCATCAGAGTCGTGCCCGTCAGCAGCGTCGTCGTCCTCACCATCAGAGTCGTCCCCGTCAGCAGCGTCGTCCTCGTTTGAGGTGTCTGATGAATCCACGTCCAGCAGCGGCTCTGTTCCTGATTCGTCGGCGGCTACCGCTATGAGGGCCTCTATTTGGGCTGGGATGTCGCCGACGTTTTCGAAGGGGAGGGCCAGCGGGAGCGCGTTGCTGATGGTGTACGTGTCGTCCAAGGGGGTGGGGAGGAGGAGTTGGCGGGCCAGGAGTTTGGTGATGGTGCGGGTGACGACGTCGGAGTCGCGGAGTGCATCCTGTTGGCCTGCGGGGGTGTAATTGGCGACGAGGTCTGAGATCTCTTCGCGGGTGATGGTGGGGTCCGTCTGGGCTGTGACGTGACGGTCCAGGAGGAGGCGCAGGCGGAGGAGGACGATGGTTTCCACGCGGCTCAGTGCACGCTGCTGCCGCAGGATGCTTGACCGGGAGCTGGCACCGATGATTTCCGGGTCGACGGGGCGGAGGACGGCGATCTTGCGGTCGTGATCGAGCTGGAGAGTGAGGAACAGTTCGGAGAGGCGGCTGCGGAGGATGAGTTGGTTGTCCAGGAGTGTGGTCCAGAGCTTCTCGTCGCGGCCGCCGTCGATGTAGGGGCCTTTCAGCAGTTTGACCAGCGCGTGACGGACCTTCATCGTCAGCACGCCTGTGTCGCCCGGGAAGAGCGCGGCGCCGTCAACGAATGTGTCCCGCGGGGTGACCCGGAATGGGTCACCATGGCTGGCGTGAGACGCCGTTTCAGCCGCGACTTCAGCCGCCTCAACGATGCCGTGCTCGTCGGCAACGTGCTCAACGGTGACGTGCCCCTCCTCGGTGACGTCCGTCGTCGTGATTTCCTCAGTCATCAGAATCCTCATTCAGCGTGACGACAGGCAGGTACGCAGTGCGGATACTGCCGTCGATTTGTTCGAAGTCGATGTGTTCCCAAGCGGCCCGGTCGAAGGCCGCACCACCATGCAGCGCCATGGACAACAGGGTTCGGACGGTGTTGATGTGTCGTTCCTCTGCTGGCAGGTTTTCCCACGCCTCGCCCAACGTAGTGGCGCCGGCCATCGCGGCCCGCACAGCAGCAGGCTTGGCCTTGCCGGTGCGTGCCGACCGAACCCGATCCGAATCGCTGAAGGCGATGGGGTCCGCCAAGCGGGGTGGGGTCGCGAACTCGTCGGGGTCGAAGAGCTTGACCATGGCCAATGACTCGAAGCCGGCGTTGTACAGAACGGGGCCGCGGACCAGGCCTGGCCGGTCACGTTCGTAGGGCATGGACCTGATGGCTTGCTCTGCCTCAGCTAAGACCTTGCGCAGGCTGACCGACTGACGGACGTCGTCGCTCTGGATGTAAGTGTTCAGGCTCTCGGAGAGCTTGCCGTAGATCCGTTGGATCTGGCTGTGCTGGGTGCGCAGTTCGGCCACGAGGTTCTTCAGCGTTTCGCGGTCCTCATGCGAAAGATCGTCCGCGAACTGACGGCTCAGGACCTCCCCGATCGCAGAGCGGAAACGCAACTGCTGCTGCGGGTCTTCCAGAAAGGCTGTGAAGGAGCGGAACGTTCGGCCTTCGGGACTTTGACGCAGACGTTTGTCGGCCTCCAGAACCTGGGCCATGGTTGCGCCCTTGCTCAGCGACTCCTCGATGATCTGGTTCCGGAGTTCGCCCACCAACTCCTCGATGCGGTCACGCATTTTCTTGTAGTCAGCGGGAAGGCTGGCTGCGAGGTCAAGGATGTTGCCGGCTGCCTCAACAGCCTCTTCGTCGTCCAGGAGGCCGTCGAACTGGCCGGAGCTGATGTCTTCGACGAGTTGCTGGCGCTCCTGGATTTCTTCCTCCAGCGCCTCCAAACGTGCGCTTTGGTCAGGGTTTGTCTCGTTGGCTAGCTTCTCCACATCCCCAAGCAGGGTGCCCAAGCGGGAACCGTTGAGCGTGGAACGCTCGCTTGAGAGGCTGTCCAGGAATGCGAGCACACGCGCCGCTGCTTCGGTGACCTCGTAGACGATCTGGCCGGACTGATTGCGGCGTGTCAGGAACTGCTTGCGCGTCCATTCGTCGCCGAAGGCCTTGCCATTCTGCTGGCCGCCCAGCCCTGGTTCCTGGCGGCGGAGCTGCTCAAGGAAGGCGTCGACGTCGGCATGGAACTCTTCCAGCGGAAGCTGCGGCCGGGTGCGGGTGAAGGAAGCCTGCAGCACCGCGATCACCCAAGGGGCCGAACGTGTGAGGGCCCAGGCTGGACCTTTGGTTAGTTGCTCGAGGTCGCGAAGCCGGGCACTGATGGCGTCGGCGGAGGACATGGCTGAACGGGACAACTACTCTCCTTCAGCTGCTGCGAAACCTGGCTGGCAGCGGAAACTGCCCCGTACAAGGTTAACGCAGAGCATCACCGCCGCGTCGGGCGGTACTGAAAGGGCCGCCGTCGAGCCTTCCAAGCACGATCAGAAGGCTGGCCCCGCAACCATTCCGTAACATACCGCCCGGTTCGGTTTCGATCACATATCGACACGCCTGCGACGCGATTCTGCGCTGGCCGAAAACTACGCCCACCCCTAGTGTCAGATCATCGACGCAGCCACGCCGCGTCTACCCAAGCAGTGTCGCATAGGGGGAACCATGGATTTCGACTTTACCGCTCTGGAAACAGCCACCTACGTATTCATAGGAACGCTGGCCTTCGCCGCCATTTTGGTGGCGTTCATCGCAGCAGCAGCCATAGCAACTATCGTTCTCATCGGCGCCATGGGCATGGCCTGGTACACGGTCAAGGCAGTGCTGGGCGGCTTGGTGCATGGCATCAATTTTGCGTGGGACAGCTTGGTCCACCATGCAGGAAACGTCGAAATCCCGGCCGAATTCCAGCCCCAGGTTTCCCCTAGCACGGGTAGCTACTCGCGGGTAGCATTGAGGGACAGCTGAAGGGTTCCCCACCCGAGGCGGACCCTGGCTCCATCCGGCACAACCGGCTAGAGGAGTTATCCCATGACGTCCGCTACTGACAACAGTCTCACCGCCGCAAGCGTCAACGCCACAGCAGAAGAAGCCCGCGCCGTCGCCGAGGCCGCCCGCGAAACTGAATGGAACCGGCCCAGCTTTGCCAAGGGCCTGTACTTGGGTAGCTTCGACCTCAGCCTGATCCACCCATGGCCACAAGCCAAAACGGAGGACGTGGAGCGCGGCGAAGAGTTCATGGCCAAGCTGGAGGCGTTCTGCAGGTCCATGTCCGGACGGGTGATCGAACGCGACGCGAAGATCCCGGACGAGTACCTTGCAGGCCTCGCGGACCTTGGCGTTTTCGGCATGAAAATTCCCCGCGAGTACGGCGGCCTGGGACTGTCCTTGGTCTACTATGGCCGCGCACTCGCTCTGGTTGGATCCGTTCATCCGAGCCTTGGCGCACTGATTTCGGCGCATCAATCCATCGGGGTTCCGGAGCCGGTCAAGGAATTCGGCACGCCGGAGCAAAAGCAGGAATACCTTCCCCGCTGCGCTGCCGGCGCCATTACGGCTTTCCTCCTGACGGAGCCCGACGTCGGCAGCGACCCCGCCAGGATGGGCGCCACTGCCGTACTCTCGGACGACGGCCGGTCTTACCTTTTGGACGGCGTGAAACTCTGGACCACCAACGGGGTGATCGCCGAGCTCGTGGTTGTTATGGCCAGGGTTCCTGCCCACACCGACGCCGACGGCACCACGCACAAGGGCGGCATCTCCGCGTTCGTCGTGGAGATGGACTCCCCGGGCATCACCGTGGAAAACCGGAACAGCTTTATGGGCCTGCGCGGCATCGAGAATGGTGTGACCCGTTTCCACCAAGTGCGTGTGCCGGTGGAGAACCGTCTGGGCCGCGAAGGTCAAGGCCTCAAAATCGCCCTCACCACCCTCAATACCGGACGCCTTTCCATCCCTGGTCTGTGCGTTGCCGCTGGAAAATGGAGCCTGAAGATCGCCCGTGAATGGTCCAACGCGCGGACACAATGGGGCCGCCCGGTGGGCAAGCACGAGGCCGTAGGAAAGAAGATTGCGTTCATCGCCGCCACCACCTTCGCGTTGGAAGCTGTGTTTGAACTGTCAGCCGAGATGGCAGACGCCGGCCAAAAGGACGTGCGCATCGAAGCCGCGCTGGCCAAGCTCTGGTCCACTGAACTGAGCTGCCGGATCGCCGATGAACTGGTTCAGATCCGCGGCGGCCGTGGCTTTGAAACCGCCGAATCCCTTGAAGCAAGGGGGGAACGCRCCGTAGCTGCCGAGCAACTCCTCCGGGACCTCCGCATCAACCGGATCTTCGAGGGTTCCAGCGAGATCATGAAACTCCTCATCGCCCGCGAAGCCGTGGACGCACACCTTGCCGCCGCGGGCGACCTCGCCTCAGCGGATGCCAGCCTGCAGGACAAGGCGAGGGCCGCCGTCGGGGCTTCAGGTTTCTATGCACGCTGGCTGCCGAAACTCGTTGCCGGAGCAGGCATGGATCCGCGCTCCTACGGTGAGTTCGGGCGATTGGGCAAGCACCTGCGGTTTGTTGAAAGGTCCTCGCGCCGGCTCGCCCGGCAGACTTTCTACGGCATGGGGCGCTGGCAAGCGAAACTGGAACACAAACAAGCGTTCCTGGGCAGGATCGTGGACATCGGCGCCGAACTGTTCGCCATGGCGGCATGCTGTTCTCGGGCCGAAATGCTGCTCCGTACGCACCCGGAACACGGCGCGGCGGCCTTTGAGCTCGCCGATGCCTACTGTGAGCAGGCCCGTGTGCGGGTGGACGAATACTTCGACCAGCTGTGGCGAAACACCGACGACGGCGACCACCAGCTTTCGCGCAAAGTCCTCGCCGGCGATTACGCCTGGCTGGAGGCCGGGGTCCTGGATCAGTCCGAAGGAACCGGGCCGTGGATCGCCGATGCTTCCCCGGGCGCCTCAAGCAAGGAGAACCTGCACCGCAAGTATCGGTAGCCCGCTACAGGACGTCCCCGTCCACGTAATACCAGCGCTTGTCCTCGCGTACGAAACGGCTGTGTTCGCGCTGCACTCCCCGTTCGCCGTCGGACCGGTAGTGCGCAGCGAAATCAACGGTCCCCGTGGTGTCCAAAGGCCCACCCTTGGACTTACCCAGGATGTCGAGCCTTCTCCATTGCATGTCCGCGTCCAGCTCCATGGAAGCCGGGCGAGTAGAGGCGTGCCAGGTACGCAGGAGGTACTCCGGATGGAGGACGACGAACGCCGAATACCGGGACCGCATGAGCTGCTCGGCTGTGGGCGCTTCAGTCTCGCCGCCATGGAAGCGTCCACAACAATCCTCATACTGCTCCCCCGAGAGGCAGGGGCACGCACCGTTGCGGAGTCGGCTGAAATCAGGGGTCACGTTGTCCCAATCCGAGGCTGAAAATGAGAGCTGGACAACATATTTTCCCACGCCATGTAACAGCTTCGAAACAACCCCTGCCAGAGGGTGGTGCGGGGCGTGATTCCGTCGGTGCTGGACCTTAGGCTAGATGTGCAAGCTGGGTGGGCAATGCGCGCATCGCAAAACGACTGCCAGGGGAGGCTACGTGGAGGATCCGACAACACTCGCCATCAACCTGACATATTTGGGCACGGTGGGGATGGCTATCCTCATGTTCCTGGGCCTCGGGTTGGTCATCATCATCACTCTGGTAGTTGCCGGAGTCGGACGGCTTGTGTCAGTGATTCTCCTGGCGATGATCGGCGTCTTCCCCAAGAAGGAAACGGTCGCCATCGTTCATCTGCCTCCTGCTCCGGAACACGTACCCGCTTTGGCGGGTGACGACGTCGATTACTCCAGTCACGCTGTTGAGTCACCTCTTGAAGATCTTGCCTACGTTCCTACCGGTTCCACTGCCGAGGTGGCAGCCCATCCTGTTGTGGCAGAGCCCAAGAAGGATCGCTTTGGCGATGTTCGACGCCGGGCCTCGGATGCCGCTTCTGCCGTCAAGGACGGTGCGTGGAAGGTTAGCCCCAGGAAGGTACCCAAGCCTGCCCAGGTTAAGGAAGTGGTCGAAACACAGACCGCCCACCACCCCTTGCTCGTGGCCGCCAGCAAGGAACCCCCCGTGCTTGCGAAGGACTGGGCCGACGCCGTCGCGGAAGCTGACCGGAGGGCGGCCGAGCGCGCAAAGGCAGAGGAACCGCCCGCCATCAAGGTAACGGTCCGTGAGGTGGGCGAGCCAACACCGCCGTCCAGCAATGAGGAACCACCCGCCCCGAAGGCCCCGGATGCGCAGCAGTCTCCCGGCAGTGGTCCGATTGGGGACAGCGGACCGAAAAAGTCCGGTCCCGCATCCACGAAATCCGGCCAAGGAAACAGCTCGGCCCAAGGGAACAACTCCAAGAAATCGGGCCCGAACACTTCCAAGAATGGAAAGTCTTCGAGCCCGGTCCGTAAGGGTTCGCTCAGCGGGGTAAGCCGCAACTCCTAAGCGGCGAGCTGCCGGAACGCTGCTCCGTGGTAGATCAGTGGTTTGGATTCGTGGTTGATGGTGGTCGCTTTGACCTCGAGGACAACGATCGCGTGGTCCCCGGCGGGCGTCTCGGAGACAACCTCGCACTCGAAACCCAGCACCGCGCCGTCGATCAGAACGGCCCCTGAGTCACTGACGCTGGTGGACAATCCCGCGAAGCGGTCCCGGGTTTTGGAGGACAGCTGAAGGCAGGCCGCTTCCTGACCCTCGGCCAGCACGGACACACCCAACCGGCTGGCCTGCCGAAGCTTGGGCCACGTTGTGGAGGAGTTCTGCACTGCGAACATCACCAACGGCGGTTCCAGTGACACTCCCACCGTGAAGGACGATGCCACCAATGCCTCCGGCGTGAAATCCACCATGGCACTGAAGGCAGCCACTCCGGACGGGAACTGCGCAAATGCAGCCTTGATGGCTGCCGTTTCTTCCACGGTCGTCTGTGTCATTTTTGCTGTCCCCTATCGTGCGTTGCTTGAGTTCCTTTCCCATAATTCACCCGCTTCCGGCAACCGCAATATTTGTTGATTCGAAAGACATTTGTGTTGCCGCATGTCAAGAAATGTCGCGAACTAATGCCCCTTCCATTACCCCGCAAGACGAAAAACGAAGAAGTTCTACCGTTTGCATTTGGGCGTCCTACGGCCGTGTGTAGCCTCGATTGGACATCCCCTTGACCCACCACAGGAAGCCGACATGAGCCTCAACGAGCTACGAACGCTTGGACGCACTGGCGCCCTGATCAGCCCTCTCACCCTGGGTACCTTGAACTTCGGCACCGGCACCGCTCCCACGGGACCTGCGGAGAGCATCCGCATAATCCAGGCTGCGCTCGACGGCGGCATCACCAGCATCGACACCGCCGATATTTACTCGCAGGGCGAGGCGGAAGTCGTGGTAGGCCAGGCAATCCAAGGAAGGCGCGACGACGTATTCCTCGCCACCAAATTCCATGGCCAGATGGGGTCCAACCCAGCGCATGCCGGAAATTCGCGTCGGTGGATTGTCCGGGCTGTGGAGGACAGCTTGAGGCGGCTCAACACGGACAGGATCGATCTCTACCAAGCGCACCGTCCCGACTACAACACCGATCTCCTTGAGACCATCACCACCCTGAACGATCTCATCCGGCAGGGCAAGATCCTCTACTACGGCACCTCGGTGTTCAGCCCCGCGCAGCTCGTCGAGGCACAGTGGATCGCGAACACCAACCACCTGACGCCGCCGGTGGTG
This sequence comes from Paenarthrobacter sp. RAF54_2, assembly GCF_052113945.1. Taxonomy (NCBI): domain Bacteria; kingdom Bacillati; phylum Actinomycetota; class Actinomycetes; order Micrococcales; family Micrococcaceae; genus Paenarthrobacter; species Paenarthrobacter sp. RAF54_2. The sequence goes on from NZ_JBFRDV010000037.1 coordinate 25,423, forward strand.
GATCAGGTTCCCTATTCGCTTTTGGTTCGCGCCAACGAACGCGACGTTTTCCCCATCACCCAGCAGTACGGCGTCGGGGTTTTGAGTTATGGACCGCTCGACGGCGGGTGGCTGGCTGGCGGTTACCGCGTTGGCGCGGGCCAGCCCGAAAGCTCGCGTTCGGCCGCTGTGCCCGGCCGGTTCGATGTGAACGCGCCCTTCAACCAAGGCAAGCTGCACGGGGCAGACGCACTCGCACAACTGGCCGCCAGGTACGGACTGACCCTCATCCAGCTCGCTGTGGCCTTTGCGTTGAACCATCCAGCCGTCACCAGTGTGATCATTGGACCGCGGACCGAGGACCATCTCACCGACTACTTGAAGGCCGCCGATGTGGTGCTCAACGACGCGGTTTTGGATGAAATCGATGACATCGTGGCCCCCGCCGTCAACTTCCTTGAGCGGGACGCCGGCACGGTTGCTCCCCATCTGGAGTACCCGGAGCTTCGACGCCGCTAGCTCGGCTCCCGTTGCGGGCCCGCCCTGCGCGCTTCTTTGCTCGCAGACAACGCATACCGGGCCTCGCAATCGCCTATTGACGGCATTGGGTCCCCGCGTGATCCTTGTCCTAAGTGCTGCGGCACGCCCGCAGCGTCAGGTCCAGTAGAACGCCGCCTCCCATGTCCAAACACCATGTCAAGCAAGACGCGGCGAAAGCCGTCATCACGGGACAGCCGACCGAAGGCCCCCTGACCCGCGAAGAGTTGCAGCTCTCTGGCCGCAACCATTCAATGCCGCTCGAAGCCCTCCACGACGACATCACGCCAGCGGGGCTGCACTACCTGCTGATTCACTTCGACATCCCGCACGTTTCCGCTGAGGCATGGCGCCTGCGGCTCGGTGGGGCGGTTAATCACAGCTTGGAACTGAGCCTCGACGACATCAAGTCGCGGCCCTCTGTCACGATGCCCGTCACCATGGAGTGCGCCGGAAATGGACGCTCGCTCCTGCAGCCTCGCCCCCTCAGCCAGCCCTGGGTGTTGGGAGCTGTAGGCACTGCGGAATGGACTGGAACTCCTTTGGCACCACTGCTGGAGGAGGCAGGGTTGGCGAGTGACGCCGTCGAACTTGTCTTTACCGGCGCCGACAGCGGTATCCAGGGTGGAGTGGAGGAACCATACGCCCGTAGTCTTTCGATTGCCGAAGCGATGCATCCCGAAGTCATGTTGGTCTACGCCATGAACGGCAACCCGCTACCGATCCAGCACGGTTTCCCGCTGCGGCTGTTGGTGCCCGGCTGGTATGGCATGGCAAGCGTGAAGTGGTTGACCTCCATCGATGCAGTGACTTCACGTTTCATGGGATTCCAACAGGCCGTGGCGTATCACTACCTTCAGGGACCCGATGGGCCAGGTTTGCCCGTGTCGCACATTCGCGTCCGCTCCCTGATGGTGCCGCCCGGGATTCCTGATTTCTTTACCCGACGCCGGGTAGTGGATGCCGGTCCTGTGATGCTGCACGGCAGGGCGTGGTCCGGTCACGGCGAAGTGGAACGGGTGGAGGTGGGGATCGACGGCGAATGGATGCCGGGCCATCTGGAACCTGCTGTAGGTGACTTTGCTTGGCGATCCTGGACTATGGTGTGGGTCGCGAGCCCGGGAGAGCACGAGTTGCGGTGCCGTGCGATGGACTCCTCGGGTGCGCTGCAGCCGAGTGACCAGGTGTGGAACTACCAGGGCATCGGGAACAACATGGCCCAGCGGGTTGAGGTGACGGTTCGGTAGGTTTTTCTCGCCGGGAACGCCGGTGAGCTGCGTGATCGCCGGAACTCTCCGGCGTGCTCGGTGGCTTCCCCTTGTACTCGCACGTTTCGGCGTTCTCGCGGGTCTTGCTAGCGCCGGTTAGACTCTTCCCAATCATGAGTATCCCGACATCATCCCCGGCAAACGTCCGCGTCGATGCCTGGTTGTGGGCGATCCGCGCTTACAAGACCCGATCCGCGGCCACCGCCGCCTGCCGTGCCGGCCACATCCGGATCAATGGAAATTCGGTGAAGGCCTCGCAAACCGTGATCATCGGCGACACCGTCCGGGTCCGCGAATCGGGCTGGGAACGGATCCTCGAAGTACGGCGGCTAATCGCGAAACGCGTCGGCGCCGAGGCTGCGTCGCACTGCTTCACCGACCACACTCCCCCGCGGCCCGTTGCCCCGAAGCTTGGCCTTCCCCAGCGCGACCGCGGTGCCGGCCGACCCACCAAGAAGGACAGGCGGGATATGGAGAAATTGCGGGGTTAATTGTCCACATACAGCCCCCGATGGCTGTATTGCTGGCTAGCGGCCATTTAGCTTGGTGGAGGTCCCTGCGACAAAAGACCGGGTCCGATAACAGGGCCGAATGGTGGCGACGGGCTGAGTGGGCTTTCGACAGCATCCTTTCCCAAGAACCCCGCCGCGCACAGGTGGGCCTTCAGGTAATGACTGTATTGGCCGAATCAACACCAAGCCGTGAAGAAGTTGAATTCATAACTGTGGCTTGGAGTTATCCACTGGAAGAAGCGGCAGAATCGACAAAGATGGATGGCCTATCGCCACCCGAAGTCCCGCCCAGTTACCCCGACCCGGACCTCGATGTTGAGCTGGACCCCAACCCGAAAACGGGCAACAATGAACCGACGGCAAGCGACACCAGATAAGGGGTTGGCGATGACGGAGCCAATGAGAGCACCAGCACACCACGGCGCAGGGACCGGGGAAACCGGCAGAATCGACCGTGGCGCCGCGGCGCGTGACCGCGGGGTGCAAATCGCGGCCGCCCAGCTACGACTGGTCACAGACCGACGCCTCGGAAAGGAAACTCCCGACTGGGTCAGGCAGCTCGCAGCAGAGAGCCCTCGGCGCGGCGTCTCGTAAACTCCGGGCAACAGCTCCACGAACAATAGTTATCCACAAGCGGTCCCCTTCGACGTGAAACCCTCCCTTTCCCCCGCCTAGACTGGCCGACACATCGCCAAACAGTTGCTGGGGGAGCCTGTCATGTCACGCCTTTTTGCCTATTCTTCACATGCCCGCATTCGAGGAGCGGTCTTCGGACTCACAGCCGCGTTGCTTCTCACTGGTTGTCAGGGCGGGCCGCCCGGCGGCTCTCCTTCCGAATCAAGCTCGACGACGACGCCTACCTCGGGCGTTTTGTCGCCAGGTCCTTCGGCTACTGAATCTTCAGGGCGTGCCACTCCCGCCGCTGCGTATAGGCCAGCCGACGCGAAGGGCAAAGCACAGAACGTGCCGGTGCCAGTGATCCCCGCGCTGGCGAAGGAGAACTCGAAGGCTGGGCTTGAGGCCTTTATCCGGTACTGGTTTCAGTTGTTCAGCTACGCATACGAGACAGGCGAAACGACTGGCGTGACGGAGCATTCTTCGAGGACATGTGTGCTCTGCGAACACCTCGTAAAATCCATAAACGCCAACCACACCGACAATCGTTGGCTCGTGGGGGGAAGCTTTCAGACGCCGGTAGTCGAGGTCCTCTGGGATCCAGCATTGTCTTCGCAGCAGGGCAAGGTGCAGGTAATTCAGCAGGAAATTCACTACTTCGATCCCGGTGGATCGGAAAGTCGTTCGGCGACCGTAGCAACCAATGACGCGGCTGCCTTCTTTGCTGACTATCGTGACGGTTCTTGGCGGACCACAGACGTGGGCATCATCCGATGATTTTTCTGAAGGCTTCGTACGCTGTTTTACTTGCGGTCACACTTGTCATTCCAACCTTCGAGTACGCAGCAGCCACCACGGTCACTCTGGAACCGAAGACCCAGTCCAAGGCAGAATCTGCCCCGGACGCAGGTTTCCAGGAGGGCTCGGCTTATGTGGGCGCTGTGTGGCAATTCGATCCCGCCACCGGAAAATCGGCGCCAAAGCTGGACGGTTCGTCCGGAGCCGAGGATCCCTACCAGTACAAGCCAGATACGCTTTGCCGTGCCGGCGGTGGAGGCTTGGGCTGCCAGGGACTAGAGTGCCCACCCACAACGGAGGGAGGCGCAGAAGGAACTCCTGTTGTGTGGAAAAAAGCACCAAAGGCCATCTCAAATCCGGACTGGACAGACTATAGGGCAATCAGCGGACCCACGTGCCTGTACGACGCCAAACCCGAGAACGTCCTGGCCAACATCGCAGCCCGGATCCTGAACGACTTCCGCCAACTCCCCGTCAACCCCGGAACCCTCGAAGCCCAACCCTTCCCCCACACCCTCAAGGGTGGACCAACGAACTTCTACACCACCGCCACCGAACAAGCCTTCGACGTCACCATCCTCGGCCAGGCAGTCCACCTGACAGCAACCCCGGCCAGCTACACCTACAACTTCGGCGACACCACCACCCTCGGCCCCACCCCGGTAGCCGGCTACGCCATCCCCGAAGCCGACTGGCTCCTCAACGACACCCGCACCAGCCACATCTACACGGCAACAGGGAACTACCCCGCCACCATCACCACCAGCTTCACCGGAACCTACTCCGTAAACAACGGACCCCCACTGCCCATCAACGGAACCCTGGACCTCACCACAGCACCCAAAACCATCCAGGTCTGGAAAACAGAAAAAGCGCTCGTCGCCGACACCTGCCAGGAAAACCCCAAATCCTGGGGCTGCCCCGACGCTCCAGGACTTTAGAGTGACTCCTGCAGAATGGCAGGTAGGAAGTCCCTTCTGTCCAGTTCCCTCACCAAGAGCGGTGTCAATTCACTGGGCGCTAGGCGAAGCCGGTAGCTTCGCCTTCCGTCACCAATGGGTTCGATGACTCCTCGCTCCAAGAGTCTCCGGATTCCTTGGCTCCGGGATGCCGCAGAACCAGGGAACGCGGGTTGGAGGTCCGCCGCCTTCACCTCAGTCTTCTGGGCAATGATGATGAGAGCATCTGTTTCCGCCTTAGTAAAACGCGCCACTTCCAGCCCGCGCTGGATGGCCGGAATCAATAGAGAGTTCGTTACATACTCTTTGTTCCCCAGCTTTGACAGTCTGGTGAGGTCGTTCAGCAGGCCCTCGAGAACGTATGTAGCCCATCGAATCAATGAATCGGGCAGAAGGGAATCAGCGTCCTCCAGCCGCTCGTAGTAGAGTTCCCGGTTCTCTCCGAACACGACTGTCGGGTTCAGGGTCCGGTAACCCGCGCTTTCCGAAAAGCCTTGCCTACGCATCGCGGCATAGGTCAAAAGCCTGCCTACACGACCATTTCCGTTTCCGAAGGGATGTATCCAAACGAAGCGATGATGGGCCAAAGCAATCTTCAACAACTCATAGTTCTGGTCCACGTCGGCGTTAATGAAGTCGAGAAGGGCGGTCATGTCACTGTGGACATCTCCCGGGGAAGGAGGACGATGAGCCGAGCCACTAATGGTCACATCCGACACACGGTACATTCCCGGCGTCCTGTCTCCCTCGCGCTCCAATCCTTCGACTGAGATTCTGTGCAGTTCCCTCACAAAGCCATGGGTCAGATTGGTCCCGCGCTCCACGACTGAATCGACGAAAGTGGTTGCCTCCTGCAGCTGCACGATCTCCTGAACATCATCGACTTGCTTGATGTTTTCGCGACCAGCCCGTTGGACCCCTGAGACGGCATCAACAATTGAAGTCCTGTTCCCTTCGATCCGGGCACTCATGATGCTCGAGAGTAACTGGAACAACTTCCGGAGCTGAGAGTAAAGCTCCGGCGGTGTGGTTCCTTCGCCCAGATCGGCTCGTACTCGCTCAAGCTGAATGATGGACTTAGCCAGGGGAGAGTTGAACGGAAACTCTGGAAACTCGATCGGCTTCACGACTCAGAACTTTCGATAACGGTTTGTAACAATTAATTCCGTACCCAATCCTAGCCCTGTACTGCGGGGGGTTTGCCGCTGGTTCGCGCTGAAAGATTTAATGTTGCACTGATCTGGAATTAAGTTCCTGCTTCGAAAGGGCTGCCTTTCACCTGACTTGGCTCACGGCTCGTGGCTTCGGGGTGGGTCGAGGCTCTGACCTGCGGTGATGTTGGCGGAATGCTGCTTTTTCACGCACTAAGGGGTTTTGTTCTAGTGTCACCGGTGTGGTGTTCATCAGGAGGGTGCGGACGGCCTCGGGAGCGACGGCAGTGCAGATCGCCGAGTATGTTCGCGGCCGTCAGCGGATCGTGGAGCACGTCGGCTCGGCGCATACGGAGGCAGAGCTTGGCATGCTGCTCGAGCGCGCCCGTGAGCTGCTGGATAATCCTGCCCAGGGCGTCCTGGATCTCGGTGTTGAGCCCACCCCTGCAGTGAAGGGCCTGGTTGTCCCTGCCCGGCAGGGCTTGTTCGAGGCGGCCGGCGCGGTGACGCCAGCCGGTCGTGATGGTCCGGGACGGGTGGTCGGCACGGACTCGCGGATCCTGTTCGATGCGTTGGCCGGCGTGTTTACAGCGTTGGGATTCGATGGCCTCGGCGACGAGGTGTTCCGGGACCTGGTGATCGCCCGTGTCGTGGAACCGACATCTCTGCTGGATGCCGGCAGAATCCTTCGGGACCTGGGCCAGTCTCCGGCCAGCTACGCGACCATGAAACGCACCCTGGGCCGGGCCGCAGCGGGCAAGTACCGCGACCGGATCGCGACCTGGTGCTTCCAGCACGCCAGCACCGACGGGGACATCTCCCTGGTGCTCTACGACGTCACTACGCTCTACTTCGAGGCCGAGAACGAAGACGAACTGCGCAAGGTCGGCTATTCCAAGGAGCGCAGGGTCGACCCCCAKATCGTCGTCGGCCTGCTCGTGGACCGGCGCGGTTTCCCGCTGGAGATCGGCTGCTTCGAAGGCAACAAAGCCGAGACCGCGACCATGATCCCGATCATCAAGCAGTTCCAGGCCCGCCACAGCCTGGCCGACATGGTCGTCGTCGCCGACGCCGGCATGCTCTCCGCCGGCAACCTTCGCGAACTGGACGAGGCGAACCTGCGCTTCATCGTCGGCTCCCGGATGACGAAGGCCCCGACCGACCTGGCCTCGCACTTCCGCTGGCACGGCGACGCGTTCAGCGACGGTCAGCTGATCGACACCATCACCCCCAGAACCGGCCACACCAAGGAGAACAACCCCGACCTGCGCGCCGAGCCCGTCTGGGACCCCGCCATCCACCCCGGCTCGTGGCGGGCCGTGTGGGCCTACTCCCGCAAGAGAGCGGTCCGCGACGCCACCACCCTCACGGCCCAGGAGAACCGGGCCCGCGAGGTCATCGAGGGACAGAAAGCTGCCCGCACCCCGCGGTTCGTGAAGACAGCCGGCGGCAAACGCAGCCTCGACGAGGCATCATTGACACGCGCCCGGCAGCTGGCCGGCCTGAAGGGCTACGTCACAAACATCCCCGCAACGGCCATGGCCGCGACGGAAGTCATTGCTTCCTACCACGACCTGTGGCATGTCGAGCAGTCCTTCCGAATGAGCAAGACAGACCTGCGGGCCAGGCCCATGTTTCACCGCACCCGGGACGCGATCGAGGCACACCTGACGATCGTGTTCACCGCGCTGGCAGTATCCAGAACCGTCCAGAACAGGACCGGACTGGCGATCGCCAACGTCGTCAAACAACTCCGGCCCCTGCGCTCAGCGACCATCGCCATCAACGGCACCAAACAGAGATTCGCTCCCGACATTTCCACCGACGAGCAAGCCATCCTCGACGCGATCCACGGTCCAAAAATCACGCACTAAGGAAATGAGCCAAGTCAGGCTTTCAAGAGCAGCGATGGGAAGCATGTCCAATATGCTTCCCATCGCTTGTAAAGCTTGGTCGCCGAAGAGCGGGTGCAAAGAAGGTCAGGAAGCCACAGAGCGAAGCTGGATCAGGAGAACCAGGTATCCGGCGGGCCCATGAACAGGAGGAAGCTGAACACGCCAGCCACGCCCACCAAGACAATCGCAATGGCCAGGATCGGGTTTCCCAGGATCCAAGCCTGCCCTTTCTCCAGCCCGCCTTGAGGTTCCTCTCCCCCAGGGGCAAAGCGCCAACCGCCGGCAAGGAGACCCCGACGGTCGAGCGACTTTTCCACGGGAATAGTGACGTACGGGATCACGGCAGAGACGATGGCAAGCAGACCCGTTCGGGCCGGCCATTTCTGGTTGATCCAAGTGAAAGCGGCTGTTGCTGCATAGCAAAGGAAGACAAAGCCATGAATGCCTCCGGCTATGCTGACGCCTACCTCCGTGGTGTGGGTGACGTACTTAAGGAACAGCCCAATCAGCAGCAGCGTCCACGTCACAGCTTCGGCAAAAGCAACGGTACGAAACAGGGTGCGGGGCTGCATGGAAGTCCTTGGCTGGGAAACGGGAGTCCCGTCCAATTTACCGTGACAGGACAAACACGTTCACCCCGGGAGAGGAAGCGAGTCCCGGTGCCGGATCTGCGAATCCCCGAATTCAACGGGCACTGGAGCAATCTCCATGGGCGGCTCATGGCGGGTCCGGGCCTTGCCGACGGCGATATGGGGCAACCAGCGGGGTGACCTGTAGCCAAGGGCGGGTGAGCTCAGGATGAAGTCGTCGATGTTATCCAGGCCCAGGTCATCCAAGAGCACATGGAGCCCCTGAACGAGAAGAGCCTGATAGTCGTGAACCTCTTGAGGAACGTCCACTTCCAGTCCCATAAGACGGCCACCGCCCAGAGGGATGAGTTTGTCCGATTTCCCCAGAAAACCCTGCAATACAGGCAACTCTGTCAACCAACCCACAAGCTCGGGAAGTACATTCTCTGACCGGAACATTCCTTTGGTCCAGGCTTCAATGTCCTGGACCAGATCATCGAGGATACCCACGTGCAGCAGCGTCATGTGGAGTCCTTGCGGCTTCCGGAGGAAGTCGACGTAGCGGTTGAGTCCCTCGTAGTCGGTTTGCCCGGCGCCGATGCGGAAGACAGGCACCTCGACGGTGATGCGGGATCCATGCGGTTTGCTTCCAGCGGGGTTACTGGCCGTCATGCATGACATTATGCGCCGCTCGCGGCTCCCATGGCAGGCCCCCAACAGAAGCCCGCTGCCGCCGTCGTGCCTAACGCCCTATTTCTTGGAGCGGGCTTGAACCAGATTTGCAAACGGTAGGCGGCCATAGGTGGCAACGAAATCAGCATGGTAGGCAGCCTCGGCTGCATTCACCTCGGAAGGAGGGAGTTCCTTCCACGCGATGATCAGGTCCAGAGCATCCCGGAGCTGCCAGATGAGCCGGGCGTCCCAGACGACGGTGGGTCGCCCGCGACCGTAATCCATGAACTCCTGGATCTGCTTCCGCAGCCCCCGATTTCCCTGGCTTCCGGCACTGGCTTTGCCCAGGTACAACAGGGAAGCGTCGGAAACCCACTCCGCCTCCAGAGCTTCCCGTTTGAGGGACGGGTCCTTTTTCTTGAAGGTGCCCGCGGTGCTCTGGTTGAGGAAGACGGGCTTGAAACCAGCGGGGCAAAGCAGGGCAAAGACCCCGGGACCCTGGGGGACGCGCATGACGTCGAGTTCGTCCAAGGCTCGAAAGCCCGTGAAACCTTCGGCGGTGAGGGACTTTTTGGTGAAGAGCATGGTCCATTGTGTCAACCGAACGTTTGCGGTGCGCTGCTTGCTTCCTTCCTGGTCCTGAGCGTCACGCAGGGGCCCGCATCATTATCAAGGACAGCGTGACACTGTCGCCGTACGGCAACAAATGCTAAAGTCGTCGTACGGCGACATTTTCGAAAGTTGCCGTACGGCGACAGGAGTCCGAGAATGCGCACAGTGCGGGAGGCAGGCCCACTGGTACGTGAGCTTCGTGAGGAGCGTGGCTGGTCTCAGGCAGAGCTTGCCCGCCGAGCGAACGTTTCGCGAACCTTCTTGATCGACCTTGAATCCGGCAAGGCAACAGTGGAGACGTCAAAATTCATGGACGTCTTCCAAGCTTTGGGGTTCGAGCTTGCCGTACGCAACAGCGACACCGGCTACGTCAGATGGTAAATAGCCGTGCACTCGACGTGTTCATGGATGGGGCAGCCTGTGGTCGGGTTGAGCAGACGCCCTCAGGAAATCTGATATTCCGCTATAAACCGGAATATCAGGCAATCCCCGACGCGACACCATTATCGCTTTCCATGCCACTGGCCGCCGCTTCACACAAGAAGCGCGCAGTCCTGCCCTTCCTGCAAGGCTTGCTCCCGGACAGCGACGGAGCCTTGCGGACCATAGCGAGGAGGTTTGGGGTCTCCCCATCAAACCCTTTCGCCATCCTTGAGTACATCGGTGCAGATGTCGCTGGCGCACTCCAATTCATGCGTCCGGGAACAGAATCCCCGGACGGCGGGCTCGCCAGGAACTCGGTCACCCCGGTCTCGGAATCCGATGTTGCCACCATGCTGGATCATGTCGTGGCTGAATATGAGGATGGCACGCCATACGACGATGCAGCAGGACGTTTCAGTCTTGCAGGAGCACAACCGAAAATCGCCCTTCATCAACTCCCCGATGGGACGTGGGGAGTCCCGGCAGATGCGACACCAACAACTCACATCTTGAAGCCGACAGCAGGGAACTTCAGCAGGCTCGACGTCGTCGAGCAGCTGACCATGAGGGCGGCAGCCTTGCTCGGCCTTGAGGTGGCGAGCTCCGAACTTGCACGCATCGGTTCTTGGGACGTATTCGTGACACGGCGCTATGACCGTCAACTGACCGATAGCGTCTGGCGCCGCATTCACCAAGAGGACCTCTGCCAGTCTCTGAGCGTTTCGCCGGCAAAGAAGTACCAGCATCGCGACGGGGGTCCTGGGGCCGGCGACATGGCTTCACTTGCGCGGTCGTTTCCCCTCGAAAGAGACCGCCGCAAAGCTGGAGAAGCACTTTACCGGGCCTTCGTGTTCAACACTGTGGCCGGTTGCACGGATGCTCACGCCAAGAACTACTCGATCCTGCTCCGGGGCAGTGAAGTGCAAATAGCACCGCTTTATGACCTCGCTACATATGCTCCCTACTGGGATGGAGAGTCAAGCATCGATCTCGCCATGAGCGTGAAGGGCGAATACCGTCTACAGAAAATCAGCAGGCAAATGCTGGTCTCCACGGGTAGGCAGTTCGGCGTCACGCCCGACGTAGCGGAAGAGATTGTTGGAAACTACTGTGGGCAGCTGGTGGAAGCGTTTGATGCCGCCAAAGACGAACTGCAAAACCACATGGGGCGGCTGCCGAAAGTCGCCGACGATACAGTGGCCAACGTACGCAAGCTGCCATTGGTCCAGTGAGCCAGCCGATCGCCAAGACCCCCAAAGCCTGAAACAAGCCTTTCAGCGTTGACACAGCCTTGTGACCCGTGCCATATTCGATAACGTGAACCTGTCAGACAGCCGGACAGCCGGACAGCCCGCACCGGGCAAGCCCGCTGGGCCCACCCCGATCTCGCGCATTTCCGCGGCTGAGGCTGTCTTCGCGGCGCTCAGAAGGGCTATCGAGGGCGGACAGTTCGATATCGGCACCAAGCTGAGCTCTGAAGCAACGCTGGCAGCCCAGTACGGCGTAAGCCGCTCGGTCATCCGCGAAGCCCTGCGCTCGTGCAACACACTGGGTTTGACCGTGACCAAGACCGGCAAGGGCACGTTCATTGTGGCCAACAAGGTCGCCAATGACCTTACCTTGGGCCAGTACAGTGCACGTGATCTGAACGAGGCACGTCCGCACATTGAGATTCCCGCAGCCGGCCTGGCAGCCCAGCGCCGCACCGAAGAAGAACTTGAGCATCTGAAGGACATCGTCCAGGAAATGCTCCATGAGAACGACCCCGAATCTTGGGTAAACCTGGACGCCAGCTTCCATTCCGCCGTCGCCCGGGCCAGTGGCAACCGGGTGTTCGCCAGCGTCGTCTCCGATATCCGCGAGGCCTTGGCCCACCAGTCTGAAACCCTCAACCTCGTCGCCGACCGGCAACACCGCTCGGACGAGGAACATGTTGCCGTGCTGAACGCAATCGAAGCAGGCGACGCCGAAGCAGCGAGCAAAGCGATGGCCGATCACCTTCAGGCCGTCAGCGTCGCACTGGACACGATCCTCAGCAAATGAACCACCCAAAGGACACCATGCCCCAAGTGACCGCGGCAGCAGCGGCCCAAACAGCACAGAGAACACCCAACCACGTCCCGCTCGTCGAACAGACCCGCGACGGCTTGGTGGAGAGCATCCACTATGGATCGCTGATCGCCCTGAACGCCGATGGCAGCAGTGCCATCGAAGCCGGCGAGCCGGACGCGCCGATGTATCCGCGTTCCTCCCTTAAGCCGCTGCAGGCCGTAGCCCTCCTCCGTGCAGGCTTGGACATCCCCCAGAACCTCCTCGCCCTGACGGCGGCCAGCCACTCGGGCAGCAAAGCGCATCGCGACGGCGCCGCCGAAATCCTGGCGCTTCACGGCCTGACCGAAGCGGCGCTGGGCAACAGCACTGACCTGCCGTACGGCGTCGTTGAGCGCGAAGAGTGGCTCCGCGCCGGCAACGGCCCCACCCAACTTGCGCAGAACTGCTCCGGCAAGCACGCCTCCATGACCGCTGTGTGCGTCATCAACGGTTGGCCCGTGGAGGGCTACCTGAACCCGGAACACCCGCTTCAGGTCCTGGTTCGTGACACCATCACCGAACTCACTGGCGAGGATGCAGCCGCAGTGAGCACGGATGGCTGTGGCACTCCGCTTTTTGCGCACACACTTCACGGCATGGCCCGCGCTTACGGCCGCATCGCCGCCGCTGACCAAAGCACCGACGAGGGCAAGGTTGCCCACGCCATGCGCCGCTTCCCCGAGATGGTCGCAGGCGAAGGCCGCGACGTCACCGCGCTGATGCGCGCCGTCCCGGGGCTGCTGGCCAAGGACGGTTTTGAAGGCCTCCAGCTGGTGGGCTTGCCGGACGGCCGTGGCGCGGCCGTGAAGATTTCCGACGGCGGTGACCGCGCACGCATGCCCGTCACCGTTGAGGTTCTCCGCCAGTTGGGCGTCGACGGCGGCAGCCTGGACACGCTTCAAAGCCCACCGGTGCTGGGCGGCGGCCATCCGGTCGGCGAGCTCCGCGCAGCGCAATTTTTCAGCAAGAACTAAACCAAGGACAGCTATGACCACCGTCGATCAGGCGATCCCCATCCGTTCCGAACACGACCTCCTGGGGGACCGCGACATTCCCGGGAACGCCTACTGGGGCGTCCACACCCTGCGGGCTATCGAGAACTTCCCCATCACCGGACAGCCCCTGTCCACCAACCGTCACTTGGTCCGCGGCCTCGCCGCGGTAAAAATGGCGGCAGCACGCACCAACCACGAGCTCGGCCTCCTGGATGCTGAACGTGCCGGAGCCATCGAGCAGGCCTGCCAGGACGTCATGGATGGCATGCTCCAGGAGCAGTTCATGGTGGACGTGATCCAGGGCGGCGCGGGAACCAGTTCCAACATGAACGCCAACGAGGTCATCGCCAACCGCGCGCTGGAAATCCTTGGCCACCCCAAGGGCGATTACTCCAAGCTGCACCCGAACGACCATGTAAACCTGAGCCAGTCCACCAACGACGTCTACCCGACGGCGGTGAACCTTGCCACGATCTTCTCGGTGAAGGAACTCCTCCTCGCCCTGGAAGAACTCGAGTTGGCGTTTGCCGAGAAGGGCCGCGAATTCCGCACGGTAGTGAAGATGGGCCGCACCCAGCTTCAGGACGCCGTTCCCATGACCCTGGGCCAGGAATTCGGCGGATACGCCGTGACCATTGCCGAGGACCGGGCGCGCCTGGACGAGTCCCACATGCTGATCCACGAGATCAACCTTGGGGCTACCGCCATTGGCACGGGCCTGAATGCGCCAGTCGGTTACGCGGATGCTGCGTGCCGTCATCTCGCTGAAATCACTGGCCTTCCGCTCCTTACCTCCGCGGACCTCATTGAGGCCACCCAGGATGTTGGCGCCTTTGTTCACCTGTCCGGCGTCCTTAAGCGCGTGGCAGTGAAGCTCTCCAAGATTTGTAACGACCTCCGCCTGCTGTCCTCTGGACCGCGTGCGGGTTTGGGCGAGATCAACCTGCCGGCCGTACAGTCCGGCTCGTCGATCATGCCCGGCAAGATCAATCCGGTGATCCCGGAAGTGGTCAGCCAGGTGGCGTACGAAGTCATCGGCAACGATGTCACAGTCACCATGGCCGCGGAGGCGGGCCAGCTTCAGCTGAACGCCTTCGAACCGATCATTGTGCACAGCCTGCACAAGAGCATCTCCCACCTGGAAGCAGCGTGCCGCACCCTTACGGCACGCTGCGTCCGGGGAATCACCGCAAACACCGAACGGCTACGGCTTACCGTGGAGCAGTCGATCGGTCTCGTCACGGCATTGAACCCCCACATCGGTTATGCCTCCGCCACGGCCATCGCCCAAGAAGCGCTGGCCACCGGCAAGGGTGTTGCAGAACTCGTACTGGAGCACGGTCTGTTGACCGCTGCCCAGCTTGAGGAACTGCTCAGCCCGGAACGTCTGGCAAACCTGAGCAAGTAAGCCGAAACCGGCCAGTAAGCCCAGCGGCTCAAAAGAGCCGTCCCGCCCGATAAGGCACACCCCCGAGGCCCTGTCCTGCGCTCCGGCCCCCGACCGGACGCGTCCAGGACACCCCCAACAGGACACCCCTAAGGATTCCAATGACCAACCCACCCATTACGGACCACACGGTCCCGGCCCAAGCGCATGCCAGCGAGAAAGCCCTCCACACAGAGGACAAGGGCTACCACAAGGATCTGAAGCCCCGCCAGATCCAGATGATCGCGATCGGCGGTGCAATCGGCACCGGTCTGTTCCTCGGCGCAGGTGGCCGCCTCAACGCTGCCGGCCCTTCGCTCGTCATCGCCTACGCCGTATGTGGCTTCTTCGCGTTCCTGATCCTCCGCGCGCTCGGTGAACTCGTTCTCCACCGCCCGTCGTCGGGATCCTTCGTTTCTTACGCCCGTGAGTTCTTCGGTGAGAAGGCCGCGTTCGTTTCCGGTTGGTTCTACTGGATCAACTGGGCCACCACCACCATCGTGGACATCACAGCAGCGGCGCTGTACATGAACTTCTTCGGCAAATACGTCCCGTGGATCGGCGTGGTTCCACAGTGGGCATGGGCGCTGATCGCACTTGTCGTGGTCCTGGGCCTGAACCTCGTATCGGTCAAGGTCTTCGGCGAGCTTGAATTCTGGTTTGCCATCATCAAGGTGGCCGCACTGGTGGCGTTCCTGGTGGTGGGCACCTACTTCGTCATCTTCGGCACACCCGTCGAGGGCCAGGAAGTTGGCTTCAGCCTCCTTTCGGACAACGGCGGCATCTTCCCCAATGGCATCCTTCCCATGATCATCCTCATGCAGGGTGTGCTGTTCGCCTACGCATCGATCGAGCTCATCGGCACCGCCGCCGGTGAAACCCCGAACCCTGAGAAGATCATGCCCAAGGCCATCAACTCCGTGGTCTTCCGTATCGCAGTGTTCTACGTTGGCTCGGTCATCCTGCTGGCTCTGCTGCTCCCGTACACCTCATACGAGAAGGGCGTCAGCCCGTTCGTAACGTTCTTCGGATCCATCGGCATCCAGGGCGTGGACGTCATCATGAACCTTGTGGTTCTCACCGCCGCACTGTCCTCGCTGAATGCCGGCCTGTACTCCACCGGCCGTATTCTGCGCTCGATGTCCGTTGCCGGCTCCGCACCGAAGTTTGCCCAGCGCATGAACAAGGCTGGTGTCCCCTACGGTGGCATCGCGATCACCGCAGGCGTCTCGCTGCTCGGCGTTCCGCTGAACTACCTCGTCCCGTCACAGGCGTTCGAGATCGTCCTGAACGTTGCTTCGGTGGGCATCATCGTCACCTGGGCAACCATTGTCCTGTGCCAGATGCAGCTCAAACGCTGGGCAGACAAGGGCTGGCTCAAGCGCCCGTCCTTCCGGATGTTTGGTGCGCCGTATACCGGTTACCTCTCGCTCCTGTTCCTGGTGGGCGTGCTGGTGATGGTCTTCATCGACTCCCCACTCACCATGCTGGTCACCGCGATCGCATGCGCACTGATGGTGGTCGGCTGGTACCTGTGCCGCAAGCAGATCCACGAGCTTGCTGCGACCCGCGACGGCTACACCGGCAGCGCTCCGGTGGTTGCCAACCGCCCCATGCGCGGCGGCGACTCCTAACAAGCCCCAAGCAGCGCCCGACGGCGGCACCCGGGTTCCGTAACATCGGAACCTGAGTGCCGCCGTCGTTGGCTAACGGGCCCAAGTAGCCGTGGTTGTTCCCAGGGCGCTCGGGCTTTCGCGCAGTTCACTGCGTGAAGCGGTAAAGGCGCTGGAGCTGATCCGAGTGCTCGACGTCCGCCGCGGCGATGGAACCTACGTCACCAGCCTTGACGCCAAGCTGCTCAACGAAGCTGTGGCTTTTGTGGTTGACCTGCATCAAGACCGCTCTATCCTGGAACTCTTTGAGGTCCGACGAATCCTGGAACCCGCCACCGCCCACCTCGCTGCCGGCAAGATTGGACCGGCCGAGCTCACGGCATTACGCGCCACCATGGATGGCATCGATGAAAACACCGACGTCGAAGAACTGGTTGCCCACGACCTCGAGTTCCACAGCATCATTACCGAAGCCGCTGGGAACGACTACCTTGGCAGCCTGTTGGAAGCCCTGTCCAGCAGCACCGTTCGTGCGCGGATTTGGCGCGGCCTGACGCAGGAAAAAGCCGTGGCGCACACCCTTGCCGAACACCGCGCGATCGCCGACGCCTTGGAACGCGGCGATGCCGAGCTGGTTCGGGCACTCGTGACAGTCCACATCAGCGGCGTGGAGAACTGGCTGCGGCAGGCGCTCTAATCCCTGGAAAGCGTAGTCCCTGGGAAGCCCTAATCCTGGGGAAGCGGCGTTACCGGTAGCCGGTAGGTACGAATGGCTGTCGCCTCAAGCACAGCATGCTGTTCCGGGACGCTCAGTGAAGACACGAGTTCCAACAACACATCCAGCGTCCTGCCGTAGGGCGCACCGAGGGTGCTCACTGGCCAGTCGCTGCCGATCATCAAGCGATAAGGGCCGCAGGCTTCCAGCGCTTCGTCGAACAGTGACCGCAACGAATCGGCGGAATACTCGACGCCCGGCAGGTGCAACCCGGACAATTTAGCCACAGTGTTGGGCAGCCGCCCGAGTTGTCGAAAATCAGAGCGCCAGGTGTCCATCGCGACCGAGTCCGCCAGGGGTGGCTTCCCGAGATGATCCAGGACCACAGTCAGCTCAGGAAGTTCGCGGGCAAGCCGGACGGTGGCGCCGAGGTGACGCGGGAAGGCATCGGGAACATCGAAGGCCAGGCCGCGTGCAGCAACCAAGGCCAGGGATTTCCGTACCGAAGGCAGGTTAAGGAAGTCATCGCGGGGATCGTCGTGCACCAAGTGCCGGACTCCCCTGAACATGGAATGCGCGGTGAACGCGTCCAGCTGCTCCGCAGCCAGGGTCGGCGAGTCCAGTTGGACCCACCCCACGACGCCGAGCACCCATGGATGGCGGGCGGCCACGCCGAGCATGCTCTGGGTATCGGCAAGCGTGTCGTCTGCCTGGACCAGCACGGCTCCCCTGATCCCAGCTGCTGCCAAGGCCTCGGCGGCCTCATCCTCCCCGAAGTTGCGGAACAGCGCGCCGTGCTGCGGGCCCAGCCACGAGTAGGGTCGGACACCTCCGGTTACAAAGGCATCCAGGTTCCACAGGTGCAGATGCGCGTCAATCACGCCCCAGAGCCTCCAACGCGTCCCACAATTCTTCCGGCACGGATTCCTGCATACGGTTGGCGTTCGAGGTGACTTGTTCAGGTTTGCTGGCTCCGACTGTCACATTCACCACGGCCGGATGCCGCAGCGGGAACTGGAGCGCCGCCGTCGGAAGTTCAACGCCGAAATCCCGGCAGACCGCAGCAAGCGCCCGCGCACGCTCAACCACTTCACGCGGGGCGCGGTCGTAGTTGTAATGCGCGTCGTCGGGCACTTCGGGACGAGCCAGCAGTCCGGAGTTGTAGACGCCAACATTTACGACGCCGGTGCGGCGCTCCACACACCGGTCAAGCAGCGGGACGCTGGGCTGCTCAAGCAGTGTGTAGCGGCCTGCGAGCATGACGAGGTCCAGGTCCGCGGCCTCGACACACTCCAAGGCTGCCTCCGCGGAGTTGGTGCCAACGCCAATGGCTTTGACCACCCCTTCTTCGCGCAGTTTCTCCAGCGCTGGAAGGGCCTGGGAGATCCCGGCCTGGAGATCGTGAACATCGGGATCGTGGAGGTACGCGATATCCACATGGTCCAAGGCCAGACGTTCCAGGGAATCCTCGATGCTACGGCGGATGCCGGCTTCGGTGAAATCCCACACCCGCCTGGTGGTGGCGGGGACGTCGAAGCCTTCGTCGTCCTTTACTGAACCGTCCTTTGCCGCGGCGCCGCCGGTGTTGGCTTCCAACAAGCGGCCCACTTTAGTGGAGATGACGAATTCGTCCCTGGGTTTGTCCCGGAGGACAGCGCCCAATCTCTGCTCAGACAAGCCCAGGCCATAGTGCGGTGCGGTATCGAAATAGCGAAAGCCGGAGTCCCAAGCGGCCAGGACAGTGGCCATGGCTTCCCCATCAGGGATGGCCTTGTACAGATTCCCGATGCCGGCCGCACCGAATCCGAGCCGGCCGAGGTTAAGTGGTTCCAGGTTCATGGCAGCTCCCATACTTTCTGGATACCCGAATCGTTCCCGGAGTAATCGTCCTGAACCTCAAGGAGTTCGGCCATCCGGGCTTGCCAAGGGACGTTCGCCGGATGATCCGCGAGCGCATGGCGCATGGCTTGGTAGTCCTCGACGTCCACCACGTGGAAAAGGTCCAGCCCGCTCCGCCAGATCCGCCAATTCCGCACGCCGGCTCCTTTAAGGGCTTCGACCAGTTCGGGTGGGATGTTCGCGTGGGCGTGGGCGTATTCCTCCTCGGTTCCGGGTTTGAGGCGGGTGTGGAGGGCGATGCTTTCAGTCATTGAAGTCCCCCGGCTTCAGGAACAGCTCAAGCACGGGCACAGCGACGTCGGGCCGCTGGACGGGGAGCTTGATGGTCAGCGTCCCGGCCGGCTGGCCGCCGGGGGTGATGTTGATGGCTTGCTGTCCGGGGTCACCTTCTTGCAGGAAGACTTCGGACGCATCGTTGAGGAGTTGGGCGTACTCCACCTTGCCAGCCAGGTCCGGGAGATGGACGTATTCAAAGGGCCAGGCGAAGAGGTGCACGTACAGCCGGTTCCCGCGCTGGGTGTAGCGGGTATCCGGTGGTGCTGTGAACTGCGAAGTTCCTGCACCATAAACCGAGCGGGAGTGCAGTTGCATCCATTCGCCGATCCCTTCGAGGGAGGCGAGCGCCCGGGGGTCGATGCTGCCGCGGCCTGTTGGGCCTACGTTGAGCAGAAGGTTTCCGCCCTTGGAGACGCCGTCCACCAGCATTCGGATCAGCAGGTCCACGGATTTGTAGTTGAGGTTGTCGCGGTCGTAACCCCAGCTGCCGTTCAACGTTTGGCAGGCTTCCCAGCTGACCGGGGCGCCGTCGACCATCATGGGACCTGCTGGCTGGTACTGCTCAGGGGTGACAAAGTCTCCGGGGATACCCAGGCGGTCGTTGACCACGAGGCCTGGCTGGAGTTCCCGCACTATGGCGAGCAGCGTTTCGGAGTCCCAGTCCTTGGCGCCTTTGGCGCCCCAGAAGCCGGCGTGTTCGTCTTCGTCGTAGGAGAAATCGAAGAACAGGTAGTCGATGGTGCCGTAGTTGCTGAGGAGCTCACGGACCTGGCCGTGCAGGTACTCGCGGTAGCGTGCCATATCGCGCCCGGCGTTGAGGCTTTCGACGTCGGTGATGTTGCGTTGCGGGTGCACGCCATCGATGGTGAAGTCGGGGTGGTGCCAGTCGATCAGCGAGTGGTAGAAGCCGACTTTGAGCCCTTCAGCCCGCAGCGCTTGAACGTAGGGTGCGATCAGGTCACGGCCGGCTGGCGTGTTGGTGGCTTTGTAGTCGGTCAGAGCGGAGTCCCACAGGCAGAAGCCGTCGTGATGCTTGGTGGTGAGGACCACGTACTTCATGCCGGCCTTACGCGCTGCGCGTGCCCACTCGTTTGGATCGTAGAGATCGGGGTCAAAGCGCCGGAAGTATTTGGAGTACTCCTCCACAGTGGTTTCCTCCCGGTTCATCACCCACTCGTGCCGGGCAGGCAGCGCGTAGAGGCCCCAATGGACAAACATGCCAAAGCGGGACTCTTCAAACCAAGGTGCGTGCTGGATCAACGGGATACCTTCCGTGTGCCGGGAGTTGGCGGTGCTTTTGGAGCGACAGGGCAGGATTGGGAGGGGCACTGAGGGGCACAGGCCCCACCCAATCCAGGCGTGATTCTATTCGTAGAGGTTGGGCTTAATGGTCTCGGAGTCGATGTTCTTTGAGTCGTACCAGTAGAAGCCCGTGTCGATCTTGCTCGGCAATTTCTCACCCTTGATGGCGGCAACGGCTGCCTTGACGGTTTCGTAGCCGATGCCGACCGGGTTCTGGGTGACGGCGCCCGCCATGAGTCCGGACTTGATGGCGTCGATTTGCGCCTTGCCGGAGTCGAATCCGACGATCGTCAGCTTGCCCTTGAGGCCGAGTTCTTCCACGGCCTTGACGACGCCGATTGCCGAGCCTTCGTTCGTTCCGTACATTCCTTTGAGGTTCGGGTTGGCGGTGATGATTGCCTTGGCTGCGTCTGCCGAGAGCAGCTGGTCGCCACCGGCGTACTGGATGGCGACGATCTTGACACCGGGGTTGTTCTTCTCGATGTATTCCTTGAAGCCGTCGCGGCGGTCGGTGCCGGACTTGGACGTCTGGTCGTGGCCGATGATGGCGATCTCGCCTGACCCGCCAATCAATTCAGCAAGGTGCTTGGCGGCCTCAGCTGCTGCAGCCTTGTTGTCCGTGGAGGCCGTGGTGGCCGGGATGGTGGAGTCGACGCCGGAGTCGAACGCAATGACGGGGATGTTCTTGCTCTTGGCTTGCTCCAGGAGGGGCGTGGCGGCCTGAGAGTCCAGCGCTGCGAAGCCGATAGCTGCAGGCGACTTGCCCAGGGCAGTGGTAAGCATCTGGATCTGCTGGTCAACGTCCTTCTCGGTGTTCGGGCCTTCAAAGGTGATATCGACGTTGAATTCCTTGGCAGCCTTGTCCGCGCCTTGCTTAACGGCCTGCCAGAACTGGTGCTGGAAACCTTTGGACACGACGGCGATGTACGGCTTGGCGCCGTCTGCTGCTGCTCCGCTGGCGCCGGCGGATCCGGCTGGTGCCTCACAGCCGGCAATAGCGACGGCACCGAGGGCGAGGCCGGTGAGGGTAAGAAAGGAACGGCGGTTGTGGATGGACTTGCTCACGATTGAAGACTCCCTTTTTCTGAGGATGCGTTCTGGAGAGGATGCATGTGGTTGGAGCGGAAGCGCAGCGGCTATTTGGCGGTCTCCTTCCTGCGCAGCATGTCCAGATAGACCGCTACGAGGATCACGACGCCGATTGCCACGTTCTGCCATTCCTGCGGCACGGAGATGATGCGCAGGCCGTTGGTCAGGACGGACATGATGAGGGCGCCGATCACTGTTCCGACGATGGAGCCTTTGCCTCCGGCCAGGGATGTCCCACCGATCACGACGGCGGCAATCGCCTGCAGCTCGTAGCCCATGCCTTGCCCCGGCTGGGCGGAGTTGAGGCGGGCTGCGATGATGACGCCGGCCAGGCCTGTGAAAGCTCCTGCAGCCGTGTAGATCCACAACTTCCAGTTGCGGACGTTGATGCCTGAAAGTGCCGTGGCTTCCTCGTTGGAGCCGATGGAAAAGGTGTAGCGGCCCAAGAGCGTCTTGCTCATGACAAGCCCTGCCAGTACGGCCACTGCGAAGAAGATGAATACCGCGTTGGGAACCACCAGGCCCGGGATGGGCTTGCCAAGGGCAAGGTTGGCGAAGCCTTCAGTGCTGGTGAAATAGATCGGCTTGGTTCCGGAGACTACCAGCGCCATTCCCTGTGCAACGAGCATGGTGGCCAGGGTGGCGATGAACGGTGGAATCTTCAGGAAGGAGATCAGGAACCCGTTGACGGCACCGATCACGGCTCCCATCAGGATGCCGCCAATGACGCCGGCCCACAGCGGCAGCCCGAGATAGGTCAGGATCACGCCTGTCATCACCGAGCACAGGCTCATGCCGGTACCGACGGAGAGATCAATGCCGCCGGTGATGATCACGAACGTTGCGCCGAGGGCCAGCAACCCGATCACCACTGTGGAGAGCAGGATGTCCGAAAGATTGCTCGGCACCAGGAATCGCGAGTTTATTGCGCCGAAAAAGATCACCAGGACAATGAGTGAACCGAAGGCCAGGAGCTGTTGAAGGGAGGAACGGAACCTCGTAGCGAGATCACGTACCGGCTTCTGTTCGGCGGGTCCGGGCTTTGTACCCTGGTTGCGGGACGCGGGGGTCTCTACAAGGCTCATGCTGTCATTGCTCCTGGTGTGGCGATGGCGCGGCGGGTGGCCAGCTCCATGATTTGTTCCTGGGTGGCTTCAGCGTTGCTGAGGAAGCCTGTGATCCGGCCTTCGGCCATGACGGCGATCCTGTGGGACATGCGCAGGATCTCGGGAAGCTCCGAGGAGATCATGATGATCGATTTCCCACCGGCGGCCAGTTCGTTAAGGAGCCTGTAAATTTCCTCCTTGGCACCCACGTCGATTCCTCGCGTGGGTTCATCAAAGATGAGAATGTCGCAATCCTTGACGAGCCACTTGGCGATCACGATCTTCTGCTGGTTGCCGCCGGAGAGATTGCGCGCCAGCTGGTGAATGGATGGCGTTTTGATCCGCAGCTTCCTGCTGTATTCCTCAGCGGTCCGGCGCAACGCGGAATCCTTGATGAACCCGCCCGGTGCATTCGCGGCGAGCGAAGAGAGCATGATGTTCTCCTTCACGTCCCGCTCAAGCATGAGGCCAAGATGCTTGCGGTCCTCGGACAGGTAGCCGATGCCCAGCTTCGCGGCAGCAGCAGGGTTCGGGATGACCGCATCAGCGCCGCGTACCTCTAGCCGGGCGAACGTGGCACGATCAGCGCCAACCAAGGCACGCGCCACTTCCGTCCGACCTGCTCCCATGAGCCCTGCGAAGCCAAGGATTTCGCCGCGTCGGAGGTCGAAGCCGACATCCCGCAGCAGGGTTCGCGTCGATAACCCCTCAACCGAAAGCACGACGTCGTTAGCCACCTCGGCGGGGACCGCCGTCGGACGCTGTTCTCCCGAAATCTGGCGCCCCACCATCAGGGAAATGACTTCCTTCATGGTGGTCTCCGCCGTGCTGACTGTGTCGACGTACTCGCCGTCGCGAATCACCGTGATGCGTTGTGAGATCTGCTTGAGTTCGTCCATGCGGTGCGAGATGTAGATGACGCCGGTGCCGGGAGAGATAAACCCACGAATGATCTGGTGCAGCGCTGCCACCTCGGCGTCATTCAAGGCTGCCGTCGGCTCGTCCATGATGATCACTTTGGAATCGTGGCTCAGTGCTTTCGCGATTTCGACCATCTGCTGCTTGGCCACCGTCAGCTGCCCCACCTTTTGACGGGGATTCAGCTGCAGGCCGATCCTGTCCAGCAGCTCCTGCGTCTGGTGGTTAAGGGCCCGCTCGTTCAGCACTCCGAAGCGCCGGGGTTCGCGGCCGATGAAAATGTTCTGCGCCACGGTGAGGTCCGGCATCAGGTTGAATTCCTGGTGGATGATGCTGATGCCCAGTTCCTGCGCGTGCTTGGGACTGTCCGGCACAAAGGCCGTACCGTTCAGCTCGAAAGTACCGCTGTCCGGTGTATAGATGCCCGACAGAAGCTTCATCAGCGTGGACTTTCCGGCACCGTTCTCTCCCACGAGCGCAAGGACTTCACCGTGGCGAAGCTCCAGTCCCATGTTGTTCAGGGCGCGGACTCCGGGAAAAGTCTTGCTGACTCCGTGGAGGGAGAGCAGTGGTGGTGCTTGCTGGGTCATGCGATCACTTCCTTGTGAGCGTGCACGTGCTGTCGCGGTACGTTATCGAGCCCAGACGGGGCCGTCGGGGAACGCGTATTCGGCCAGTGTTTCACGGACCATTTCGTTGCCCGCGCCAGGAGCCGACGGCGGCCAGTACACGCCGCTTCGGACATCCACGGGGGTGATGAAGTGCTCGTGCAGATGGTCCACGAACTCGATCATCCTGCCTTCTTTTGTCCCTGAAACGGCGACGAAGTCGAACATGGACAGGTGCTGAACGGCCTCGCACAGCCCCACACCACCGGCATGAGGGCAGACAGGCACACCGAACTTGGCAGCCAGCAGCAGAATGGCGATGTTCTCGTTGACTCCAGCTACCCGGGCTGCATCAATCTGCAGGACCTGGAGGGAACCGGCTTGAAGCATTTGCTTGAACATCACCCGGTTCTGGACGTGCTCCCCGGTGGCCACAGGGACAGGGTCCACACCGCGGGCAATGGCCGCGTGCCCCAGGACGTCGTCGGGACTGGTGGGTTCCTCGATCCAGGCGATGTCGTAAGGGGCCAGGTGGGCCATCCAATCGATGGCTTCCTGAACATCCCAGCGCTGGTTGGCGTCCACAGCGATCCTGATGTCCGGACCCACCGCCTCACGGGCAATTCCCACGCGCCGGATATCGTCCTCCAAAGAGGCGCCTACCTTGAGCTTGATCTGCGCAAACCCGTCGGCCACGGCTTCCTTGGCCAGGCGGGTCAGTTTCTCGTCGCTGTAACCCAGCCAGCCCGGCGTCGTGGTGTATGCGGGGTAGCCTTCAGCGCGAAGTGCCACTTTACGTACTTCCTTGCCCGCCTCCGCTGCGCGCAGGATCCCCAGCGCTTCATCCGGCGTGAGGGCATCGCTGAGGTATCTGAAGTCCACCAATGCCACGAGTTCCTCAGGACTCATGGCGGCGAGCAGTTCCCAGAGCGGCAAGCCCGCCCGCTTGGCCTTCAGATCCCAGAGGGCGTTCACCACCGCGCCGATCGCCATGTGCATGACGCCCTTCTCCGGGCCAAGCCATCGGAGTTGGGAATCGTGGGCCATCAGCTTCCACGTGGCGCCCATGTCTCCCAGGAGATCCTCCACATTTCGCCCCAGGATGTGGCCCCGAAGAGCGTCGAGGGCTGCCGTCTCAACCTCGTTTCCGCGCCCGATCGTGAACACAAAGCCGTGGCCTTCATGACCATCACCGGCATCGGTGCGAATGATCAGGTACGCCGCTGAATAGTCGGGGTCCGGGTTCATGGCGTCGGAGCCATCGAGGTCCTGCGAGGTGGGAAAGCGGATATCGAAAGTGTCCACTGCGGTAATGACGCTCATTGCGCTCCTTGCTTGGCAGCCGGTCTGTGATCTAGGTAGAGCTAAACATCCGATGTCTACCTTGTCAATGGGTCACATTTCCGTATTATGTAGTGAAACAGCACACTAGAGCTCGGATGTTAGTCCCAAACGCACGGAGGAAGCCATGACCTTGAAATTCGCCAGGCTGGGTACGGCCGGAAACGAACAACCGGCCGTCATCGCCCAGGACGCCGACGGCACAGAGAAATACTTCGATCTCTCGCCGCTGACCAACGACATCGACGGCGTTTTCCTCGCCTCGGGCGGCTTCACCCGCACCCGCGAAGCCCTGGAATCCGGGAAACTTCCTGAAATCTCCGCGGACGGGGTGCGCATCGGAGCGCCCGTGGCCCGTCCAGGCTCCGTCATCTGCATTGGCCTGAATTACACCGCGCACGCCGCCGAATCCGGGGCCACGCCGCCCGAGGTACCGGTGGTTTTCCTGAAGCCGTCCAACACCATCAGCGGTCCTTTCGACGCTGCCCCCATCCCCCCGTCGTCGGAAAAGTATGACTGGGAAGTGGAATTGGCATTAGTGGTCGGCAAGGAAGCGTCCTACCTTTCCTCTCTGGACGAGGCCGAAGCATGCATCGCCGGCTACGCAGTGGCCAACGACCTCTCCGAGCGCGACTACCAGATCCCCGGAGCCGCGGGACAATGGACCAAGGGCAAGTCACTCCCCGCCTCCACTCCCCTGGGCCCGTGGCTGGTTCCCGCATCTGAGGTGGATGCCAGCAACCTCCGGCTGAGGACCTCGGTGAACGGCGAAGCCCGCCAAGACTCGAACACTTCGGACATGATTTTCGATCCCGCCACGATCGTTCACCACCTCAGCCAGTACATGGTCCTGGAGCCTGGCGACGTCATCATCACCGGCACACCCGAGGGTGTGGCCCTGTCTGGTCGATTCCCCTACATCCAGCCCGGCGACGTGGTGGAGCTGGAGATTGACGGCCTGGGACGCCAGCGGCAGGAATACTACCGCGCGCAGGCCGGGACCGTTTCCGCCGCCCCCGCCCACGTCAACGCATGATGGCATCCCCAGTGGGCCAGGAATTCGAAGGCCTGGCAGCACTCGTGACCGGCGGGGCCTCCGGAATTGGTGCGGCCATCGCGGACCGGCTCGCCGCCGGCGGCGCGCAGGTTGCCGTCCTGGACCTGACACCGGACACCAGCCCGCACTTCGGCGTGGAATGCAACGTGGCCGATGACGCCTCGGTGCGCACCGCCGTCGAGAGTGTTGTCAAGGAGTTCGGTCGCCTTGACATCGTGGTCAACAACGCCGGCATTGGCGCCCAAGGTGACATCGCCGCGAACGACGACGACGAGTGGCTCCGGGTGCTGAACATCAACGTCGTAGGAATTGCGCGCGTCAGCCGTGCTGCCCTGCCGTACCTGCGCGAGTCGCCGGCCGCTTCGATCGTGAATACCTGCTCAATCGCCGCGACCGCCGGGCTTCCCCAGCGGGCCCTGTACTCGGCGTCCAAGGGCGCAGTGCTGTCGTTGACGCTTGCCATGGCTGCCGACCACGTTCGCGAGGGCATCCGCGTGAACTGCGTAAATCCAGGCACTGTGGACACGCCCTGGGTGGGCCGCCTCCTGGATTCCGCCGCTGACCCGGCAGCTGAGCGCGCCGCACTCAATGCCCGTCAACCACACGGCCGGATGGTGGACCCGGCCGAGGTTGCAGGCGCGGTGGCCTACCTCGCGAGCCCACTGTCCGGTTCGACGTCGGGAACCTCACTGGCCGTCGACGGCGGCATGCAGGGATTGCGGCTAAGGCCGGTTCAGTAGGGGCTGGTTTGGTTGGGGCTGCTTTGGTGGCGTTTCAGTAGAGCCCGTTGAAGATGTTCCAGCCCCAACCGACAGTCTCAACGCCTTTCCAGCCCCCGCGGCCATCGCCGTAGTACATCACCAGATCGCCAGCCGCATTCACCCCATGGATATCGTTGAAACCGTCCCGGTTGAAGTCGCCAGCACTGCCGATCATTGTCAAGGCATTCCAGCCCTGCCCGATCTGGCGAGCGGTGGTCCAGCCGCCGTGGCCGTCGCCGCCGTAGAAGTAGAGCCTCCCGGTCTTGTCCTTGGCCAGCACATCCACGTTGCCGTCGCCGTCCCAGTCCCCGGGGCCGATCAGGAGGTCCATGACGTCCCAGCCGTGGCCGACCTTTTCCCGAGCACCCCAGCCGCCGAACGGCTGGGAAGGGAAGACGAAAAGATCGCCAGTTGCGTCGCTGGCCAGCAGATCGTTAGGTCCATCCCCGTTCCAGTCACCGGGCCCAATCGCGTTGTCCATGGCGCTCCACTCCCAGGTGCCCTTGGCGTTATCAGTGTGGAATCCGCCGTCGCCTGTTCCCGGGAACCGGTAGAGCGTCCCCGAGGTGTTCTCGACCATCAGATCGGCAATGCCGTCGTGGGTCAGATCGCCCCCGGCAATGAACCTGGTAAACAGTCCCCATCCCGGGCCTACCCGACGGCTTTCCTTCCATCCCTTTGATGTGTCCTTGCCGAGGTACAGCATGAGCGTCCCGTCATGGGTTCTGCCCAGCAGTTCGAAGACTCCGCGCCCCGTGAATCCTGCAGCCCGCAGTGGTTCTTTCTCTACCACTGCGGTTTCCTGCGTCACCACTTTCCGGCCGGCGCATGCGGCAGGCGAGCCGCTGGCCACCGCGGAGATCCGACCGCCGAGGTCGTCCAATTCCACGACATGGAGGTACGGGCTAAAACGGGGATCCGGTGCGATCGGTTCCCCGTCGCGAAGCCACTGAATGGAGTACCCAGGGTCCCCGTTTCCGCCGCAGCCTTCGAAGTACTCCTGGGCCCCATCCACGATCAACACCGCGCCCACGATCGGGTTGCCCGATATTTCCACGTCCGGCACCTCTGCTGCGGACGCGGCCGGACCCGTTGCAGAAAATGCGAGCGCCAGAGCCAGCAGCACTGCTTTTGCGATTGACTTGCTTCTCGACACGTTGCCCCCGACTAGTAGAGCCCATTGAAGATGTTCCAGCCCCAACCGACAGTCTCAACACCCTTCCAGCCCCCGCGACCATCGCCGTAGTACATCACCAGATCGCCAGCGGCGTTCACGCCGTGGACATCGTTGAAACCGTCGCGGTTGAAATCGCCAGCACTGCCGACCATCGTCAAGGCGTTCCAGCCCTGGCCGATCTGCCGCACAGTGGTCCAGCCGCCGTGGCCATCCCCGCCGTAGAAGTAGAGCCTCCCGCTCTTGTCCTTGGCGAGGACGTCCACTTTGCCGTCGCCGTCCCAGTCCCCAGGCCCGATCAGGAGGTCCATGACGTCCCAGCCATGGCCGACGTAAACTCCCGGCTTGATGACTCGCTCAAAACCTGAAGGGTAGAGGTAAAGATCGCCATTGGCCTCACTGGCGAGGAGGTCATTCAGGCCATCGCCATCGAAGTCGCCGGGTCCCAGCACTTTGTCGAAGGCATTCCACCCCGGTCCAAAGCCATAGTCGATTCCGGGATCCTGATAAGTGTGGAAGCCGCCGTCGCCGGTGCCATTGAACTGGAACATCCTCCCCTCAGTGTTCTGCGTGAGGAGGTCGTTGACACCATCGGCCCCAAAATCGCCGGCCCCGATGATTTTGCTGAAGCCTTCCCAGCCTGGCCCAACCTGCCGCACGTCCTTCCAACCCTTTGCGTTGTCCTGTCCGAGGTACAGCATCAGGGTCCCGTCAGGCTTGCGTGCCATGACCTCAAAGGCGTTCCTGCCCGTGAAGCCCTCGGCCCTCATGGGTTCCTTCCTGATGGGGTCCGATGGAGGCGTGGTTACTGTCCGATCGGCACAGTTCACGGGCGATCCCGTGACGACTGCAGAAATACGGTGACCGAGATCAGGGGTTCTCAAACGATACAAATACGGGTTCTCCGGTGGAACAACAGGAACGGGCACGCCGTCCCTCAGCCATTGAATTGTCATGTCGGGCTTCCAACTTCCGCTGCAGCCCTCGAAGTAGTTGGACCCGGCCACCGACAGATACGAACCCACAATGGTTCGCCCATCAAGGTGGACGTCATCAGGATCGATGGCCATTGCGGCGGGGGCCACTGCCGAAACCGCAAGTAGCACCGCCAAGAGCCCCGCAGCGCTTGCACGCCGGAAGCTGTCATTTTTCCATGAGATCATGCCCACATTTCTCCCAGCTCTTGCAACTACAGCCGGACAGCTTCCTTAGTAGAGCCCGTTGAAACCGCCCCAGCCGCGGCCCACTGTCTCCACGCCTTTCCACCCGCCACGACCATCGCCGTAGTACATCAACAGATCACCGGCAGCATTTACGCCGTGGACATCACTGAACCCATCGTGGTTGAAATCCCCGACACTTCCGATTTTGGACAAGGCATTCCAGCCTTGCCCTACCTGCCTCGGCGTGATCCATCCGCCGCGGCCATTGCCGCCATACAGGAACAGCCGGCCGTCCTTGTCCTTCGCCATGACATCTACGTTGCCGTCACCGTTGAAGTCTCCCGGCGCGAAAATCAAGTCCATCGTGCCCCAGCCTTGGCCGACTTTTACCCGCGGACTCCACGAACTTCTGTCAACCCTGGGGTATAGATAGAGGTCTCCCTTGGCGTCGCTCGCCAAAAGGTCGTTCAGTCCATCTCCATCGAAATCCCCGGGACCCACCACCTTATCCATCGCATTCCATCCTGAGCCGACGACATTTCGATAGTGGGCGGTGAACGCGCCGTCACCATAACCTTCGTACTGAACGAGGGCGCCTGAGAGGTCCGTAGCCAGGATGTCGTTGAGGCCATCCGCGGTGATGTCTCCTGGGGCGATAATTCTCGTAAAGGACTCCCAGCCCGGCCCGATTCGCAGGACGCTCTTCCAGCCTTGCGACGCGTCCTGGCCCAGATACGAAAACAGCACCCCATCCGAGCGGCGGGCCTCCAATTCAAAGGCACCCCGGCCCGTGAAGCCCTCGGCCCGTGACGGTTCTTTCCGGATCACCCTTGGATCGTCCACCCGGACGGGCGGGCACTCCTGAGCACCGCTGACAACCGCCGAGATCCTGGTTCCAACATCATCAATGGTCAGTGCATGGAGCGCTGGGGAATACCCAGGACTGGGCCCCACCGGCTTACCGTCCCGCAGCCACTGGACGGTGTAGTTCACCTGCGGGTTTGGATCGCATGCAATGAAGTAGTCGTAGGCTCGCTCGACGGAGAGCGCCGCACCCACAATGTTGGGGCCATAAATGACAAGGTCGTCGGCATCGACAGCGTTCGCCGCTGGCGCCAAGGACGTGCCGATAAGCAAGGCAGCCAGCACGCCGGCCGCGCCGCCTTTCAAGAATGATCTCCCAGAAAACAAGCCCACGATTCTCCCTCGTAACGCGCGCCACAACCGGTCTGTTGCGCCCATCCTAGGTGGCACGTACGACGCCGGGACGAAAGCGGGTGCCGACAGGCCGCCGTCGTGGGTTTGCGCCGTAACGCAACGGGCCCGCAACGTACTGGACGGGTGGTTCCCCTATGCTCAACTCCAAGGAATCAACGGCGATCCACCAGCACACCCAGGAGAAACCCCATGACCAACTGGCGCATCAGGGACTTCCATTCGTCCGATCTTGACGGCATCCTGCACCTCTGGGAGTCACTCAAGGCTGATGGCGTAGAGCCCGTGTACGCACTCTCTGAGGTGCTTGCCTCGTGCGAAAAGGACCACGCCGTGGTGGCCGTCCAAGGCGACCAAGTAGTTGGCGCCGCCGTTGGACGTGCGGCCCATGACCAAGGCTGGGTCGTTTTCCTCGCGACGCTGACGGAGTTCCGTGGCAGGGGCATCGGCACTTCGCTGCTGTCCGCCGTCGAGAACCGCATGGCTCCGCATGGCCTCAACAAGCTGTCCGCGCTCATGCCGGAAACCGAGACGCGCGTTGAAGCGTTCCTTGGCCGCGGCTTTGTGGTGAAGAAGAACCTGCGCTACTTCGAGCGAACCATCCCTGTGCAACGCCAGGAACTGGAACCCCTTAGCTTGCTGGGTGGCCGGATCCTGGCCCGTGACCTGTGGGAAAACGTGGCGGGCATGAAGCGCGAGAAGGAACTGTTGGAACGCCGTCTGGTTCTCCCGCTGGCTGAGGCCGACCTCGCCGACGAGTACGGTGTGGTGCCGCCGCGCGCCGTCGTGCTTTTTGGTCCTCCGGGCACGGGAAAGACCACGTTCGCCAAGGCCATAGCGTCGCGGCTCGAGTGGCCGTTCGTGGAGGTGTTCCCGTCCCGCCTGGCGTCAGACCCCAAGGGCCTGGCCGGGGCGCTGCGGGAGACATTCCTGGAAATCGCCGAGCTGGAACACGCCGTGGTGTTCATCGACGAAGTGGAGGAGATCGCCTCGCAGCGGGCTGGCGATCCGCCGTCGCCATTGCAGGGCGTCACTAACGAGCTCCTCAAGATCATCCCGGCGTTCCGCGAACAGCCCGGACGTCTCCTGGTCTGCGCCACCAACTTCATCCGCGCCCTGGACACAGCTTTCCTGCGCCATGGCCGGTTCGATTACGTCATCCCCATCGGCCTGCCGGACGTCCACGCGCGAGAGGCAATGTGGCAGCGGTTCATCCCCGCCACCGTGGTGGACGACGTCGACATCGCTCAGTTGGTGGAGCGCACCCAGGGCTTCTCGCCGGCGGACATCGAGTTCGCGGCACGCAGCGCCTCACAGCGTGCCTTGGAAAAGGCCGTGTACGACGACGCCGCTACTTCGGGTGCATCGTCCACAGTCTCGTCGAACGGACGGAAGGGCCCTGTCACACAGGACTACCTCGACGCCATCGCCGATACCCGGACGACCGTGAGTGACGAGGTGTACCAGGAGTTCCTCGAAGACATCGATGTGCTGGGCCGCGTGTAGGGGTTCCGTCCGCGGGACCAAGTGCACCGGTAATCTTTGACCCATGTCCACAAATCCCCTGCGCCATGCGCTGTCCCGGATGGGCGGCCGCGATCCTCACGAGAAGCATCGCACGGCCACTCCGCTGGAGCTGTTCTTCGACCTGACGTTTGTCATTGCCTTCGGCGTCGCCGGTAGCCAATTCGCCCATGCTGTGGCGGAGGCACATTTCTGGCCGGGGCTCCTGGCATTCGCGTTCGCCATGTTCGCAACTATCTGGGCGTGGATCAATTTCACGTGGTTCGCCAGCGCCTACGACACCGATGACTGGGTGTTCCGCGTCGTAACCATGGTCCAAATGGTGGGTGTGCTCATCCTGGCCATGGGCATTGAGCCGTTGTTCCACTCGATCATCGAAGGCAAGCACGTGGACAACGTGGCCATGGTGCTCGGCTACATCATCATGCGAGTGGCGCTGATCTTCCAGTGGCTGCGCGCTGCCCGCCAGGACCCAGCACGCCGTGAAACGTGCTTGCGGTATGCAAAGTACGTTGCAGTGGTGCAAGTCGGCTGGGTGGGGGTCCTTTTGATCGATGCGAGCGTGGCCACCACCTTCCTCATGGCAGCCCCGTTGTTCATCCTGGAGATGGCGGCGCCGTACTTCGCGGAACGGAACATCCGCACCCCGTGGCACGCCCATCACATCGCAGAACGCTACGGGCTCCTGGCCATCATTGCGTTGGGCGAATGTTTGATCGGCGCGATTGAAACGCTGCGCGCGATCGTTGCCCTCCACGGCTGGACCTTGGATGCTGCGCTGGTTGGTTTGAGCGGGACAGGGCTGGCCTTTGCCCTGTGGTGGATTTACTTCATCCTGCCCTCGGGCCCGGCCCTCCACGTGCAACGGCACCGCTCATGGATATTCGGATACGGGCACCTTCCCCTTTTCGCAGCCATCGCCGCCACCGGCGCCGGACTTCACGTTGCCGCCTACTTCATTGATGATGAAGCCCACATCCCGGCGGCCGCCGCAGTTGCCTCGATCGCCATTCCGGTCATCCTGTTCAAGGTCTCGCTCAGCACCCTTTACGGCATCATGCTTGGGCTGGAGCGCAGCCACCTTTGGGGCACTACCTCGGTAGTGCTTGGCCTCGCCGCGAGTATCGCCATGGCGGCCGCGGGCGCATCCGTGCCTGTGTGCATGCTGGAAATGATGGTGGTGCTGGGCCTCTCGATCCTTTTCGATGAACGCCAGGGCCACAAGGGTCGGGCAGCAGCGCTGCGTCGACTGGAGGCGGCGACCGGTTAGGCGCCCATGAAACTCGGTACGTTCGTGCCGGTTCTCATCGTAAATGCCCTTGATTTGGCTTTGCATAGGGGTGCAAACTAAGGAATCGGCACGTTCGTACCGATTCCTACCAAGGGAGGACCGCGTGGCAGCCACCAACCTTATGGCAACTTTGGGCTCTGAAGTACGCGCCCGCCGTGCATCGTTAAGCCTGAGCCAACAGGACCTTGCCGACCTCGCCGGCGTTTCCGAACGGTTTGTCCGATTCGTGGAAACAGGCAAGAGCACAGTCCAGCTTGAGCCACTTTTGGCCGTACTCGACACCCTCGGCCTGGAACTTTCCCTCCGTCAAGCTGGCCTGCCCGCGGCTTCTGAGATAGCTTCTGAGTCAGCACCATGACCTTCCACCGCATCGCCGACGTCTACAAGCAGGGCATCCTGGCGGCGCGCCTCGAACGCCATGAGGGCGGCACCAAGTTCAGCTACCTCCAGCGGTACCTCGACGCCGGCCTACCCGCCGTGGCAACGACGCTTCCCGTGAGTGCCGATCCTGTTTTCACGCCCAGCGGTGCAGTACCGGCCTACTTCACCGGCCTGCTGCCTGAGGGCCGGCGACTCAACTCGCTACGACGCAGCGTCAAGGCAAGCGCGGACGACGAACTCGCCCTCCTCATGGCGGCGGGTGGCGATGCAGTGGGCGATGTCCAGACGGTCCCCCACGGCGAGGCTCTGGCGGAAGGGGGCACCGCCGTCGTGCTTGACTCAAAACTGCCGCTGGACTTTGATGCGTTGCTGGGCGATTCCGGATTGATCGATCCCGTAGCGCTGGCGGGTGTGCAGGACAAGTTATCTGCCGGAATGATTTCCCTCCCCGTGGCGCAGGCGGGCAAGCGCTACATCCTTAAGCTCAACGCTCCGGAGTTCCCATCAGTGGTGGAAAACGAGTTCCTGATGTTCCGTTATGCGCGACGGCTGCGGATTCCGGTGAGCAACGTGCAGTTGGTGCACGACGTCGGCGGCCGGGCGGGGCTTCTGGTGGAGCGTTTTGACCGGGTCACCGCTGCCGACGGCTCGCCTCTGCGTCTGGCTGTGGAGGACGGCGCCCAGATCCTTGGGCTGTACCCGGCGGACAAATACAGCGTTCCGTTCAGCGAAGTCTGTTCAGCGCTGGCCGGGCATTGCCCTGCACGCCTTCCAGCAGTGCGCAATCTGGTCATCCAACTCGCGTTTGCCTGGCTGACGGGGAACGGGGACCTGCACGCCAAGAACGTTTCCATGGTGGAGGCGCCTGGAGTTCTTGGCGTCCGCGAATTCACCATCGCCCCGGTCTACGACATTCCCTCCACAGTGGTCTACGGCGACAAGACGCTGGCATTGGCCGTCGGCGGGAAGAAGACCGGCATCTCACGCAAGCACTTCCTCGCCTGGGCCGCGAAGCTTGGGCTGACTGAACGGGCGGCCCAGCATTCAGTGGACATCGCCCTCAAGGCAACCGGCTCCTTGATCAGCGACCTCGACGGCGGCGCCTCACCGTTCGCGGCAAGGCAAACCAAGGAATGGATCAAGGAGCTCAAACATCGTCGGCGCCTACTGGAGGGCTGACCCGTCGTGGCTACTCAGGGCAGGCTTGGTCAGGAACGATGTCGTCGAGCTCCGGAAGTAGATACGGGTTTACCCTCTGCAGGATCAACTCCACTTCTTCCCGCGGCACGGCGTTGTAAAGCACCGGACGGGCGTCGGCGTAGCGGGTCATGGGCGGCTTGTCGGGCCATTTCTCAGCCAGAGCCTGGACTCGTTCCGGCAGGGAATTATGGGCATTATCGGCAATTTTGACCAAGGTGGCATCGTGATCCTCGGCCACAAACCGGATCCCTGCTTCATAATCGTCGGGGTCGTCGTGGAAGCGGCGTGTGACACGTTCAATGATCGCAAGGGCGCGCTCGGAGACCCCCATATCCAACAAGGCTTGCCTCGTAATGGGAGTATCCTCGGCGATGTCGTGAAGGTAGCCCGCAATCTGGATGTCCTCGTCGAAGTCGGCGAGCGCGTCCCCCACCGCCAGGACATGCTCCCGATAAGGGCGCTTAAGCTTGTCCTTTTGGCGATTGTGGGCCACCTCGGCGAGTATCTTCGCCGTCTCAACGGTGAAGCGTGGTTCGGTCATGCTGGCCTCCGGATTGATGTAGGCACCGAACATGGATCGGACCTTTCTTCAGGCTATCCGCAAAGTCGTGCGCGCCGCCTATCCGGGCACCGTAACCACTCCTGCACAGGCGCTATTCCTGCCCTGGTACTACTCAACTCCTGAACAGCGACTACTCCTGAACAGCACGGGCGGCGATGCCCACAGCGAGCGCCCTCGGCACTCGCTGCGCGAGACCGGCGGCGATGCGGTTGGCCCAGCCGGACACAACACTTGCCGGCGTTCCGGGCCGGTCCAGCGCTTTAAGCGCTGTTTGCACAACCTGCGCTGAGGTTCGCATCCGCCCGACTGCCGCGGATTCGCTGCCGAGGACATCGAAGAACTCGGTGCGGGTGGCGCCCGGGCAGAGGGCAAGCACACGAAGTCCGGAGCTCTTGGCCTCGTGGGCAACGGCCTCGGTGAAGCTGAGGACGAATGCCTTGGTGGCCCCGTAGACGGCCATGCCAGGGATCGGCTGGAACGCGGCGGTGCTGGCGACATTCACCAGCGCACCCTTGCCCGAGGAGAGCATGCCCGGCATGAAGGCCCGGGTGATATCCACCAAGGCAGCCACATTGAGTGCGATCTCGGAAGCGATGACCTCAGGGTCTTCCTCCACCAAGGCGGCGCGGGTTCCGAAGCCTGCATTGTTGATGAGGGTGTCCACGGTGATTCCGCGCTTGGTCATTTCGTCCACGAGTTCCTTGCCAACACCAGGACGGCCCAAGTCCATGGGAAGCACGGTGACGGCTACGCCGTGCTCGGCGCGCAATTTCCCGGCCAGTTCTTCAAGGCGATCTGCGCGGCGGGCCACGAGGATCAAGTTGGAACCTCGGGCGGCGAAGCGGCTTGCGAATTCAGCGCCAAGCCCGGAGCTTGCGCCTGTGATCAATGCAGTAGTACCCGAATAGGTCATGGTCATGGCAATTCCAATCTGTAAACGCCGACGCCGGATGAATCCCGTCGACTCGATGTAGTCAATGCCAACATCGTAGGCACTGTCTACATTGTTGTCAATGACTACTTTCAGTTAGACTTGAGGTATGACGGACCAGCCCTATCACCATGGCAAGCTGCGAGAAGCTCTACTGGAGCGCGCCATGGAAACCATTGAGCAATCGGGCGTCGACGCACTCTCCCTGAGGCAGTTGGCCCGGGACCTCAATGTCAGCCACGGCGCGCCGGCCAAACATTTCCGCGACAAGCAAGCCCTCATCGACGCCTTGGCGTTGGCTGGCTTTGAGCTGATGAACCAGCGCATACTCGCGGCGGCTGGGAATGGAGATAACCTTCGTCAGCGCTTTGCAAGCGTGGCCACCGCCTATGTGGACTTCGCGGTCTCCCACCCGGCGCTTTTGACCGTCATGTACTCCACCAAGCATCACCCCGGGTCCAGCACGGAGTTGCGGAACATCGGCGAGCAAGGGATCCACGTGGCCCGCGCCCTCATTGCAGAGGCACAGGATGACGGAGCCTTGGCCCCGGGCGACACAGAAACCCTGGCCATGGTGTGCTTCGTGAGCTTGCATGGCGCCGCGCTCCTGGCGGCAGTCAAGCAGTTGGACGGCAACAGTGTTGAGGACGTCGTTGCTGCCACCACTGACACCCTGTGGGCGGGCATGGCAGCGGGAGTTCCAGCCGCGCAGCTCTCACAGACAGCGGACTCCTAACCAGAAGCCAAGGCACTCGCGGGACTACGCCGAGAGCCCTGCTATCGCCTCCCGCACGGCTGAACTGAGCAGGAGGTTGCGGCAACCAATTCCTCCGGGCTCGGCCTGTTGCGGAACGTATCCAAAGCCAAGCTCATACACCGGGTCCGCGAATCCCAAAGACGCGCTGGCGCCGTCGTGCCCGAACGCTCGATAGCTGCCGAACGGCATCCGGCTGTGCGACTTCATGAAGACCGTGGCGAAGCAGCCGGTTTCGCCGAAGACGCGATCGATCCCGAACACCTGCTCAGCGGAAACCTGGCGGATGGTCTCCTCCGTCAGGAAGGGTGCGACGGCGGCCTGACCGCCGGCCGCCAACCCCGTCACCGCTGCAGCGTAGATCCTGGCCATGCCCTCAGCGCTGGAAACGCCCGCTACCGAGCTCATACCGGCGGCGCGGACCTCGCGGATGTTCGGAAGGTCCAGGATGTCCCCCTCTGCAGCGTTGGCCGACAAGCCGAAATGGCTGGCGGGGTCCACCCAGGGCCACGTGGGATCTGCCGCCCAGCGGAAAGGCGCGAAGCGTTCTTCCTCAGCATCCGGTAGGCCAAGGTAGAAGTGGGCACCCGTCACGGATCGGATGCGATGTTCGAAGACCTCCTGGACCGTGGAACCCGTGACTCGCCGGCACAGCTCCTCCACGAAAATGCCGATCGTCAGGGCGTGATAACCGAACGCCGCACCCGGCTTCCACAGCGGGGGAAGTTTGGCGAGCTTCGCGGCCGCGAGTTCGGAATTGTTGACTTCCTCAAGGCTCACGCCTCCCTCGACGCCCAACAGTCCGGCCTGGTGCGAAAGGAGTTGGGAAACAGTGATGGAGGCCTTTCCTTCGGCACCGAACTCCGGCCAATATTTGACCACTTCCGCGTCGAGATCCAGTTCGCCGTCTTGAACCAGCAGAGCTATGACAAGGCCTGCCATGCCCTTGGAGCACGAGAAAACACCCGTGACTGAATCAGGACGGATGTGAGGCCCGCCGCTGAGATCCAGCACCTTGACGCCCCGATGGTACGCCGCCACTTGGGCGGAATATTCAGGGTCTCGTTCGAGGAACCTACTGAACAGCTCGGCTACGGACTCGAAACCTGGGGCGATCACCTGTGAATGCATCCAGACAGCCTACTTGGCCTGCACTCAAGCTCTGGGAGTTTTCCACACCCAAGGCTCCCTCGGCAGCCTTCGGGGGTCGAATTCCGGCACGGCATCCTCCAAGGAACCGGCGGGTAATCCCAACGACTCAAGGAGGAGGTCGCGTACACGCTCCGCTGAAACTCCGACGGCGGCGAGGTCGCCCAGCGTTACTGCACCGTCCCGCTTTGCCAGCCTCACGCCGTCGTGGTTTACCACCAGCGGAACGTGGGCATATTCCGGGACTGGCAAGCCCAACAGGGTGGCCAAGTACGCCTGCCGAGGAGTGGACGGAAGGAGGTCGTCGCCCCTGACCACTTGGTCGATTCCCTGGGCGGCATCGTCTACTACAACTGCCAGGTTGTAGGCCGTGACCCCATCGTTGCGGCGCAGCACAAAGTCGTCCACCACACCCACGTAGGGGCCGTGCAACTGGTCCTCAACAGCCCACTCAGCGGCGTCCGATCGGAGGCGGATTGATGCCGGACGCGACGCCCGGCGGATCTCGCGCTCGGCCTCGGACAGCCTCCGGCACGTACCTGGATAGGCGCCTTGTGGAGAGTGCGGCGCCGAGGGCGCTTCCTGGATTTCGCGGCGGGTGCAGAAGCACTCGTAAGTGCGGCCCTCGGCAGTCAGGCGGCTGATCGCTTCCTCATACAGCGCTCCGCGTTCAGTCTGACGTACGACGGCGGCGTCCCAGCTGACGCCGATGGCCTCCAGGTCGCGGAGCTGCTCCGCTTCCGCGCCGGACCGCGCCCGGTCCAGGTCCTCAACACGGAGCAGGAAGTCGCGGCCAGTCGATTTAGCGAAGAGCCAAGCGAGGATCGCCGTGCGGAGATTGCCTACATGCAGTTCCCCGGAAGGGCTGGGGGCGAAGCGGCCTGCAGACGTCATGGTCCAAGCCTATGCGTCGGCACACAACACAAGAGCCCCTCAGCTACCGCAACGATCCGGTGGCTCAGGGGCTCTTGCTGTGCTGCCCGTCAGGACGGGCGGGTGCAGAATGACAATGCTGTGAACAAGAGTCAATCAGCGGCTGCTTCCTTGCGGGAAACCTGTACAGGGGTCCGGGTGGTGTTCCAGGTGCCTGCTGCCTGCGGGATCCGGCGGTAGCCTCGCCCTGCTTCGTTGTCACCATTTCAGCAGTGCGCATACAGTTGGTGCAACAGACGTGGCATTGAGTGGTCGATCTGACTAATCAGAGTTGAAATTGCAGACAGGAAGTGGTCATTTTGCAGGAACTCGACGCGACGGACCGCAGGATCATCGCCGCCCTTGATGAGGATCCCCGCGTCCCCATCATGGTCCTTGCCCAGAAACTGCACCTGGCGCGCGGCACGGTCCAGTCGCGCCTGGAGCGGATGACGGCGTCGGGAGCATTGCGCCCCAACAGCAGCCGCGTGCTGCCCTCGGCACTTGGGCGGGGTGTCGCGGCTGCTGTAAGCGCCGAACTCGACCAAAGCCACCTCAATGAAGCCATCGCCGCGCTCCGCGAGATCCCTGAGGTACTCGAATGCCACGCTCCTGCCGGCGATACCGACCTCATCATCAGGGTGGTAGCCAAGAGCCCGGACGACCTCTACCGCGTCTCGGAGGAAATCAGGCTGTGCCCGGGAATCGTGCGCACGTCCACCAGCATGTTCCTACGCGAAGTGATTCCCTACCGGACTACCGGGCTGCTGAAGGAATAGCGCCCTAGAAGGAATGCTGCTTAAACCGGCGGCCCAATGTTGGTCTTCAGGTTCTTCATCACCAAAGTCGACGTGAGACGCTCAACAGCCGGAAGGGCTGCGAGTACGTCGTCATAGAAGCGCTGATAGGCAGGTAGGTCAGCCGCGATGACCTTCAACAAATAGTCGGGAGAGCCGAAGAGTCGCTGCGCCTCAACGATGTTCGGGCTCGCGGTCACACGTTCCTCGAACTCCGCCATGATGGTGCGCTCCACCTGGCGAAGGGTGACGAACACTATCGCCTCAAATCCGAGCCCCACTGCTGCTGGATCGATGTCCGCGCGGTAGCCCCGAATAACCCCGGAGGACTCCAGATCCCGGAGTCTTCGATGACACGGGGCCACCGTCAATCCCACCTTCGACGCCAAGGCAGTGGCTGTCATTCGACCGTCCTCTTGGAGGTGGC
This sequence comes from Paenarthrobacter sp. RAF54_2, assembly GCF_052113945.1. Taxonomy (NCBI): domain Bacteria; kingdom Bacillati; phylum Actinomycetota; class Actinomycetes; order Micrococcales; family Micrococcaceae; genus Paenarthrobacter; species Paenarthrobacter sp. RAF54_2. The sequence goes on from NZ_JBFRDV010000037.1 coordinate 66,090, forward strand.
GCAAAATATTCTTATCAATATGGTCAATCACGCAATGATCTTACCCAAATAGGCGGTTTCAGGGATAAATCGGGGAACACTTATGGGGCGATTTTCCCTAGAGTTTTCCTACCCACTACATCCCTGGAGAGATCGTGAACCCACAGCTGTTCCTCGCCTTCATGCTCGTTGCAGTCTCTTTGGCCTGCACACCCGGCGTCGATTGGGCTTACTCGATTTCAGCCGGACTTCGTCAGCGCAGCTTCGTGCCTGCTGTCGCGGGATTGTGCAGCGGCTATGTGATTCACACCGTGCTGATGACGGCAGGACTGGCAGCCTTGTTGGCGGGAGTCCCGGGCCTGCTCGGCTGGCTCACGATTGCCGGCGCCGCCTACCTGTTGTGGCTCGGCTTCGTGACCATCCGCTCATGGCGAGGGGCCAGCTTTAGTGCGGAAGGCGCCGTCGTGCAGTCCGGAAACCAGCTCCGTACGTTCTTCCAAGGCATGGGCACCAGCGGGATCAACCCCAAAGGCCTGCTGTTCTTTGTGGCGCTGGTACCGCAGTTCGTCAGCCCTGAAGCCGCGCTTCCTGTCGCTGTTCAGTCCGGGTTGCTGGGGCTAACGTTCGTGATCCTCGCCGGCCTGGTGTACACCGGGGTGGCATTGACCTCGCGGAAGCTGCTCGCTTCACGTCCGGGCGCCGCGCGCGTGGTGACGCTGGCCAGCGGGATCATCATGGTTGGGCTGGGAGCAGTGCTGTTGACGGAGCAGATCCTTCCCATCGTGGTGCGCGGCTAAGCGGCAAGAACCTCGTCAAGTCGCTCGTAGCCTTCGATTACGCCATAATTCATGCCTGTGGCTAGCGCCATGTCACGCGCTTCCACCGAAGGGTAGACCTCGCGGACGACGATTCTGGTGCGCCCGTCGATTTCCTCGAACCTGGTGGTGCTGATGCCCACCTGGCTCGGTGCGCCGTCGAATTCGAAGGTCATGATGATCAGCTCGTCGGTGTCTACTGTGTGGAAGACCCCGCGGAATCCATACATTGCGTCGTCGTGGCCGCTTTCGTAGTGCCAGCTGCCGCCCGTGGTCGCGTTGTATTCAGTGACGTTGAGCTTGGCGTCCCGCGGACCAAGCCATTTGACCAGGAGATCGGGGTCCACGTGTGCCTTGAACACCGCGCTGACCGGTGCATCGAATTCGCGGACGGTATCTACGAACGGAACGCCGTCATCAGCAGTAATCGCCGTTGGATTGCTCATTTCAATTCCTCTTCTTCTTTTTGTTGTGACCCCTGGGAGACCCCGGGGCCGGATTCGATCAGAAGCTCGTCGAGTAGCCGGTAGCGACGCTCGGCGATCAGTCGATATTGGTCTATCCATGCCGTCAGCTCTTCGAGGGCGGCTGCGTCCAGGTGCACTGGCCTGCGTTGGGCGTCGCGGGAGCGGGTCACCAACCCTGCATGCTCCAGGACTTGGATGTGTTTTGAAACGGCCTGCTTGGTGATCGCGAAGGGCTCTGCCAGTTCGTTGACCGTTGCCTCTCCCCGTGCCAGCCGGGCAACGATTCCCCGCCTGACGGGATCAGCAAGGGCCATGAACGCCTTGTCCAGAGCGTCTGGATCCATAACCCTGCGCAACCTTTCTTTGTCAACCAAATGCTTTATCAATCACTTGGTTGATTACAAGATTACGCTTTCATCAGCTCATGCACAATGACTTATTCCCCGCTGAGCTGCCTGAAGTCGTTCTCCCACAAACGACGCATCTCTGCGTCCTTGCGGATCACCTCGAGGGTCTCCAGCTCTGCCGGCGGGGCGGGTCGCTTGGAACGGGGAGTCAGCGTCCGCCGTCCCTGGTCCAGCGCTAGAAGGGCGCGGTCCGTAAGGGCATCGTTGCGCAGAGCCAGGCTGCTCTTCCTCCGGCGAAGGACCTCTTTCAGCGCTGACTGGGCCGATTCAAAATCGCCACGCGCCCGCTGCGATCGAGCCCGGATCAGGAGCAAGGCTGCCGAGAGGTCATCCGTATTCAACAAACCCTCCGTACACATCACCACTTCCCTGTGCCGGCCCAGCGCAAACGCCGCGGTGCAGCGTGCCAAGGCTGAAGGCAACGACGGCGGCAAACCCACTACTGCTTCCAACGCCGACTCGACCATTCCCATTTCCCGAAGGCAATGTGCCAGCGCCAGGAACACGGACTCCTCGCTGAACAAAACCGGGACTTCAATGCGTTCGGCCACCTCAACCCTGGTGACCACCTGCCCCAGGTAGATAGCCGAGAACTGGCTCGCGTCGTCGTCGATCCTTGTTGTTAAGCCGCGCCGCAACAACTCCGATGCCCGCAGATAGCCGCCATGCTTGTACGCCAATAGTCCCGCCATCACGTAGCACAAGCCTGCCCACCCCGGGTAGAGCCGACCCAAGGAGATAAGCCTATCAGGCTCAGTAGAGGTGAAAACTGCCTCATGCATTGCCTTGGCCTGCTTGGTGGACAAACGCTTCAACCGGGGGACATCGCCCAGCACAGAAAGTCGGGCAGGATCCCTGCCACTCAGGACACCGGAGAGGACTTCACCTACGCCGTCGGCCAATCCGCGGACCGTTGTGCGCACGTATCCTTCGCGGAAGGGAGTGAGATCCCGGGTGTCATGGAAGACCGATTGGAAGTCGCCGTTGGGAGCCTGGCTCATGAACCCATGCTAACTGGCACCAAGTGGCCATTCCCCTGCTATCGGAGGCATTTCAGGAGTATTATGGCGGCGTCGGCAAGGTTTTCCGACACCCCTTGCCGCGGGACGGTTCTCCATGAGAAGAGCCGTGTAACAGCGTGAAAGGGAGGACTTCATGACCACCGCTTCGCACCCCACCGAACACCATCATGCGATGGGGTTGTCGCTTCACAACACCGCCATGGGCGTTGGCATTGTTTTTCTGCTGGTAGGCGTCCTGGGCTTTATCCCGGGTATCACCACCAATTACGGCGCCATGACCTTCGCGGGACATGAATCCGGCGCCATGCTGCTTGGAGTGTTCCAAGTATCCATTCTCCACAACATCGTCCACCTGCTGTTTGGCGTGGCCGGCTTGGCCATGGCCAGGACAGGACGCATGGCTCGCCTCTTCCTCATTGGTGGCGGCGCCGTATATCTCGTTCTTTGGATCTACGGCCTGATCATCAACCAGGAAACGGGCGCCAACTTTGTTCCGTTCAACACCGCTGACAACTGGCTGCACTTTGTTCTTGGCGTGGCCATGATCGGTCTGGGTGCTTGGCTGGGCAGGGATGCCATGGACGAGACAACGACGGCACGGCGGAGGATGTAACGTCGCGGACGTCGGCTCAACGAACGACGGCGGTCGGCCCCTTAGTGGGGACGGTCGCCGTTATTTTTGTCTCGCCTTCCCGCGACGAGTTGGCATTTAAACCCAATGTTTGGGCCTCGGATTGGTCTTAAATGCCATCGCGGTGATCCTCGCGCATGTTAGCCGAGCAACCTGTTTTCATAGGCGAACGCCACTAACTGGAGACGTGTCCGGACGCCAAGCTTCGTCAGCACGCTTCGCAGATGGCTCTTCACAGTAGCTTCGGAGACAAACAAGCTCTCCGCCATCTCGCCATTGCCCAAACCCTTTGCCGCGAGCAGGAAAACATCCCTCTCCCGAGCCGATAAGGGTTCCAAAACAGAGAGATTGGGGCCCGCAACCTGCACTGTCCGCGCCGCATGCTGGAAGAGATGGTGGACAGAGCCGGGCGCGATCACCGAATAGCCGGAATGGACTGTGCGAATGGCGGCCAACAGAAACTCCGGCTCAGCGCTCTTGAGCAGGTACCCACTTGCGCCGGCCTGAACGGCCTCCACGACAGCGTGATCACGGTTAAAGGTGGTCAACGCAATGATCTTGGGTTGGTCGGAACCCCGCTGCTGCGCCAACTCGATGATCAGGCGGGTTGCGGTGACGCCGTCCATTTCCGGCATCCGCAGGTCCATGAGGATGACGTCCGGCGGCTGTTCGACTGCGCATTCCACGGCTTGTTTGCCATCAGACGCTTCCCAAGCCAACGTCATGTCGGGTTGGCTCTCCACCAGCATTCGGATTCCAGCGCGAAAGAGGGGTTGGTCGTCCACCAAGGCGACGGTAATTAGTGCGGACGAGTCAGCCACGCTCAGCGGCCTCCGGAACAGCAAGGACGCCTGCGGGTTCGAGAACTTTGATGTCGGATTCCGTCTCTGACGCTTCCTGCGCCGAGATTCCATGGCGTGTCCCGTAAGGGATGAAAGCAGTGACTCGGAAATGTCCGCCATCAGGTCCGGCGGTCAGCCAACCGCCGGCGAGGTGTGCCCGTTCACGCATCCCGGGAATGCCGCGACCGACTCGCTCAACCTGCTCTCCGGCGTCCGCTTCCCCCAATGGAGCGGACGCCGTGAGGAGGGAAGCAGCGTGCAGGGTCAAGCCCGGCCCGCTCCAATCCAGATGCAGACGAACTGCCGTCCCGCTACCGGAATGCTTGAGCGCGTTCGTGAGGCATTCCTGAATGATCCGGAAGACAGCAAGTTCCTGCCCAGCACCAAGTTCCACGGTCTGGCCCGATTCGCTAAGCTCGATCTTCAAGCTGCCGCGACGCATCTGATCGATCAATGCCGCCAAGTCATCCAGTCGCGGTTGAGGGGCAACCAGGCCATCTCCCCTTACTCCTTCTATAACCCGCTGCGCGTCCACCAAGGCGTGTCTTGCCGATCCAGCAATGTTTTCCAGTGCTTCAAGTACCACCTTGGGTTGGTTTTGGCTGAGGTAACGCGTCCCATCAGCTTGGGCAGTAATAACCGCTAAGGAATGAGCCAACACATCGTGGAGGTCCCGCGCGATCCTGCTGCGCTCCTGCTCCACGATGAGTTCGATTTCCGTCTCTTTCAGGCTCGCTTCGGCCACGGCCTGGGCTTGGGACAGGGTTCGCCGGTCCTCATACAGGGCCACCAGAATGCCCAACGTGCCGCAGGCTGCCGCTATGAGCATCAGGGTGCTGAGCAATTGCCAACCGTAGATCCGCAGTGCAGAAGCATCGCCTGAATAGAGCGGCATGAACCATCCCACGCCGCCGCCGTACCGCCAGGAAATCATCATGAAAGTCATGACTGCTGCAAAGAGGACATTGACCGCAGYCGACCAAATTCTCTGCTTCTTGGTGCCCGTCCACATAATGAAGGCCAAGGAAATGGACGATCCGAGGTAGATGGCCCAATGGTTCGCGGCCATCGCCGGTAAGACGTGCACAAGTTGTCCGAGCAGCAGACCACCGGTTAGCCCTAGAGAAACGAAGGGTTTCCTGCCCGCGAGGGCGATGCTCAGAGTCATCGTTAGCAGCGGGACGGTACCGGGCCAATTGGGCAGGCCCGGCCACGGCCCCATCCGGCCGGCTTCCCCCACGCACCACAGCACGAAGAAGATCACGGCCGCCGCAGGGGCGCCCCAACGCCGGAATACCCTCAGTGTTCTTTCCATGCCAGCCAGACTATCCACGCTGGAACACGACTCTGGGCCAAATCACCTATGCAACAGCCGATCTCCACCTGCAGGCCAGAAGATTCATCCTCTGGGCCAGCGGCTTCTGCAGCTTGCGCGTCCTGTGGCTTGCACGTCCTGCAGCTCAGCGCGGAGCTCGGCCACCAAGGCGCGAGGTGACCTTGGCCGCGGCGTCGGCACAAGCTTCGCCAAGGCTGGTAAGTGTGTCCTGCGAGACCCTGAACTTGGGTGCGGGAATGAGTACGGACGCCACGATGTTTCCCCTGTGGTCATAGACAGGAGAGGCCACCCCCACTTCTTCGATGGACGTCTCGCCAAAGTTCACTGCCCAGCCGCGCTTCGTGGAATCCTCCAGCCGCTGCAAGTACGCCTCCATGGCTTCCTCATCGAGGCCAGGAAGAGTGATCGCACCACTTCGGAGGAGATTACGGACACGATCCTTGTCCTCCGCGGCAAGGAAGACCTGAACGGATGAGCTGAGTGCCTCGTTGTAACGGACTCCCAAAGGGGCCAGGTGCTTGACCTGGTGCCGGCTGGGGATCTGCTCCACACTCATGGATTCGGTGCCGTTCCAGACCATGAGCGCGCTGGTCTCCCCCGTGCGCTCGGTCAGTTCCCGTAGTACCGGATACGCCACGCGCCGCTCTTCGAGTTCCGCCAGGAGTGGGCCCGCCATGGCGATCATTCCCAACCCCAAGCGGAACCTGCGCGAATCGACGTCGCGCTCCACCAAATGCTCTTGCTCCAAGGTCGCCAGGATGCGGGAAACTGTGCTCTTGTGCAGGCCAATGCGCCCTGCGATTTCAGTGACCCCCAATAGCGGCTCTTCTGCACTGAAACTCCGCAGGACCGCGATGGCGTTGACAATGACCGAGGTACCTTTGGCTTCGCCGTTGCCTGAAACGTCGTTGGATTCCGTGGGAGTCATGGGTTCACTATATTTGGCTGAGGCTGGCGGACTGTGACCGGGCTGGGCCGGTGGACGCCGTGCACTGCGCCCACCGGCCGGGTCACTAGGCTCCGATGATGTTGTAYTCGGGGCCGAACGGGAACTTGGTGATGTTCTCCGCACCGTCTTCGCCCACCACSAGGATGTCGTGCTCGCGGTAGCCGCCGGCACCCGGTTGGCCGTCCAGGACTGTAATCATCGGTTCCATGGAAACCACCATGCCCGGTTCCAGCACGGTGTCGATGTCTTCGCGAAGTTCAAGGCCTGCTTCGCGGCCGTAGTAGTGGCTCAAGACGCCGAACGAGTGGCCATAGCCGAACGTGCGGTTGGCCAGGAGCCCGTGACCGACGTAGATCTCGTTGAGTTCGGCGGCGATGTCCTTGCAGACTGCGCCGGGCTTGATGAGTTCCAGGCCACGCTTGTGTACCTCAACATTGATGTTCCACAGCTCCAATGAACGCGCGTCCGGTTCGCCGTAGAACAAGGTGCGTTCCAGAGCCGTGTAGTAACCGCTGGTCATTGGGAAGCAGTTCAGCGACAGGATGTCGTGTTCCTGAATCTTGCGCGTGGTTGCCCAGTTGTGCGCGCCGTCGGTGTTGATGCCGGACTGGAACCAGACCCACGTGTCACGGATTTCAGAGTCCGGGAAGGTGCGGGCGATCTCGTGGACCATGGCCTCGGTGCCGATCAAGGCGACCTCGTACTCAGTGATTCCAGCGGTGATCGCGCTGCGGATGGCCTCTCCGCCAAGATCGCCGATGCGGGCGCCGTGCTTGATGACTGCGATTTCCTCGTCCGACTTGATCATGCGCTGGCGCATCGCAGCCTGGGCAACATCCACCAGCGTGGCTCCCGAGAATGCGGCCTGGATCTTGTTGCGGTTATCCAGCGGAAGGGAGTCATCTTCGACGCCGATGCGGCGCGGGTTGATGCCGCGGGTGCGCAGGACTTCCTGGATAGCGTGGATGTAATTGTCCCGGCGCCAGTCCGTGTACACGAGGTTGTCGCCGTAGCTGCGGCGCCAAGGCATACCGGCGTCGATATTTGCCGTAATGGTGACAGTGTCATCCTTGGTGACCACCATGCCGTAGGAGCGGCCGAAATAGGTGAAGAGGAAATCGGAGTAGTACTTGATGGAGTGGTAGCTGGTGAGGATGACGGCGTCGAGGTCCTTCTCGGCCATGATGCTGCGAAGGCCCGTAAGGCGACGCTCAAACTCTGCATCCGAGAAAGTCAGGGAGACTTTCTCGCCGTTGTTGAGGACCTTGAGTCGATCGAGCTTGGCCACATCGTTGATGGCCTCGTTCTCGGTGATGGTCATGGTGGTTCCTTTCAATGGGGTGGTTGGTTTCAGACCTGCTGCAGTGGCTTCTTGGAAGTCTCGGCGGCGAACAGGACTGCGATGAGGGAAACAAGGGCGGCAGCCACGAGGTACCAGCCGGGGGCCAGTTGATTGTGGGTCATGCCGATGAGGAGCGTTGCCATGAACGGCGCGGTGCCGCCGAACAACGCGTTGGAGAGGTTGAAACTGACAGCGAAGCCTGTGTAGCGGACCTTCGTCGGGAAGAGTTCGGCCAGGAAGCTGGGTAGTGTGCCGTCGTTGAGGGTGAGCATTCCGCCCAGCAGGATCTGGACCAGCACGATCACCAGGAAGTTGCGGGTATCCAGGAGCATGAACGCAGGGACGGTCAGCACCACGAACAGGACAGACGCGGTGATGAGCATCCGTTTACGGCCGAACTTGTCCGACGCAATGCCGGTCAGGAAGATGAAGCCGATGTAACTGGCCAGGGCGATCGTGGTAGCCAGGAACGATTCCGCCGCTCCGAAGCCCAGTTCCACTGACAGGTATGTGGGCATGTAGCTGAGGATCACGTAGAAGCCGACGGCGTTCAGCAGCACTGCGCCCGTGGCGATGATGAGTTGCTTACGGTACGTCTTGAACATCGCCAGGGCGGGAGCCTTGACTGTGGGCTCCTTCTCGGACAGCTCACGGAACGCAGGCGTGTCCTCGAGCTTGGTGCGGATGTACCTGCCGATCAAGCCCATGGGCGCCGCCAACAGGAACGGCAGGCGCCAACCCCAGTCGTTCAGCTGTTCTGCCGTGAGGACTGAACTCAGCAGGGCGGCCAGCAAGGAGCCCAGCAGGAGACCCGCTGCCGTACTGGCAGGCACGACGGCGGCATAGAGTCCGCGGCGATTCGACGGCGCATACTCCACCAGGAAGGCGGACGCGCCGGCGTACTCTCCGGCAGCGGAGAAGCCCTGGACCACCCTTACGAGCAGCAGCAGGATGGGAGCCATCACGCCGATAGTGGCGTACCCGGGGATCAGGGCGATGCAGAACGTGGCCACTGACATCAGGACGATCGAGAGCGACAACGCCTGTTTCCGGCCCAGCCTGTCTCCGATGTGGCCCCAGATGAATCCGCCAAGCGGTCTTACGAAGAAGCTGACCGCAAAGACGCCGAATGTCGCGAGCAAGGCTGTTTGGCGATCGGATTCCGGGAAGAAAACGGTCGAGATTATGCCGGCCAGGTATCCGTAGACGGCGTAGTCGAACCACTCGACGAAGTTGCCGATGAAGCTCGCAGTGACGACGCGTCGGCGCGTGTCCTTGCTGACTGTGTGATTGGGGCCGGATTCGGGAGAGGTGCCGTGTCCGCCATTGGACCGATCTCCCGGAGCGGCTGCCACAGAGGAAAGTTCATTACTCATGTGTTCCACCAAGAATATTTTGGGGTTGCAGTAGAAGCAACACTGTTGCACCAGACTACGTGTGGGCCGCGTCACGGTCAAGAGTGTTTCCAAAAGTCATCGATGGCTCACCGGGCCACTCCAGACGTATCCAGCGACGGAGAGCCAGATTCCATCGTTGTTGCAGTGAGGAAGACCGTGTTGCATCAGTCGCCCCAAACCCCCAGATGTTCTCTCACATCGTGCGGCCTATTTCGGAACGTTCTCTCACTTCCACGAAGAAAGCCCAACGCCGGGCACCCACGGTGGGTGCCGACGTCGGGCTTTAGCGCGTGACAGCTATTCAGCCGCCGCCGCAGGACATGAGAGAACGTCCTCCAAAAAACGGCAGGACGTGAGAGAACGTCGGGGGTGTATCGGGCAGGGCGCGGGGGTATCGGGCAGGGCGCGGGGGTATCGGGCAGCGCGCGGGGGTATCGGGCAGCGCGCGTCCAAGCGACGGCGACCCAGATGTTCTCGCACATCGTGCAGCCGATTTCGGAACGTTCTCTCACTTCCACGAAGAAAGCCCGACGTCGGGGCACCCGGGAGTGCCGGCGTCGGGCTTTAGCACGTGACAGCTATTCAGCCGCCGCCGCAGGACGTGAGAGAAGGACCGCCCAAAGACCGTTGGACATGAGAGTGCGGTCGTATGGTTTTGTGAGACAGCTTGATGGGAGCTTCAGTTCAGATGACCATGCCCAGAAGAAAATACGATGCCGCTTTCCGTGAGGATGCTGTGCGGCTTGTTTTGTCCACGAACCGTTCGGTGAAACAGGTCGCCGAGGAGATCGGGGTGAAGGAAAGCACGCTGGGGAACTGGCTTCACCGGCATCGAGAGAGTCACCAGGGTGCTTTACCGGTCCTGCCCGAGGAACGGGGGCCGGTGCCGTGGGACGAGCACCGGAAGGCGTTGGCCGAAAATGAGCGGTTGAAAGCCGAGGTCGAGTTCCTGGGAAAAGTCAGCGCCTTCTTTGCCGCGAAGCAAAAGTAGAGGACTTCTACGAGTTCATCGAAGCGGAGAAGGCCAACCATTCCGTGGTGTGGCTGTGCCGGGCATTGAAGGTCTCCCGGGCCTCGTTCTACCGGTGGCGCAACCCCGCCGGGCCCTCACCGCGTGCCGTGCGGCATCAGGATCTGGTCACCGCGGTTACCGGCCTCTACACGAAGGAACAAGGCCGTGCCGGCCGTGATCAGCTGACGCTTTTGCTCAACGCCGCCGGGACCAAAGTCTCCGCCCCCACCGTCGGGGCCATCATGCGCGAAAAGGGCCTGCGGGCCATCCGAACCCAGGCCTGGAAACAGACCACGGTCCAGGACCCGCAAGCCAAGACCGCCCACATCGGGAACCACATGCTCGATGAACAGGGCAAACGCGACTTCACCTCCGCGGTGCCCGGCACCCGCCTGGTCGGAGACATCACCTACCTGCGCACCGGCGAGGGC
>NZ_JBFRDV010000038.1:0-29669 GCF_052113945.1 Paenarthrobacter sp. RAF54_2
CGACGGGGGAGGCAACCCACTCCAGGTACGCCAGGCGGTGCAGATGGCGGAGGCTGCCGGTATCGCCGGCGTCATGATCGAGGACACGAACTTCGCCTACCCCAAGCACACGCCGCCCAAAGAGCTGGGGAACGTCATGGAGTTCAAAGACAATCACCACCTGACACGCGATGCGGCCGTTCAACGAGTTCGCGCCGCGGTCGAGGCGCGCCGGGATCCAAACACGGTCATCGTGGCGAGGACTGATAGTGCCCTGATATCGAAGGACGAGGCACTGTTGCGCATGCGGCTATTCGCTGAGGCTGGGGCCGATGTGATCAAGCCAACACATATCGCGTGGGAGGATGCTGCCGAAGCTGTAGAGGCATCTTCCGGAGTGCCGGTGATGATGGTGCCCATCCGCTTCGGCAGTGCCACGCGTGAAGAGCGCGAACTCGCTGAAAAGAGCGGTGTGAAGATTCTTCTTGACCCGGTCCCTGTCTCCTACGCAATATACGAGGCAGCAATAAAGACCCTGACTGAACTCAAGCAGACGGGCATGGTCGACGCGGACTATTCGGACACGGCCAAGACCGTCCAAGAGACGATCCGCTACCGCGACTGGGGCGAGCTCGCGCTCCGTTATCGTGCCTCGGATATCCCGCTGTGAGCCCGTTCACTTCATCAATACCTCAACCTAGGGAGGTCACAACCTTGCCATCAGCAACTGCCCCGCCTATCAGCGCCAAGGACCGCAGGCCCACCTCGGCGAAAGCGTGGGTTGCCATCGCGCGCTCCTTGGCTCCACTGGTGGAGTCTGAGGTGTCGCAGGCAGCCCGAGACACGATCATCACGCCGAGGGTCGTCCAGGCGTGGAAGGACGCTGGTCTCTATGGTGTTCTGCTGCCGGAGCATCTCGGCGGAGCGGGTATTGACGATCTGACCTATCTTGAGATCGCGGAAGAGATTGCCCGTCAGGACGCTTCCGCCGGCTGGGTGTATGCCAACCACCAGACAGGCACGATTTTCCCGGGGATCCTGCTGCCCGAAGAAGCATTCCGCGAGCTCATTGGACCGAACGGTGATGGCATCGCTTGTGGCTCGGGTTCACCCACTGGGCCCTACGGTAAGGCGAAGCGGGTCGAGGGGGGCTATCTGGTCCAGACCGGACCGAGACCTTTCGGCTCAGGCTCGCAGTACGCAGACCGAGTGGTGGCTCGCGTTGCTCTGGTCGATGACAACGATATTCCGCGGCTTGACGACAAGGGCGAACCAATCGTCGTCTTCATCTGGGTCGACAGGAAAAATGTCGAGTGGCAGCACGATTGGAACGCGTCCGGCCTCGCGGGATCGGGTTCAGGATCCTACCGGGTTATGCCGCACGTTCTTGAGGAAAAGTGGATGGCCCTCGAGACTGTCCACAACTTTCCCGATGACCCGGTGTTCAACCAGGGCTTCTGGCAGATCTCAGGACTGCACCACTGTGGCGTCGGGCTTGGTCTGGGGAAGCGAATTCTCGAGGAGATCGCGAAGTCGACTCAGGGTCGGCGCCGCGGTACTATTCCGGCCCTGGACGAGTATCCGCTGTTCCAGGCCGATTTCGTTCGGATCGAGTCACTTTATCAAGCCGCCCGTGCATTCGTTTTCGACGCATACCGCGAGGTGTGGAGTGCAACTATAGAAAGCCGCCTCATTGAGATGCATTCGATCCGCGTCGATCAGGCAGCGCTCTATCTAACTCGGGTGCTGGAAGACATCTTGTCCACGGCATCGTTGTGGGCCGGTTCCGACGTGATTCCGAAGGATGGCATCTTCGCCCGCCTCAACGCCAATGCTCGCGTCGCGATGAATCATCTCCTCGTGGGCCCGCAACAGGCCGTGCACCTTGCGCCCCCGTTGCTCGAGGAGTGGCGAGGCCATGACGGGGTCTGAGCCGCCGTCGTACGGTACGGTCGTTCAAGGGGAAAGTAGCATGAATCTCACGAAGAATCACGAGCCGGTCCACCTCCGGCATCGACAAGGCCCGCAGCGTCTCCGAGCCGAGGGCGTGCCGGTGGGCGTCGGAGCACCGCGGTGATCACCTACCGGCTTCAGCCCGGCGCCGACGTCCCCGTCCCGGAGAGCACCCCGGTCCCGGAGCCTGGTCCCGGACAGGTGGTCGTACGAGTCCGGCTCGCTGCGCTCAACAATAGCGACCTCGGTGTCGTCAAGAGATTGCAGAGCGGTGAGGTCGTGCCCGGCCGCATTCCGGTGTCGGACGGACTGGGGGAGGTCGTTGCTGTCGGTGCAGGCGTGACCGAGGTTCAGGTGGGAGCCCGCGTCGTCGGCTCGTTCCACCAGACGTGGATCAGCGGACCTATGCTGCCGGAGCACCTCGCCGGCGCTCTCGGCGGCCCCCGCGACGGGGTACTCGCAGAGTACGTCGTGCTCGAGTCGCAGGGCGTCGTAGAGGTTCCTCAGGGAATGAATGACGATACCGCAGTGTCCTACCCCACCGCGGGCGTGACGGCTTTTTGTGCTACGTGGGCCGTACGCCCGGGTGACACCGTGTTGGTGCAGGGCACTGGAGGAGTGAGCCTGTTCGCTCTCGGAATGGCTCTGGCTCGCGGGGGACGGGTACTGGCATTGACTTCGAGTGCAGAGAAGCATCAGCTGCTGCGTGATGCTGGCGCCGCCGAAACCTTCGACCGCGCAGATGACCGCTGGCCCGAGCATGTAAGGGACGTCACCGACGGTGCTGGTGTCGATCTCGTCGTGTCGATCGCTGCGGGGGACACCTTGACGCGATCGATGATGGCCACCCGCCTTGGCGGCCGTATCGATGTGATCGGCACGCTCGGGTTGCCGGCTGCAGAGGCTTCGCTGGTGATCCGTCGAGCTCTCACTTTGCGTGGACGTATGGTGGGCTCGGTCACCGACCTTGCCGAATCGCTCCGATTCGGCAGGGAGCACGAGATTCGGCCGCACATAGGGATGCGAGTATCGCACCACGAGATCGCCACGGCTTACAAGGTGCTACGCGAGAAGACGTCCGTCGGCAAGATTCTAGTCGACTTCGACTGACACCCTCAGCCAATTACAGGAGGAACCGTGACCGTCGTCGCTACCTATACGTACGACAAGAAGGCTGTGGAGGAGCGTAAGAGGATCCAGAAGGAGCACCTGGAATTCATCAGGGGCCTGGAGGATTCAGGCGAACTGCTCGCGGTGGGCAAGGTCGCCGACGCCTCCGTGGACATCCTCTTTCTGTTGAACGTCTCCGACGCCGCGGAAGCGCAGAGTCTGCTTGCCGCTGACCCGTACAACGTTGCCGGATACATCACCAGGGTCACCGCGCACGAGTGGTCAGCTGCCACCGGAACTCTGGCGCCGCTCTGAGCACGCGCTCTCGGGCCACGAGCCAAGGAAAGCCGGAGACGACAACAGGTGGGCCGAGGAGAGGAAAAATCGTGGAGAATACGAGCGAGCGGGTCACTGTCATTGCCGGGGGCGCTATCGAACTTGGTCGGGCGTGTACGCTGCGTGCTGCCAGGTCCGGTGCGACCGTCCTCATCATCGACGAGGATGAGGTACGCGTTCGGGAGGTAACGGACGTGGCGACAATGCGGGGTGCGAATGCCGTCGGAGTTACGATGCAACTCGACGACCTCGAGGGCCTGCGTGACCTGCCAAATCGGCTTCCGGGCGGAATAGACCATGTAGACACGCTAATCAATTGCCAGTGGGTCGTGGACACGCCGGGACCGGTTTCTCGCATCGACATTGCGCTGCTGGAAAGGGTGGTGCGTGTCAATCTCACCGGGGCCGTCGTCCTCGCGCAGGTGTTCGCCGACCTGCTTTCTGCGTCGGGGGCAGGCTCGATCATCAACGTGGGAACCATCGACGGCCTCCAGGGGAACCCCACGGTGCCTGCGTTCTCCTCGGCCAAGGGTGGGTTAGTCGCTCTCACCCACGTGATGGCTCACGACTTCGGTAAGCGTGGCGTCCGGGTGAACTACGTGGCTCGATGCGCATCCATGGAGACGAGAGATTTTCTGGAGTACCCGGCGGGCGCCACGATCCCGAATTTCGAAGAGGCTTTGGCGAAGTACACGCCGCTCGGAAGGCTGGGGCGCCTTGATGAAACGGCAGCCGTCGTGGAGTTTCTCGCGTCACCTGAGGCCTCGTTCGTGAGCGGCTCAGTTTTCACCGTCGACGGGGGACGGACCGGGATCACTCCAGGAACAGGTCTGTCGTAGCCTCGGGCCTCACCGGTGGCAGGGTCTACACCGGGTCGTCGCGCTTGGCGATCTCTGCGGCTACACGAGCAACTGCGGATCGCGTGGCTTAACCTGCGATGACTGCTCGCCCTCGGGACTGACCACTAACGAGGGATCCTGGGCCATCGCTTGAACCCGAAAACCAGGACCCGGCCTCTCACACCCAGCCAAGGCACCACCCACTACCCTGCCATAGGGATCAAAACCACGGAACCACCCCAAATACGTCATCCCAGAACCCAACCCACAAAACGTAAGGGCTGGCCCGGACAATGAACGCCACGGACCAGCCCTACAAAGCACTTAGTCCAGCAGTCTCCTAGGGCACTCGTCACTGCGCACGGCGAAGGCCAAGAGCGTGTGCCAGCTCTCGATACGACTCGACGGTGGGCGCTCCATCGGCAAGGAGCTGGATGGCAACGTGGTCGGCCCCGGCGGCGTGGTGGCCGCCCTCCAGCCGTTCGGCTACCCGGGCGGCGGTGCCCTGTAAGACAAGGTCGTCGATCAGCCGGTCGCTTCCGCCATTGATCATCTCGTCCTCGCTGTAGCCGAGCGATAGGAGGTTGTTGCGGTAGTTGACCCGCTGGAGGTAGGGGTCATCAACGAATGCGCGGCCGACCGCGCGGGTGATGCCGGGGTCGGAGCCCAGGACGACCTTCTGCTCGGGAGCGAGGAGGGGGAGTGGTCCCAGGAGATCCCGCGCCTTCTTCGTATGCTCCGGAATGGTGAGGTAGGGATGTGCTCCCAGTGACCGACGTCCGGATAGGCGCACCATGTCGGGTCCCAGTGCGGCAAGGACGCGTCGATCGGACGGCACTTCGCCGGCGTCGAGACGGTCGAGGTAGTGCTTCACTGCCGTGTACGGCTTGTCATAGACACTCTGGTTGGACTCGCGATGGCCGGCACCGATGCCCAGAACGAACCTGCCAGGAAAGCGCTGCTCGATTCGATGGAACGCTGGGCCAACGGTGTCTGCATCCGTGGACCACACGTTGATGATTCCCGTCGCAATGACTATGTTCTCTGTCGCCTGCAACAGTTGCTCTACGAGGTGCAGTTCGCTGTCCTTCGAGCCGCCGATCCACAGAGCCCCGAAGCCCAACGTCTCCAGCTCCTTTGCCAGTGCCGGTGTCCAGGTGTTTGCTACCTTCCACACCCCGTAGCGCTGAAGTTGATTTTTCATGAGTCTCCTTTGCTCAGCACTGCGCGTGAATCCGTCCCGCGCAGCAGTGCCTGAGCGTGGCGGGCGGCCTGCCGAGGGCTCGTTCAGAAAGCCATAAAGAGGATCTCTTCGCGCGAATACTCCCGGCCAGGGTGCTCGACGCGAAGGTGCTCTTTCGCCTTGGCTACAAGGTCATCTTCATCCGTCCCGTGAATGGTCTGACCGCACGGGCACTCCAAGCTCTTCTTCACAGTGGATACTCCTTCTGATCCGTCATTAAGGTCAGGGTGCGTGGTCAGAGACCTCGACCGAACGCGGCGAGCGCCTCGTAGGCGAGGCCCATCCCTTGTAACTCGAGTGTCTGCTTCTTGATCGGCTGAACCATGAGGGAGCGCGTGAAGCGGAGCGTCGAATCCGATTTTTCGGCGATCCTGCGTGCGATCTCCCAGGCACGCCCAAGGACGCGCTCCGGTGGCAGGACCTCCTTGACGAGCCCCCAGCGAAGCGCCTCCTCAGCGGTGATGACCTCTCCGGTGAGCATGTACGCGCGGGCGCGGTTTATGCCCAGCAGCATGGTCATCCAGATGTGGCTGCCATCGCCCGGCACCAAATCCTGAAGATCGAAGTGGGCGGAATCCTCGAAGGAGGCGGTCTCAGATGCGACCACGATGTCCGAATACAACGGCATTTCGCAGTGGCGACGGACGGGACCGTTGACCGCCGCGATCACGGGCACGGGGATGTCAAGCAGCGCATTGTTCATCTCGCGCTGATTGGTCCAGGCAAGTTCTTCCCACACTGCGTACTCGTCGGCGAGGCTGCTCTGGCGGGTCAGGGTTCTGCCTCCGGGAGCGTCGGCTCGCGGGCCGATGAAGTCGGTACCGGTGCCGGTGATGATCACCACCCGATTCGCGCGGTCCAGAGCGATCTGCCGGAACGCGGCGGTGAGATCCCGGTGAGTCGTTTCTCCCATGCGAAGGAAGTCGTTGTCCGAATGTAGCTGCACCAGGAGGATTCCATCCTCACCCCTGGTCAGTTTTATGTGCCGATAACTGTGTTGGTAATCGACGAACTCCGTCACGGTGAGCGACTCCTTCGTTGCTGTATATGGCACAGAAGACTGTGACGCGGAAATAATCTTTCGAAATAGCGTGACGCGGAAACCATGCTGAATACGAATCTAACATGTCATGAGTCCGATTCCAATCAGCGGCCCTT
Source organism: Paenarthrobacter sp. RAF54_2 (assembly GCF_052113945.1). Lineage (NCBI taxonomy): Bacteria > Bacillati > Actinomycetota > Actinomycetes > Micrococcales > Micrococcaceae > Paenarthrobacter > Paenarthrobacter sp. RAF54_2. The sequence goes on from NZ_JBFRDV010000038.1 coordinate 6,619, forward strand.
CCTCGGGTGTTCCACCATACTGTCGTAAGCAGACTGACGGGGGTCGCGCCTGGAATTGTAGAATGCCGGGTTGTGCATGGTCGCGTGACAACCGTGCCGGGATGCTGTTAGCATCCATTGAATACGATTCTAGGGTCGGGGCTCATCGGCGTTACTCACGGCATCGACGCGAACGACAGCAGAACGTTACCGCGATGAGCGCATCGAGAGGGGACCACTGATGCCATCCAGCCAACTCACGTTGAGCGATGTCGAGCAACTGCAGGCGATCGAGGCCATCACGCGGATCAAGAGCAAGTATGCAAACAGCATCGATCACCGCCGCTGGGATGAGTTCGAGTCGCTCTTCGCTCCTGATGCGCAGATGGATGAGAGCGACTTCCCGACTGCCCGCAAACCAGGTTCAAATGAACCAGCCTCTAAGGCTGCGTTCGAGTATCTTGAGGCGGTTGCGAGCCAGGGCGCTGTATGGCCGGTTGTGGGCCGAGCCGCCATGCGTGCCACGGTCTCATCGACCCGGGAGGACCACGGCATGGTCCACATTTTCAACCCTGACATCGAGGTCACGTCCGATACCACTGCCACCGCAGTTTTCCGTTACGAGAGCCACCACTGGCTCCCCACGGGCGAGCCGGTGGCCTACATGCACAACTTCGGCACATATCACGAGAGCTACGTTCGACATGACGACGGACGCTGGTACATCAAAACACTTCGACTTGCCCGCCTGCGCGTGGAGTGCAGTTAGGCGCCAGCCGAAGGCTCTCTGGCGCGAACATCGCGTCGACCACTCACATGTGGTGCGCAAACATGCAAAATCGCCTCGCCTCTTGTCGATGCGAAACACACGGGAAAAACTGGCTGAAAGGGTAGTGAAGTGGGTAACAGGCTGGATGGCAAGGTCGCCATCATCACGGGTGGAGCACGAGGACAGGGCGAGGCTGAAGCACGACTCTTCGTCGCTGAGGGAGCGAAGGTCGTCATCGCGGACGTGCTCGACGATCCTGGCCAGGCGCTGGCGTCAGACCTCGGCGAAAACGCCCTCTACGTCCACCTGGACGTCACCAGCGAGGACGACTGGAATGCTGCGGTCGCTACAACCATCGAGCGATTCGGACCTCCTACGGTTCTCGTGAACAACGCCGGGATAACGCAGCACCGAACGATCGATCAGATGGTGAAGGAAGATCTGCTCAACATTCTATCGGTCAACGTTGTGGGCCCCTGGCTTGGCACCAAGGCGGTGTTTGATCCGATGCGGCATGCAGGTGGCGGATCGATCATCAATATCGGGTCGACGAACAGTGGCCGTGGAGAAGCCGGAGGCACCGGGTACACCACCTCTAAGCACGCCCTGGCCGGTCTCACTAAGAGCAGCTCGATCGAGTTCGGGCCTTTCGGCATTCGCGTCAATCTTGTACTTCCCGGTGGCATCAAGACTCCGATGTCGGCGACCTCCGGATCCTGGTACGGCGCTGGCGTGCTGGATACCAACCCCACAGAGTGGGCCTTGCCTTTGCGGCGTTGGGGCCGGCCGGAAGAGATCGCCTACTTGGTCCTTTTCCTCGCCTCCGACGAGTCCAGCTATTCCACCGGATCGGAGTTCACAGCTGACGGCGGAATGACCGTCGATCATCCGGGCAGGCCCGCCCGGGCGTGGGTTGAACACCGCGAAGCACTCTTGGCGGAGCAAAATGCCGCGGTCGCGCTTTCAAGCCCGCCCTCAGAATAGAGTCGGGACTTCACTGCTCAAACACCACGTCCTCGATGGCCCTCTGCTCGCCAAGATTATCGAGGATGTGGTGTTTGCCGTTGGTGGCGATGACGACATGGACACTCCGCCGTCGACCGGGAGCACGACCCCCTGATGAGCATAAGCCGGTGGAATGTGCGGTCCCCTCAATGCGATTGCATCCGGACCCGCCATGGCCACCAGGACCGTTGCCCCGGGATCTGCATGGTCGTGGCCACGACTAACCCATGGCATAACCAGGCCATAGCTGGGCCGGATAATGAGTTCTTGGTGCATCTCGACGGTTCCATACAGCCCCATGATTCGGCGCAGGAGTGAGGAGCGGTCCAAGCCCACCGGCATGAAGTCTCTAATCAAGACACGGCCGGTGATGGTTTCCCAGGTTGTTTGAAGCACAAACGTCGAATCTAGGTAGCGCCGATCAACGACGGCTGCGCCTCCATGGCTGGGAGCCAACAGCCACCGACCGTGATCGCCGGTTCCCACGAGTGCACAAAATAACCACGGAGAGTCAAAACGCGGGAAATAGAGCCAGTCCACGCTGCCGTTTCGTGAGACGAGCGGCCCGGTTTGGAGGTCCGCAAGCAGCGCATAATGCTCTATGGGAGCAGCCATGGCTTCACTCAATCACAACTCAACCAGATCGGGTTAGGCCTCGAGGAATAGAAATTGTCCAGCCTAAGCCCAAAGGGCATGGATGGTAGAGGCAAGGGGAAATGGCCGCCCAGCGCCCCCAAGCTTGAAGAGGGCGAGGCTAGAAAGAACCACTGCCTTAGCCAGCCATTCCGGCTTCATATTTCAGGGTAGAGAGCGCGTTTTGAACCATCTTCACGCACTTGTCGGTGGATATGCCTTCCTCCGAGTTGTCGAACGACAGCCACTGCAGCACCAGACCATTAGTCACTCCAACCAGGAGCCCCGAAAGATTCTCAATATCGACATCCAGTTCCTCCTCGGTTCTAACTTCACGAAGTAGCTGGGCGCAATTATCCAGGTACCGGCGGTAAACCCGCCTAGCCAAATGTTGGGAGTCTGAACTTCGCAAAGACCACATTGTGAGCTCGTAACTGGCGAGCTGCATGTCGCGACTGCTCTGAAACCACTTCATGAATGAACGCAATATATCTGCGACGCCCTGGTGAAGCCCCACTTCTTGCTGTATTCGTTCACCGACTCCAGCAAAACGGGCAGCTGTGATGGCTTCATAGACTGCATGGAAGAGATCTTCCTTCGTCGCGAAACAATAGTGAAGGCTGGCAGTTGGTAGCTCGGCCACTTCGGCGATGCGGCGAGTTGTCGCCCTGGCCACACCTTCCCGACTGATCACAGTAATGGCGGCCTCCACAAACTGCCTACGGCGGAAACTGACAGGCTGATGATCCTGCGGCATGCTGCCTCCTCGCTCACGCTTCTCCGCATTGCGGGATTCTGGAAATGCTCTAATTTCTTCCCAGCTTACTTGGACGCTTGGCCAATTTCATATGGAGATCTCCCTCAACTGGCAACAGGACAAAGATTGGACAGCCCGGCGGCGCCGTCTCCCTAGCTGTTCCCTTCTTCAGGAGAAACAACGGAGCGCCAGATGCTGCAAGCCCAGCTTCGGCCCGCCCCGATCCGACGGCTCCGGGATCTGGCCCGGTACCCGATCGATCTGATCGGGACACGGACGGCGGAGAAGAACCGGGTTATGAAACTTCTGGAGGACGCAGGGAGCAAACTTTCCGTGGTCGCCTCGGACATTTTCGGCGTCTCCGGCCGGGCGATGATGGCAGCGCTCATCGACGCTGAACGGAACCCGAAAGTCCTCGCGCAGCTGGCGCGGTCGAGCATGCGGAACAAGATCACCGAACTTGAGGAGGCCTTCACCGGCCGCTTTGACGAGCACCCCGGCTTCCTTCTAGCCAGGATGCTGGCGCGGATCGATGGGATCGACGCGGACATCACCGCGCTTGAGGAGCAGATCGAGGCGCAACTGGCCCCTTTCGCGTTGGGGGGGTGGAACGCCTCGATGAGATCCCGGGCATCGGTCTCACCGCCGCCGCTACTGTCCTGGCCGAAATCGAGGTCGACATGTCCAGGTTCCCGACCGCGGGGCACCTGTGTTCCTGGGCGAAGTTTTCCCCGGGTATCAGTTCCGCCGCGGGAAAGACCAAAGGCAACGGCTCGACCGGACGCGAACCGCTATATCGCCCTTATGTTGGGCGAAGCCGCCGTCGGTGCCGGCAGAACGGATACCTTCCTGGGTGAACGTTACCGAAGGATCGCCCGGCGGCAGGGCAAGAAACGTGCCATCGGCGCCGACCACTTCACCCGCCACACCGACCTGGACACCAAAAAAAGGGGCCACGTCTGCGACCCGAAGGCCTCGGCTACACCGTCTCCCCGACCCCTGCAGCCTGACTCCCATTTTCAAGACCACCGGAAGCCCTGTCTCGCCTCCGGATGCCCACCCACGCACCGACCAGAGGCAGGTCATCTCATCTTCGGACTAGACGGCGGCTCGATGACAAACTCTTAATCGCTTGATCAACCGTGCAGTGCTGACGGCGCTGGGGTGATGAGCTAATTCCTGACAAGCCGGTGACCCAGGGGCATGAACCGGCGAAGAGTTTTTGATAAGGGTTCTTGATCACATGGCCGAGTTGGTACTAGACTTGGTCGTGTGATCAAGGTTACAACCGGGGCTGAAAGGAATTCGTCAGCATGACACGACAACAGGCCTATGCAGATTGTCCTTCGGACTCTTATGTGGAGTTCTATGGGGCGAGTGGCTGGTCATCCCGTTTGCTGGGTTGAGCAAGCATCCTTTTTCACCTGCATGCCTGGCGGAACCCGGAATGCGCGTCGTTGACTTAGCCTTGATCCACCGATCCGCGGTTGGTCCTGATTGATTTCGGGCCGCGTTGAATGCGCTTCACAAACACGACCGATGCGGCACTCGCCGTCCGCGAACTTCCCTGAGAGGTGGTGCGCCGATGCGCATAACGGCGGTGGATGGCGGCTGATCGACCCGCGAACACAAAACTAGAGAAGGAGCGACCGGATGATCGACTGGAAAACGATCGATAATGGTCTACTAGACCCGAATTTCTATGTTGGAACCGACTACCATGCCGCGTTCACGCAGATGCGGGACGAGGACCCGGTCCGCTGGGTTCGGGACGAACGCTACGGCAAGGATTACTGGGCGATCACGCGGCACGAAGATGTGAGCGAGGTCCTGAAAAATGCACACGACTTCAGCTCCCGCTGGAACAGCCGGATACCGCTCACCCCGAAGCGGGTTACCCCTGAAGAGCGACACAAACGGGGGGTCGACGTGCGGATCACCGAATTGGATTTTCCCATGCATGACCTTTACCGTCGGCCGATCAACAAGCATTTCACTGTGCCGCAGATCGAAAAGATGCGGCAAGGGATTGAGCAGATGGTCGACGACATTATCGACTCGATTGCAGCGAAGGGGGAGTGTGATCTCGTCGAGGACATTGCCGCGGCGCTCCCGACGAGGGTCACCCTTGAAATGGTGGGGGTGCCGAAGGAGGACTGGGATTACATTACGGAGGCGTCATGGCAGTTTATGTCATCTGGTCACCCGCGTTGGATGATCGACAATGACCCTGTAAAAACTTACGACCTCGGTCAGCAAAAGCTACTGGATTACTGCACGAAACTTGCTCTGGATCGCCGAGAGAATCCGAAGGACGATTTCGCAACCATAATCGGTGAGCTAGAGATTGATGGTGAAAAGCTCAGCATTCATGAGATGAAGAGCTGGTTTGTCGCACTCATTGGGGGTGGGCTGGAGACCACGCGTAACGCCGTAGCGGTTGGCCTGTGGGAGCTCATGAGGCAGCCTGAGCAGCGTAAAATGCTCGCCGAAAATCCTAGTCTGACGAGTAGTACCGTCGAGGAGATTCTTCGTTGGGTTACACCGACCAAGAACAAGTTGCGCATCGCGAGCCGAGACTTCGAGTTCCGGGGCAAGCGGATCAAGCGCGGGGATTGGGTTGGGTGTTTTTTGGTTTCGGCTAACAGGGACGATCGAGTGTTCGACAACGCCCAGGAGTTCGATATCCGAAGAGACCCGAACCCTCACTTGGCGTTTGGTCACGGGCCGCATGTGTGTCTTGGCCGTCCGCTGGCGCGCATGGAGCTCGCGACGATCGTTCCACGCGTGCTGAAGGCGTTTCCCGACATGCATACCACTGTCACAGGGCCGGCTTGGCTGGCCGACACCAGCGTCACAGGGTTCACCGAACTGCCCGTAGCCTACACACCCGTGCGTGTTCCGGCGCGCACAAGAGCCTGAGGAGGCCAAATGACCAGCATCATCCAGTTCCGTATTCCGACCGGTGAGGTTCGCAAGGTCGACGCGGCCGACGGGGAGACCGTCATGCGGGCCGCCCTGTCCCAGGACATCCCCGGCATCGTCGGTGAATGCGGAGGCGAGTTGACGTGCGCGACCTGTCACGTCCACGTCACCCCCGAATGGTTCGATCAACTGGAACCGGCCTCGGGAGATGAGGAGGACATGCTCGAGGTGCTGGACGACCGCACCGAACACAGCAGATTGTGCTGCCAGATCCGGATCACCCCTGACTTGGACGGAATTGAGGTCGCAGTGCCGGAGCACTGATCTCTGAAAGCCCATCCACACAGTCGTCAACGACGCGCCGGTTGCCTCCAACTGTTCGCGAGTCGTTGGTGAGGCTCCGGGAAGACGAGGGCTGCGAGAGTCTCATAGCCTTGATCCACCGGAACGGGCTATCGGCCAGTGCCGAAGAGGCGCGACGGAGCCCTGTCCACCTCGGCCCCCTGCACCGTCGCGACTGCGCCGACGGGGCCCTCGACAGGAGTTTGCCTAACCTATTATTCGCCCACTTTTCGGAGGTTTTCCATGTCAGCACACCACGATGTCCTGGTTGTCGGGGCGGGCCCGGCGGGGACCCAGGTCGCGGTCGGGCTCGTCACCGCAGGCATCACTGGGTCGATCGCCGTCCTCGGGTCCGAGCCCGGGCTTCCCTACGAGCGCCCTCCGCTGTCGAAGGCGTACCTCGTCGGCGAGGTTCCGGAGGACACCCTGCCGCTGCGCTCGGCCGCTTACTGGCTCAAGTCACCGATCGAGTTGCATTCGTCGACAACCGTCGAGTGGCTCGACCCGGCCCTTCACGCCATCCGCACCACCGACGGCCGCGAGTTCACTTACGGGAGCTTAGTGTGGGCCGCGGGCTGTCGCCCGCGCGTGTTGCCTGTCCCTGGGGCGGACCTGAGCGGAGTGCTCGGGCTGCGCACCCTGGACGACGCCCGGTGGTTGCGCGGCAAGCTCGGTCCGGACAGCCAGGTGGTGGTGATCGGCGGCGGATACATAGGCCTGGAGGTCGCTGCCTCAGCCACAAAGCTCGGTGCCTCGGTGACCGTGCTGGAGGCCCAGGACCGCGTGCTCGCCCGGGTCGCCGGTGCCGAACTGTCGACATTCGTTACCGATCGGCATCGAGCCGCCGGCGTACGGATCGAGCTGAACGCCACCGTGACCGAAATCGTGGGGGATGGCAAGCGTTGCACGGGAGTGCGGCTGGCGAACGGCGAGACGCTACCTGCGGACGTCGTGGTCGTCGGAATCGGCGTGGTCCCCAATGTGGAGCCCGTCGCCGCGGCGGGGGCGGACGCCCCCAACGGTCTGCTCGTCGATGTCCACGGACGCACCACTCTGCCCGACGTGCTGGCAGCCGGCGACTGCGCTCTGACGGGCACGGACGGGCTGCGCCTCGAGTCGATCCCGAACGCCGCCGCCCATGCCAAAGCCGTCATCGCGACGCTCACCGGCGAACCTCGTCCCGGCGCCGAGGTGCCGTGGTTCTGGTCCAATCAGTACGACCTTCGGCTGAAGACCGCGGGCGTCCTCGCGGGCTACGACGCCACCGTCGTCCGGGGCGACCCCGCGACGGGCCGGTTCGCGGTCGTGTACCTGGCAGGCAACGTGGTCGTCGCCGTCGACACCGTAAACTCCCCCAAGGACTTTACACAGGCCAAGCAGTTGATCGGCCTGGACGTCCGAGGCATGATCGAGGCACTGACAGATCCAACCGTCGACCTGAAGGAAGTGGTGCGGCAGGGGGTAGCGGTCTAGATGTACCCGGCCAGGAGGTTGGTGGCAGTGGTTGGGTTGCGGAAGGGGAGAACCTCCGGGCTCAGTGGAGATATCTGACGTCTTCACAATCACGGAGGTTCTCGTGTCCCGTAATGCCGGCCTAACTGTTAATGGCAGTCGGTTGATTGTCGAGCGGGCCCGTCAAGGGTGACCGCAAGCACATATCGCTGCCGCGATGGGGATGTCCCGCCGGTGTGTGCAGCAGTGGATCCGCAGATACCGGCCCGAGGGCGATGCGGGATGCGCATTGGAGGTGGAAGTATTTTCTTGGGTCAGTCCCTCAGATCCTGATGCTCCAGCAATTCCTGCCTGTAGTGGAGCAGGAACTCATGCTTGAAAGGCCAATCCAAGGGGAACGCGATCAAGGCCGCGATTGCCCATGGGTAGACGCGCCGTGATCCGATCAGCAGGGCAACGACGATGGCAAGCTTCACGATCCCGTGCACTAGCAGGTAGGCCGCGACGAACGCCGAACCGATAGGAGGGCCATCAGGCGAGGATCGCTCGCGGCTGCCTCTTGCGCAAGTTACACCCGCCCCGGACGATCTGCCCGACATCGTCGTTATCTTTTTCTCAGAAAGAAATTGAGTTACCTTGCAATCGTATCCAGCCCTCCTATACGTTGATCTTCCCTAATGGCGGAGGCCGGATTCCCGAAGACGTGCCTTCGACGCGTTGCGTGTCTTCGCGTCCCTGCATAAGACCAGTCTTAACCACCAGGCCCGTGAGTCCAGCCGACTCGCCCCACCCGTGACTATTTCAGCAGTCTCCTAGACTAGCCGTCCTTTCGTCGTCTGCCGTGGACGGAGCCTAGGTGTCCTCCCGGGTAAGCCCCTTTATGTGTGTGGTCACCAATGCAGATGTTAATGAAGTCCCCAGGTCTGTCAGACTTGGATACCGGGACACGAATCGGCCTGAAAAATTTCCCTTCACCCTTGTGTTGCTGTGTTTTCTGTGGTCGTTGGTTGTGGGCGTCGTTCTGGTAGGAGAACCGGCGCCGGGACGAAAACTTCGTCCGAACAAAACCCCTTTAGTGCGTGAAAAAGCAGCATTCCGCCAACATCACCGCAGGTCAGAGCCTTGGCCCACCCCGAAGCCACGAGCCGTGAGCCAAGTCAGGTGAGCACCTCAAGCAGCATGAGCGTGCGTTCGGCGGCTTCCGCAGCGGTGTGCGGCTCCACCACTAACCTCGCCAGGGCCCCGGGCACGAATGCCGACCCGTCGTCGACGTCTATCTCGATGCCGACGAAACGGGACCCGCCAGGGTCACACAGCTCGTTGAGCACCCGTTCACTCTGCTCACCGAGGACACTGATTCGCAGCGCGGCGAGGTGCGCAGAACCGGCCAGGTGGTTGATGTGCGCGAAGGGGATCGAGTGCAGTGCCGGATCCAACGACACCGACACGAGCGAGTTCGCGCACATTCCGAGGATCTGTCCGCGGACTTCCGCGGCCACGACCGACAGTCCGGTCGGGAAGCCCGCGAGCGCGCGCTGGCATGGCTCTGGTGTGGGCTGTGTTACGAGATCCGGGGGTCCAGTCCGTACTGGCGCTCAATGCCAAGGTGGTCACGAAGGGTAGTGCCCTCGTAGTCCTGGTGGAAGAGTCCGCGCTCCTGGAGGATCGGTACGACCTCGTCGACGAAGGTGTCGATGCCGTCCTTGTAGATATCGATGGATACCCAGAACCCGTCGACGGCGCCCGATTCGAACCACTCCTGCATGTGGTCCGCCGTGACGGATGCCGGCCCGATGGGCGTCGGGTGGTAGTCGATGACGCCGTGGGCGAGGATCTCGCGAATCGTCCAGCCCTGCTTCGCGACCTCGAGCGCGCGCGGCGCGCGCGGATCGAACGGGGTCGGATGTGCGACCGCGAGCTGCTCGGGCGCGATCGGGCGATCGATCTGGGCAGGCAGCAGCTCGATGCCGAGCATCTGGCCGAGGTAGGGGAGGCGGCTCGGAAATGTGTCGGCATCGAGCTGCATCCGCCGATCGACGGCCTCGCGCACGGTGGGTGCAATTGCGGGCATGAGGCCGGCGAAGAACTTGATCTCGTCAGGGTTCCGCCCCATCCGCTCGGCGGCATCGCGGGCCGCCTGCCGCTGGGCGCGAGCGTCGTCCATCGAGAACGTGGAACCGATGACCCCGTTCGCGTAACGACCCGCGATGCCGAGCCCATTGGCACCTCCGCCGGCCTGGAAGATGACGGGCTGGCCCTGCTTCGACGGCGGGATCGGCAGCGGCCCACGTGAGGCGACATACTCGCCGCTGAGGTTGACCGGACCGATCTTCGACGGGTCTGCGAAGCGTCCCGTACTCTTGTCGCCGATCCAGGCATCTTCTTGCCAGCTGCCCCATAGGGCCTGGACGATCTGAATCGTCTCGTGCGCCCGCTGGTATCGCTCGGGACGGCCGGCCACCTGTGCGCCGTAGTTGGCGGCGGCGGTCGGGTCGCTCGTCGTGGCGGGGTTCCACCCCACTCTGCCATGGCTGAGCACGTCGAGCGCCTTGAATTGGCGGGCGAGGTTGTACGGCTCCATGAATGTGGTGGATCCGGTGGACACCATCCCGATGCGTGAGGTGCCGTGCGCGACTGCCGCGAGGGTGATCATCGGGTCCAGCGTCATCTGCGGCGCCTCATGCGTCAAGTCAGTTGAGAGGGCCGGGGTGTCGGGGACGAAGAGGAACTGTAACTTGCCGCGCTCCGCGGCCTGGGCGAAGCGAACCATGGCGTCGAAGTTTGTGTAGTCGAAGGGGTCGACGTTGGGGGCGCGCCACGCTGACACCTGCGCTCCGTACCCGTTACCGAACTGCATGCCGAGCAGCATCTTTCGCGTAGTCATAGGGACTTCTTTCTTTCTCTCAATCGGTGTCGGGCGTGGAGTCCGCGGCGACGAGGGCCGCGAGTCTGTGGCCGGTGAAGCCTGCTGGTGACGTTGCCGATGTTGGACTTAGGGTGATGGCGGATTGCTGAGCCGAGACACCAGTATATGACAGTCACTGCCACTTAGGCAGCGATGTACACTTTTAGACATGAATGAGCCTTCTCCAGTCGCCGCGGCGCCGCTGGGTCTTCGCGAGAGGCGCCGCCGGGAGACGCTACGTGAAGTGTCGGATGCCGCGCTGCAGTTGTTTGAACGCAACGGTTTTACGGAGACCACGGTCGATGACATCGCGGATGCGGCCGGAATTTCTCAGCGTACCTTCTTTCGGTACTACGCCACGAAGGAACAGGCCGTCTGCGTCAACGACGTAGGCTTGGGCGCCGTGATGGATGAGACGGTCGCGGTGATCCGCAGCGGCGCACCGGTCGTCGCGGCCCTCGAAGACGCGTGGATGCGACTGTTCGGTGAGTTCGACGCACGGCCCGAGGAGCACCGCCGGACGCTACGGGTACGACGTCTGGTGCAGAGCGAGCCCGCACTTCTGGCGCGAACGCTGGCCAATGAAGCCGAGCGCATCGACGAGTTGACAGATGCCGCCGTCGACGCCGCTGGCGCAAGCGCCGACGTGCTCACCGCCCGCGCGCTGGTGGCATTGGTCTCGACGACAACTCGCCTCGCGTTCGACGAATGGGCTCGCAGGGCCGAGATGGGGGCCGATGCCAGCGTGCGCGACATCTATCTGGAGTTGCGGCGCGGGCTCGGAACTTACGCCCGACACCTCACCGGCGAACTACTCTGAGCCTGTTCTGCCGCGAAGGTCTACGACCAATCAGGAATCCTCGCGACAGCTAAGAGACTGCTGAACTAAGTGGTTGTGGGGCGGGCGGAACGCCATCAAGTGGCCGTCTAGCGGCCTGTTCTGGTCAGCACCCTTGGGTGCGAAAACGGGGAGGTTCCGCCCCCTTGGCTTCATTCTGCCTCAGAAGCTGGTGCCTCATCCAGGTGATTTTTGTTGGTGGGGATCTAACCACCAGGCCCACCAGTCCAGCCATCGCGCCCCAAATTCAGCCGATTAATTCAGCAGCCTCCTAGTAGTACTTTGTTAGGTTCTTTGGCTAGGGTCCTTTTAATCGCCGGCCCGGCGGGTAGAGAGTGGTCTGGTCCAGGCGTTATGAGCTGCAACGACGGTGACAGTCACTGCCCGTCCGTTCCGGGAGGAGCTCGTTGAGCTAAGGCCGTGGGCAAGGTCGCATTCGCGTACCCGGCACAGGCGCTCTGGGCAGTGCACCTTCCCGCCTTCGCGCTCACTTCGACGCTGGTTTATGGACAGGATCCGGGTTTCTCGGAGGTACAGGCCGACGGCCGCGCCACGTTCTCGGAATCCAAATGGTCTGAGGCGCTGGGGAAGGTGCTCGAGATGAGGGACCGCGGCTGCTTTCAGCAAGGCTTCCTGGGCACACCCATCGAGCGGGCCGCGGATCAAGTCGCCAAAGGCAGTGCTTTCGCCGTGATCTCGACCTCCTCAACCTTGGGCACAGTCGCGGCGGCCGCAGGAGATCCCGGGAACATCGGAATGTTCGTGCTACCCGCCACGGAGAACCCGAAAGACACCTGGGTGCCAGCTAGTGCTGGCAATGGCTTGTCCGTGAACTCAAAGGCCAAGAATCCTGTAGGGGCGATGCGCTTCATCGAGTTCTTGAGTAAGCCGGAAGAGGCGGCGGCGGCTGCCGACGCTCAGAACGTGGCACGAGTAGTCGCGAGTGCCTGGACGCATTCCGCGGTGCTGGATCCACTTTTCGAGAAGATCGACGCCGGCCGGGCGGCCGCACTCATTGACCAGACATGGCCAAATCCTGAGTTGGCCGTGAATGAGCAGGAAGAATACAGAAGCTCCTCGGCGATGGGATGACGATAGCTGATTTGCTCCAGCGGATGGATGAACTATTTCCTGAGAAAAAGTGACATGTCTCGTGCGGCCTCCTGCCTGATGCTTCGGAACAGGCAGGAGGCCGCACGGCGGGCAGGTCACCTCATGCCGGCCGCCAAGGAAACCGTCGGCCAGATCGAGTATTACTCCCGGGCGATGGAAGCACCCGGATCCCTGAAGCAGCAACCCGTCTCGCGGACCAGGCCCGTGAAGGAGGCTGGATCCATGAGGAGTACCTCGCCGCTGTCCTGTCCCGGGAAGTCGCAGCCAGGGAAGCATCCGGAGCCGACATCAGGGCCCGGGCCGCCGGGTTCCTGGCCCCGGAAATCACTCGAGGACTTCGACTTCGATCACCAGCCCGGACTCAAACGCGACACCATCGCGCACCTGGCCACCGGGACTTTCCTCACCGAAGCATCCAACATCGTCCTGCTCGGACCGCCGGCACCGGCAAAACACACCTCGCCACCGGCCTGGGCCTGCGGGCCACCCAGCTCGGTCACCGGGTCCTGTTCGCCACCGCCATCGAGTGGGTCGCCCGGCTCCAAGCAGCCCACCAGAACGGCAGGCTGCCCCAGGAACTAGTCAGGCTACGCCGCTAGGGACTGCTCATCGTGGACCTATGCCGAGCCCGCAACTATGCCGAGGCCAGCGGTGCTGTCTGCGAACGCGGGCCCGTGCCGCATGGTTTCCTCGAATGCGTTAACTCCGCTGTATCGGCATAGTTTCCCGGTGAGGAGCCTGTTCATGGGAGCAACTGTGCTCCCATGAAGGAGGCGAAGTGCAGTATCAGGGCCGAAGAGGGATGCTGGTTTGCTGGGGCCGGACGTCGAGGGTTACCGGGCGTGGTTGACGCGGCGGGGTTACACGCCGGGCACGGTTCGGAACATGCTGAAGGACTTGGGTCAGATCGGTCTCTGGCTTTCTGCCGAAGGGCTCAGGAGAGTGGATCTGAACGAGGACGCATTGCGGCGTTCCTGTCCGCCCGAAGAGACGCGGGACGGAGGAGGATCCCGGGTCCGCGCGCGATGATGCCGCTGTTGAGCTATCTGCGCGAGATCGGCGCCGCCCCCGAGAGAGCAGCCTCGGTCACGCCGCTGGGCGAGCTCATGACGTCTTACCGGTCGTGGATGGTCCAGGAGCGTGGCTTGGCGCTCACCACTGTGCTGCGTTACGAAAACACCGCACGCCGTTTCCTTCAGGAGTCCTCGTCCGGTGGCGTGTTCGCCTCGGAGGCTCTGACCGGGGCGAACACCAACGCGTTCCTGCTGCGTGAATTTGCCCGGGTGTCGGCCGGATCGGCGAAGGGCCGGGTGACCGAGCTGCGTTCGGTCCTGCGCTTCCTCTATCTGCAGGGCCTCACCGGGTTGAGTCTGGGTGCCTCGGTTCCTGCGGTGGGCGGATGGCGCTTCGCGGCTCTTCCGCCGGCGGGGACGTCTGCGGAGGATGTGCAGCTTCTGCTCGACAGCTTTGACCGCAGCACGTTGCTGGGAGTCAGGGACTTCGCGATAGTGATGCTGGTGTCGCGGCTGGGGTTACGGTCCATCGAAGTCGCACGCATGGAACTGCGTGACGTGGACTGGCGGTCCGGCGAACTCTTGATCCGGGGCAAGGCGCGCCGGCAAGACCGGTTGCCGTGCCGGCCGAGATCGGAGAAGCGCTGGTCGCCTACCTCTCGTCTGGCCGGAATCCTGTGGATGACGATTATGTGTTCCTGACCTGCCGGGCGCCGCGCGGGCCAATCCGAGCCGACTTGGTCGGCGATGTTGTTCAGCGGGCCTGTAAACGTGCGGGTCTGCCCAACATCGGAGCCCATGGGCTGCGACGAGCCCTGGCCGGTGAACTGCTCCGCAGGGGCGCCGGTCTCGTGGCGATCAGCCAGGTCCTTCGCCATCAGGATCTGGCCACGACCGCCCTTTATGCCAAGGTGGATCTGGTCGCGCTGCGCCAGGTTGCCCAGCCGTGGCCGGGGGTCGGGGCGGTGAGTGCGCTGGAGCAGGACCTCGCGGACTATCTGGAACTGCGTCGATCGCTTGGGCACGCGATGGCCGAAGCCCGGTGGCTGCTGCCAGGTTTCGTAGCTTATCTGGACGCCCACGAAGCATCCACGGTGACCATAGATGCGGCACTGAACTGGGCACAGCAATCGCCCAGAGGCCAGCCGACGACGGTGGGGCCGCGGCGAATGACGGCAGCCCGCGGGTTCGCGCGCTACCTGGCCCGTATTTACCCCGGCACGGAGATCCCGCCGTTGGGTCTGATGCCGCACCGGCCAAGGTGGCGCCGAGCGTTCATCTACTCCACAGCCGACATCGAAGCAATGATGAGCCAGGCCCGCATCTCGATCCGCCCATTGCTGCGGGCGGCCACTTACGAGACTCTGATTGGCCTGCTTGCTGCCGGTGGTCTACGGATCGGTGAGGCAATCAAGCTTGACCGCAGTGACATCGATTGGTCGGAAAACGTGCTGCCGATCCGTGAGTCGAAGTTCGGTAAATCCCGACTGGTTCCACTGCACAGCACTGCCATGCAGGCACTGAGCGCATATGCGAAGCTCCGCGACGAACTCGAACCACGACCGGAAGAGCCAAGCTTCTTCGAATCCCAGACCCGCAAGCGCCTCTGCTACGCGGCCGTCTGCCAGACGTTCCGGCAGCTGGTCAATGACGCCGGGGTCGGGGCCGGGGCACCCTCGGCTCCGAGGCTTCACGATCTGCGGCACTCTTTCGCGGTCCGCACCCTGCTCGGCTGGTATCGCAGCGGCGAGGAAGTGCAGGCGATGCTTCCGTGGCTATCGACCTACCTGGGCCACCGTGAACCGGCATCCACCTACTGGTATCTCTCAGCGGCACCAGAATTACTGTCTCTGGCAGCGGAACGCCAGAACGCCGGCTGGTCGGCGGTGCGCTCATGACGCTGATCGCACCGACCCTGCAGATGTTCTTCACGGACCGGCTCGCGCAAAAACGCCAAGCCAGCCCGCGGACCATCGCCGCCTACCGGGACGCCCTGAAGCTGCTCCTGGAGTTTATCCACGCACGGACCGGCAAGATGCCTTCCCAGCTGGATTGGGACGACCTGGACGCGACCATGGTCTCCGGATTTCTCACGCATTTGAAGACCACACGGGGCAACAGCATCCGGACCCGCAATGTCCGCCTGACAGCGATCCGCTCACTGTTCTCCTACGCCGCGTTGCGTCATCCCGAGCATGCGCTGCTGATCCAGCGCGTTCTGGCCATCCCGCCGAAGCGGTTCGACAAGCGCATCGTGACGTTCCTGACCCCGCCCGAGATCGACGCCATCGTCGCGGCCCCGGACCAATCCGGGTGGGAGGGCCGGCGCGACCGGGCCTTGATGCTCCTCGCCATCCAGGCCAGACTACGGGTTTCCGAGCTCACCGGTCTGAACTGCGCCGATGTCACCCTGGGCACCGGCGCGAACGTCCGCTGCGAAGGCAAAGGACGCAAACAACGCGCAGTTCCACTCACCCCTGCCGTTGAGGGACTAATGCGTTCCTGGCTTGCACAACGAGCCGGACAACCACACGAGCCAGTTTTCCCGGCCCGGACCGGGCGGCGGCTCTCCCGCGACGCCGTCGCGCTGCGCGTCAGCACACACGCAGCGACCGCTGCCCGAACATGCCCTACACTATCGGGCAAGAAAATCCACCCCCACGTGTTCCGTCACAGCTGCGCCATGACCTTGCTCCAAGCAGGTGTAGACACGTCCGTGATCGCCCTCTGGCTCGGCCACGCCGGAGTCCGGTCCACGGACGCGTAAGTCCATGCAGACATCACCATCAAGGAGAAAGCCCTAGCCATGACCACACCCGCATCGGCGACCCCTGGCCGATACCACCCAACAGACAAGATCCTCGCGTTCCTCGAGAGCCTGTAACTATGCCGAGCCGCAAGTCGCAGGAAACCCCGCACACCACCCCCAGTCGGCGGCACCCCCGGCATAGTTGCGGGCTCGGCATAGAACAATCTATGCGGACATCCGCATAGATCGATGAAGACGGCTACATCCCCTTTCGAGCGGGACGCCGCGAACCCGTTCTTCCAACTGGTCTCATCCCGCTAAGAGCACGCCTCACTGATCCTGACCTCTAACCTGCCCTTCGTCCGCTGGAGCGACGTCTTATGCGATCAGGTCGTCGCGTCGGCCATGATCGACCGCATCGTCCATCACGCCGAAGTTATCCCCCTCAAAGGCTCCAGCTACCGCATCAAACACACCCAAGTCGACTCGCTGCCCTCGACAAGCCCCGAAAATACGGCAGAATAACCAACGTCAAAGTGGCTCACTTTTCAGCCCGCGAAACGGCTCACTTTTCGACCATCGCTGACAGAAGTCATTACTGGCAACGTCGAGCACGGTGAGCCAGCGCAGTGCATCTCGATATCGATATAGCCGTGGGCCGGCCGAAGCAAAGCAGATACTGCGAATGTCGTGGCGCTGACCGGCATCCGTTGAGGGCCGGTGGGCTCGGCACAGGCGGAACGGCGCTTCGCGCGGCACAATGGGCTTTGCGCGTCACGCAGACGCATCCACTCAACGCCGGCCGATGCGCACGAGCCCCATCGCGGACGGGCCGCCCCGGTCAGCTGGCTGGGTGAGCGGGTTTGACGTTCCGGAAGCCGTGCACGAAGTGATAAAGCACCCCGGCGAGAAAAGTGACGACGGCGAGAACGCCGAACATCCCGCGGAAGCCGGTCAGCGGCAGCAGCACACCGAGAACGAGCGGACCGACTCCGAAACCGGTTTCCATCACCACGAAGAACGTCGACGTCGCGACGCCGATCCGGTTCCGGGGTGACATAGTGACGGCAATAGCCTGCGCGCTCGGCAAGAGACTACCGAAGCCGAAGCCCATGAACACGGCGGAGAGCACCACAACGAACCAGTCGGGTGCGATCCCGAGAAGGCCGAGGCCAACAGCGAAGGAGAGCAACGCCGGGTAGATCGCGGCATTGTCACCCAGACGATCCTGCATCCGGCCGACGAAGAGGCGTGAGATGAGCGTGACGGTTGCGTAGACGAGAAAGAACGCGCTGGCCGCCACGACCATGTTCTCTGCCTGGGCGAAGGAGTTGAGGAATGTCAGCACCCCGGAGAAGCCGATCGCCGCGACGAACATGACGCTGCCCATCGCCAGAGCCGCCGGCTCGAACATGTCGATGGGGCGCATGCGCCATTTGTTGGCGGCCTGTTCCGGCGTCGGCTGATGTTCAGGTAGACGCAAGAACAGGGCGAGGATCAGCCCAACTGCCGCAGACGCCGAGCTCACGGCGAACACCGCCTCGTACGTCACCGAATCAATGAGCAGGACAGCGAGAAATGGCCCGATGGCATTGGCCAGGGTGGCCGAAATACCAAAGTACCCGATTCCCTCGCCGCGCCGTAGGACCGGGATCAGCGAGATGATGGATGCCGCGAGGACCGTGCTCGAGGCACCTAATGTCATCCCGTGGACAGTCCGGATCACCACCAGCAGCATGAGGTTGTCCACCGGAATATAGAGAATCCCGGCGATGACGAACACGACCAGCGCGATTAGAAGCATCCGCCGTCTGCCGACGAAGTCCAGGAATTTGCCGGCGAAGATGCGGGCCAGGACCGCGCCGAGAACAAAGCAGCTCGCCGTGAGGCCGGCGGCGGACTGGGAAGCGCTGAACTGCTCAACAGCGAAGAGTGCCATCATCGTCATGAGCAGGTAGAAAACCAGGGTGATGCAGAAATTGACAGCGGAAGCGAGGACGAAGCCTGTGGACCACAGCTTCGGTTCACCCTTCGCCACGACTGCACCCTTCCGGAAGTCCGCGTCACCGGAGGTGGCGCGCGGAGTGCCAGCTTACACGACCCAGGGCTTGAGGCTGGACTCGAACCCATGATTCTTTGCATACGATCCCTATTTGGCTTGGCTGAGCCGATTACCGCTGATACGAAGGAGCGGAGGCAGCAAGGAGGCGGCTCCTCCATGAGCAGCGCGCGGTGCATTCTGTGCACATACTGTCGTAAGCAGACTGACGGGGGTCGCGCCTGGAATTGTAGGATGCCGGGTTGTGCATGGTCGCGTGACAATCGTGCCGGGATGCTGTTAGCATCCATTGAATACGATTCTAGGATCCGGGCTCATCGGCGGTACTCACCACATCCACGCGAACGACAGCAGAACGTTACCGCGATGAGCGCATCGAGAGGGGACCCTGAACGTGTCGCCTGATTCGCGTGAGAGCGTCGGCGCTTCCCTCCAAGCACAGAGAGGTATCTAATGCGGTACTACCCTGCCAGCGCAGATCCGGCCACCCGCTCGGATCTTGAACACTGCGTCGAGAAAGCACTGCGGACCAATGAGGGTTCGGTGATGCTAGGGATCTTCCTGCCGAATCAGTCGTTCAGCGAGTGGCCCACCTTGGCGCCCAATGCGACGGAGTGGACGTTCCAGCAGAACCTGATGACGGTGTTGGCGGCGGAGGAGATGGGCATGAGCTTCGCATTGCCTCCGTCGCGTTGGGCTGGCTTGCCTGGTGACGAGATCGTGTGGCGGGGAGCGAGCCTCGACTCGATCACCTTGTCGGCCGCACTCTTGGCGGCCACGACGAAGATCACCCTACTGACCACGATGCACACCAACCTGCTCAATCCGGTAGTGGCTGCCAAGCTCGGCGTCGGGCTCGACCACATAGGACGCGGCCGCTGGGGCCTCAACGTGGTAAGCGGATGGGGCGTGCAAGAGTTCGCCTCAATCGGGGTCGAGCTGCTGGACCGCAAGCACCGTTACAGCTACACCCGAGAGTGGTTGGACGTTGTCGAGATGCTGTGGCGTGACGGCGAGGCAACGCTGGATGGCGAGTACTTCAAGATCGACAAGGCGTCCGGGCGTCCGCGACCGATGCAAGTCTCACCCTTGATCGTGAATGCCGGCCAGTCCTACACCGGGATGCGTTTCTCAGCCGAGCGAGCAGACTACATCTTCAGCTATGGCGACAACGCGGAGAAATTCCGCCAGATCCGGGCGGAGGTCGGCACTGAGTGCGGCTTCATCGGCGCGAAGGCCGTGATCGTCGGTAAGACGACGGCCGATGCGGAGGAGCGTGCACGGCAAATCGTCGACCAGGCCGACCGTGGGGCGCTGCGAAACATGCTCGTGTCGAGCGGCGCCGCGTCTGCCGAGGACGCCGAAGAGCGCATGAGAACCCGCGAAGACGTGCGTGAATTCCTCCTCGGCGACGCGATCATCGCCAGCGCCCAAGACGCCGGAACACAGCTGGCGAACTGGGCAGCGACGAACAAGATCGATGGGATCTGCCTGAACCTGTTCGACTACGTCAACGACCTTGAGCTCTTCCGCACTGACACGATTCCCGCCTTCGAGGCAGAACTCGCAAAGCACGGCAAAACCTACCGCAAGCCCTCCCTACCCGAACTCATCACGGAGCCGACGACGGTCTGATCCGTCGTTTCTATAGAGGAAGGCGCCCATGGCGTCGACAACTGACGACTGGTCAACGGACATAGCGGAAGTGCACGACGACGACGTTCTCATTCGCGGCCACCTGCTGACCACGATGATTGGCAAGCGCGGCTTCGGTGAACTCGCATGCCTCCTCATCAGCGGCCGGTGGCCAATGAATGGCCAGGCCCACGTCCTGGAGGGCAAAGAGTTTCGTGTCCGAGAGACGCGCCGCCCGGGAACCGATCGAAGGATTCGGGGACCCGCACCACGACGTTGACCCACGAGCGCCTCTGCTGATGGGGATTGCCGATGAATATGGGGTCTACGGCGATCACTGTCTTCTGTTTGAGTCGATCGAGGCCGAGTTGGAAGCAGCCGTGCATCGAGGCCGAGTTGGAAGCAGCCAGGGTCAGAAGTGGCGTCACGTTCCCGGCAGCCAGGTCATTTACACCGGGGAACAGCCGCAGGAGACAATGAAGCCGCAGAATCATGCTTGACGTTCGCCGTGTCAACATCAGCCCCTTGATCGAAAAGGGTCGGAACTGCTGCATGTGCAGCGATTGAGCGACCTGCACGCTATCCGACAACTCACCGAGGCCTACCCGATCCTGGTCGACAGCCTCGACCTGGACGCATTGATCGACCTCTTCGGATAGCGCTACATTCGTGCGAGCCGGTACTGAGTACTCTGGCAAGCCCAAGTTGCGTGAGTTCTTGGGCAGATCATGAACACGTACACGCTGACAATGCACAGCGTTCATCAGCATCTTGTGGATCTGGCACCTGGTGCAACGATGGCGCTTGGGGGTCCAGATGGGCCATGGCGAGGTGGCGATCGACCGACAGCGCAAGAACGCCGCGTACCGGTACGACGACGAGTACTGCCGAGTCGGCGACCGATGGCTATTCCAACGCAGACAATTGCGGTACCAGTACTACATGTCGCAGAAAGAGCTGGGTCTGAGTCTCGCCGGGCGTCAGAGAGTACGCGTACCCGGAGCGGCACCRTGTGATGCGGGAATTCCCGAGGAGCTGCGGTCGTACATGGCCGCACGGCCAGGTGGAGACGACGACTAGAAATGGATCTGCCTGAGCAGCCAGAGCTCACGCCGATCAAGCGCTAGGGCGATCCTTCAATCGTGCACATGCTGCGGCGGTGTCAGGGGTCACCAACGGCGGATCTTCGGGGCGGAGATCGGCACCGGCCGCGTTTCCTGTGTTGACGGACCTCGGTTGGCTTACGCCGTGTCAGTTGCTGGTCGGAGGTGCTGAGGTGCTTCTGGACGGCTCGCGTAACCTGGCCCCCAAGCTTCGGCGGTAGGGCGCGCCTCCCAGCTATCAGGAGTACGACGAGATGCTGCACGTGTGGACTCTTTTCGAGTCGTTCCTGCCGGAAGCGAGTGAGGCTCTTGAAGGTATCGGCACGTTCGTCAACGATCACGTATCAGTGCCTTAAACGCGCCGACGCGCGCTAAATTGGATTCGGTGCCATTTGTCCTTGACTATTCCTCTTACGTTTGATCCAACCCGATGATGCGAACAGATGAGACAAGCGCTGACGGCTTCACTGCTTGTCCTCGTGCATCTGGCGGGCAACCGCGGTGCAGAAGATCGGCGCGATCGGCTGGCAGCCACAATGGGTTCACTGCCCGCCCATCTCCGGCGTTCCTTGACGCGGGACCAGGGCACTGTAATGGCCTGCTCAAGTTTTCACGCGACGCATACTCATTCCCGTCCACTTCTGCGACCCCGCCAGTTCCTGGCAGCGAGGTTCGAACTCGGACACTAATGGCCTGCTCCGGCAGTACTTCCCGAAAGGCACTGACTTGAGTGTCCACAGTCCACAACACCTCTCCAAGGTTGCTGCTGAACTCAACCGCCGCCCACGCGAGATCCTGGGCTGGCAGAATCCTGTAGAACGACTGGCTAGACTGTCTTCATCTGCCGTAGAACCATAAATTGTTTCGACGGCTGCTGGAATCCGCCGCCGTCGCAATGGCTCACTTTTCGACCGTCCCCGACAAGCGGGACGTTCTCGCGACGCTCGGCCCACAGCCAGATGAGTCCACCATGGCCCGCCTTACGGATCTCCGACGCGAGTACTTGCCTTCAAAAGCCGCGACGAGAGGACACCGTTCATCGAAACCGAGGAGCGCGAGGAGCTATTCGCCGCACTCGACGAAGTTGTGGCGGAGCGAGATCAGGAGCTGAGCGGTTCTCTCGCGGCCGAGCGATCGACCCATCTCTCCGCAGTGACAGCGTGAGAAATTGGTGACGAGCATATGCCTACGGTTGCGCCCCAAAATCGTTCAGCGGTGGAGGCCTGCATTTTGCCAATGTTCGTCACCTTCGTCCCCCAGGCGGCTGGCGCGCACAGGGCTTAACAGAGGCTGATTTGGGGGACGACGCAAATTCCGCAGGCATGTCGTGAGGCAGCCGCGAAGCTAAGGGTGGCACTGGAGATTGGCGTATCAGGCCCACGGCTCTGGTGCCGCGTTGGCATCGGCATTCATCGCGTTGACTCGTACCCAGATCCGAAATACTGTGGCCGGGAGCCGGCGTGGCACAAGCGTGTAGTGGACCGAACCG
Organism: Paenarthrobacter sp. RAF54_2; assembly: GCF_052113945.1. NCBI lineage: Bacteria > Bacillati > Actinomycetota > Actinomycetes > Micrococcales > Micrococcaceae > Paenarthrobacter > Paenarthrobacter sp. RAF54_2. The sequence goes on from NZ_JBFRDV010000038.1 coordinate 29,385, forward strand.
GTGCCAGCATTCCGGCCACCATTCGACTTGCCGGCTCACGGCGCTCGGTGTCCTTGCGATCGTATTCAAAAAGTTTGACCTCTAACGGTTGCAATCGTATTCAGGGGCCCTGTATGGTGGTCTAGATCACGCCAGGGGCCGCCTTTGGCGTGATGCCCGATCCCCGAAGCCGTGGGTCCAATGTGAGGAATTGAGGAATTGTTGTGAGAAAACGAAGGAGCGTGATGGCGCGCGGATCCCTGGTTGTCGCATGCGGGTTGCTTGCGCTGACAGGATGCGCGTCCG
>NZ_JBFRDV010000039.1:0-26845 GCF_052113945.1 Paenarthrobacter sp. RAF54_2
GGAATCCGGGTACTTGAGTTCGGACACGTGATTGCAGGGCCATTCGCGGCAAGCCTGCTGGGCGATGACACGTGATTGCAGGGCCATTCGCGGCAAGCCTGCTGGGCGATCACGGTGCCGAGGTGATCAAGATTGAGCGCCCGAACCAGGGCGACAGCCTGCGGAAGATGGGCCCGCGAAACGCCCGCGGGCTCTGGTTCGAGGTGAGCGCACGGAACAAGAAGAGCGTGGAAGTTGACCTCGGCAGCGCCGACGGGGCGGCCTTCGCCCGCGAACTGGTCCAAAGCGCCGATGTCGTCATTGAAAACTATCGTCCCGGAGTCATGGAACAGTGGGGGCTGGGATGGGAGGACATCCATGCCATCAATCCCCGGGCAGTGATGCTGCGGATCTCTGGATTCGGCCAGAGCGGCCCGTACAGCGCCCGGCCGGGATTCGGAAAAATCAGTGAAGCCTTCAGCGGCGCCACGAACCTCACCGGCTACACCGACGGCCCACCCGTCCACCCTGGCTACTCCCACGGGGACCTGGTGACCGGTGTCTTCGGCGCCTTTGGCGTGATGCTTGCCCTCCATGAGCGCAACACCTCCGGGCTCGGACAGATGATCGACCTGCCCCTGTATGAAGGCCTGTTCAGGATGATCGATTGGCAAGTGCCCTTCCTTGAAGTACTGGGCATAGATTCCACCCGCGCGGGAGCATCATTCCCCTTTGCCGGCGGCTTCATCACCGAAATTCTGCCCACCATCGACGGGAAGTTCGTGGTCGTATCCGCGGCCACCGGAAAGCACGTCGGCAACGTCGTGGCCTTCCTCCAGGAAGGTGGACACCTCCAGGTCACAGGCGAGGACGACATCCCGGTCTCAGTCATCAAAGATGCCCTCGGCGCCTGGCTGGGAACCCAAAACTCCGAGGAAGCAGTCAACAGCCTCAAATCCGTCGGGGTGATCGCGGAAAAAGTCAGCAAACCCAGCGACATCGCCCAGGACCCCCACATCGCCGCCCGACACAACCTCGTCCCCGTACACAGCGAAGAATACGGAAAATTCACCGTACCCGCCCCCGTCCCCCGCCTCTCACGAACCCCCGGCCAAGTCCGCTCCCTCGGCCCAAAACTCGGAGCACACAACAAACTCCTCAACGCACCCCCCACCAAAATCAACGTTGGCCCCGAGTCTTTATCGGCCTTGTCGGTGGGCGCCGTAGAGGCGGGCTGATGCCTGCCGGAGGACTATTACTGAGGTAACGTTTTCCCGTCGCGGAGGTTAATCACGAGTCAACTCGGCCTGTTGCCTCCAGTGGCCCACGGGCGTAGCGTCAGCAGCAGGCGTCCGGCTGGGATCCTTGCAGTGGTGAGCCGTTGAAATCCGTCGGTTGAAGGAGCCGGGATGACAGGATGGAATGCTGACACTGCTGCCGGGCCAGTGGGGGCAGGGTCGGTCACCCTGGTTGAGGGCTCATCCTTCTGCATCTCATCAGCCAACGGCGACATGTACCCGGAATTCCCGCAAGGGCTGTTCGTCGAAGACACCCGTATATTGTCCCGCTGGAACCTAACTGTCAACGGCGCGCCATTGGAGGCGCTGGCCGCGAAGGCGAGGGAGCCGTACCGGGGTATTTTTGTTGGACGCGTAGCGCGCTCCGATGCCTACGCGGACAGCCCGCTCATTATCGAACGTCTCCGGGAAGTGGAGGCCGGAGTCCTGGAAAAAATCACTGTTCGCAATCACTCGCCCAATGCTGTCCAGTGCCTGGTGGCCCTTCAAGTAGAGGCAGACTTCGCGGACCTCTTCGAAGTTAAAGAGGCACGCATCCAGCGGCGCTGGGACGAGTCCCGTGAAGCGAAGGATGATTCATTAACCATTCGGGCCGCCTGGCAAGACATCAGGAAAGGCGTTTTGGTGACGGCTGAGGGAGCCGAAATGGCCGCTGACGGTCCGCTTTACCGGTTCAGCGTCCCGCCAAACGGGGAGTGGAGTGCCACCGTGAGCGCCGTGCCGCTCGCCGATGGAAGCGGTACAGCAGCTCGGTTTGTTCGGCCGGAAGACGGAGAGCTGTCTCCTCGCGATCGGCGCCGCGAGGAGTGGGTGTCCAGGATTCCTGTGTTGCGTATCAGCAACCGCTCAATCGAACGGACCCTTCGGCGGAGCTACGAGGACCTGGGTGCACTTCGCATCGAGGATCCCGACCACCCGGAAAGGGTGGTCGTGGCCGCTGGCGCGCCATGGTTCATGGCCCTGTTCGGACGCGATTCACTTTGGGCGTCCCTCATGGCGCTGCCGGTGGATCCGTCCCTGGCCTTCGGGACCATCCAAACGCTGGCGGACCGACAAGGGAGCGTTGTGGATGAAAGAAGTGAAGAGGAGCCGGGTAAGATCCTGCATGAAGTGAGATTCGACGTCTCCAGCGGGTTGGCGCTGGGCGGCAAATCTACTTACTTCGGCAGCATCGACGCAACCCCGCTGTTTGTGGCTCTGTTCGGGGAGGTCAGCCGTTGGGGTTTCGCTCCGGAGACGATCTCAAGCCTGCTGCCACACGTTGACCGGGCATTGGACTGGATCATTAATTACGGGGACAAAGACGGCGACGGTTTTGTCGAGTATGAGCGACTCAACGACCGCGGGTTGATCAACCAGGGCTGGAAGGACTCTTGGGACGGCATCAACTTTGCTGACGGAACCTTGGCCGAGCCGCCGATCGCGTTGTGCGAGGTACAAGCGTACGTTTACAGCGCATACCTGGCCCGTTCCTGGATGGCCTACGACGCCGGCGATTTGGAGCTTTCGGCCCAATACCGGGATCGCGCGGTGAGGCTAAAGAGGCAGTTCAACGAACAGTTCTGGCTGCCCGACCGTGGCTACTATGCTGTCGCCTTGGACGGCCGAAAGAGGCCGGTCGATGCCTGCACATCCAACATGGGTCAATGCCTCATGTTCGGTATCGTAGACGCCGACAAAGCTCCCATGGTTGTCGAACGGCTCATGTCCCCGGAGATGTTCAGCGGCTGGGGCGTGCGAACCTTGGCTAGCGACATGCGCGCCTTCAACCCCGCCAGCTACCACAATGGATCAGTTTGGCCCCATGACAACGCGATCATTGCCAACGGACTGGTGCGCTACGGGTTCGTGGAGCAGGCGCAGCGGATTTCCACTGCATTGTTTGAGGCGGCCGAGTACTCGGAAGGGCGGTTGCCCGAATTATTCTGCGGCTTCAGCCGGGAGCAATTCGACGAACCCGTCCCCTATCCCACGGCATGCTCACCGCAGGCATGGGCAGCGACCACCCCCATTCAGTTGGTGAAGAACCTGATGGGGTACTACGCCGACGTCGGCCGCGGCGGCCTCTGGCTGGATCCTGTCCTCCCGAAATCATACGGTGATCTGCACATCACCAATGCGCCGATGGCGGACGGCCGCATCACCATCGACATCATCGATTCCATCCCAACGGTCCAAGGACTGCCCGACGGCATGCAGTTCCATCACGGAATCCGGCCCAGGGCGGCCGATTTGGCGGAACGGGCGAGGGCGCCGAAAAAGGGATAGCAGGCCTTTCGCGATCGCGCATTTACGCCTCTTAGAGCCATTCCTGGTTGGCCGGCCGTACGGCGTCGAGTTCCTGGCGGATCTTTTCGCCGATCTTAACGAGGCGTGCTTTGGGGAGGCGGCTGGTGGGCCCGGCAACGGCGATCGCGGCGCGGGGAGTGACGGCGACGGCGACGCAGGAGATACCGGCCCGCTGGCTGTCCAGGTCCAGAGCGAAGCCGAGGCGCCCTGCTTCCGCTATCTCCCGGGCGTATTGGGTCCATGAGTCCGGGTCGTCGCCACGTAGGGACGCCGCGAGATCGGTATCGGCGGCGAGCAGGACATGACCGAGGGCTTCACCGAGCAATGACTTGCGTTCACCCGGCCTGACGGCAAGGTGCAGGGGCTTGTTCGACTGCACTGCGTCGACGCAGAGGTAGTCGTGGCCGGTGACCAAGGCGAGGAACGTGGATTCGCCGGATGCTGCGCTGACGTTTTGGAGCACGGGGCGGATGCGTGTTCGGAGGGCCTGTTCGGCTTCGGCGTCCAGTCGTTGGAGGCGGTTGACCTTCCCGGTGAGCCGATAGGTCCCGCCCTTCTTGTCCTGGGTGATGTACCCAAGCTCTTCGAGAGAGGCGAGCAGGTTGTGGGCGGTGCTGCGGTTGAGACCAGCGCCGTCAGCAACTTCACTCAGGCGGGCTCCTTCGGGCTGCATGGCGATGCGCTCGAGCAGCTCGAATGCACGCTGCACCGACTGAACCACGCGACCAGATGATTTGGATTCCATAATGCTGAACGATAGCAGGTCTTTGTTTGACATCATGGATTCCGGGCGCCCACGATTGGTTGCGGGAGGTACGCCCGAGGCGGCCGCCACTTTCCTCTCAGGACCGGATTGCCTCCCACCCATCGATCCTCCATCAGGAAGAGACACACAGCTATGGCACGCATTGTTCTGATTACCGGCGCGAACCGCGGTTTGGGCCGTGAGCTCGCATCTCAGTTGGCAGGCGACGGCGACACCGTCCTGCTCAGCGCCCGCAACGAGCAGGCGGCCGTCAAGGCGGCCGAAGAGATCGGCGGCGATGTCCACCCGATCCAGCTCGACACCTCCGACCAGGCGAGCATCGACATGGCGGCGCGGAAGATCGAGGCCGAGTACGGCCGAGTCGATGTGCTGGTCAACAACGTTGGCGGCCTCTTCGGCTACGACCAGCAGCCCTCTGCGGTCGCCCTGGACAAGGTACAGGAGACGCTGGACCTCAACCTTTTCAGCAAATGGCGCACGACCCAGGCGTTCCTGCCGCTGGTGCGCAAGTCTGAGAACGGCCGCATCGTTAACGTCTCCAGCGAGGCCGCTTCGCTGGCGCGCATGGGTGCGCACACGTCGGCGTACAGCGCCTCCAAGGCGGCGCTGAACGCCTTCACGGCGGCGCTGGCCGCGGAGCTGAAGGACGAGGGCATCATCGTCCACGCGGCGTCGCCGGGCTGGACGGCAACCGACCTCGGCGGGGAGGGCGGCCGTCCCGTTCCCGAGGGCGCTGCCAGCATCAAGCACATCGTGAATCTGCCCGCCGACGCGGGCAGCGGCGGTTTCTACCAAGACGAGAAAGTCGTTCCCTGGTAAGACCCCATAGCACAGGGTCAGGGCCGCCTATGCGGTCCTGACCCTGCCGCCTTTCGCGGGCGGCACCGTCATCACGGACCCTACCCGGAGAATCATGACTGACTTAACACCCTCACGTCCCAGCACCGCGCCAGGCAAGGACATCGCGCAGTTCCGGCGGTTGGTGCCGGTGTGGTGGCTCGTGCTCATGGCCTCCCCGGTCGCTGCGGCGAACAACGCCGCGGTGCTGATCCTCGACGATATCGGCACCAGCCTAGGCACCACGGCTGTCAGCGCGGCATGGCTTGCCACCGTCTTCGGCCTCGTCCTCGCCGCCGCGACCCCGTTGCAGGCCGCCCTCATGCGCCACCGCGGCCAGCGTACCGTGCTTGTCACCAGCGCGGTCCTCGTCGCAGCGGGCACGCTCATCGTCCTGCTCTCGCCCTGGCTGTCACTCGCTGTTGCCGGGCGCGCCATCCAGGCAGCCGGCGGCGCTGGGCTGAACGTGCTGGCTATCGCCCTGGCCGGCAGTGCACGCAGAGTCGGAACCATCAGTGCGGGCATGGGGCTCTTCGGTGCGGTCAGCCCGCTCATCGGCACGCAGCTCGCTGCAGCAGTCTCATGGCGTCTGGCACTGTCTATGCTGGCGGTCACGCTGATTGCGGTGCCCTTTGTGAACCGCTCCCTCACCCGGAGCACCCCCAGCCGGGATCGCTTCGACGCCTGGGGCGCGCTACTCGTCGTCGGGCTCTCCGGCAGCGTCGTCCTGTTCGCTACGAACGCGACCGCCTCCCTGATCACCGCCGGAACCGCGCTCACCCTGCTCATCGTGCAGATCCGTCGCCGCCCCGAGGGGTACGTGCCGGCCACCACCATTACCTCGGGCAAGTTCCTCGCCGCCGCGGGTCTGACCCTGACGCTGTCGACCGGCTACTTCACGCTCCTGTTCGTCATCCCGCAGCTGCTCATCACCCGCGCCGGCTGGACCAAGGACGGAGCTGCCACCGGGCAGCTGATTGCAATGGTTTGTGCCTCCCTGGCGACACTCGGGTTCACCGCCATCGCCGCCCGCTTCTCCCTCGCCCGGGTGCGAACTGTACTGGTCGCAGCCGGAGTGATCGCCGTCACTGCCGCGATCTTCGCGAGCGCCCCCGTGCTCCTGCTCGCAGGGATCTTCCTGGCACTGTTCGCCGCGACCTCCGCGAACGCCACCCAGGTTGCGGTGGCGACCGCCGCCGTGCCCTCGAAGGAGAAGCCCACCGCGATCGGCCTGTTCACTTTGCTCTACCTGCTCGGCGGCGCGATCGGTCCGGCCGTGGCATCCGGGCTCGTTCTTTAACCCAGGGCCCTGCCGCTACAGGCTGAGGCTCTCTGATTCAAGACCAACGGGCTGGTACTGCTCGTCTCTGCCACAGTAAAGGGCTGGGGACACCCAAATCCGGGCGTCCCCGGCCCTTTGCCGTGGCTCCGAAGTATTTGCGCGTCGTCAGAGTCCTGGGCTATGGCACTTCCCCCTGGGGCACAGGTGTCCTGCGTTGCCGTTCACGCTGACCCTGCCGAAGCGCCAACAGCGGGAACAGGAGCACAGAGAGCATGCCGGCCCCAACCAGTGCTGATGAGATTCCGCTTGAAATGAACCCCTGATCCCGGCCAATGGCTGTGACGGCAACGATAATCGGCAGGCCGGTTGCCCCGAAAAGCATGATCGCCCGTTTCTCCGCGAAAGTGGACCTGGGCGGGGCAGCAAGCATCGACGGCAGGCCGCGGATGATCAGCAGGAGGAGCAGGAACAGAGGGAGCAGCGCCAATGCCATGGCGCTGGACGTGAGTGCGCCGAGATCGAAATCTATGCCCGTATCGATGAAGAAGATGGGCACCAGGAATCCGAACGCGACGGCGTCGAGTTTGGTCTCGATCACCTTCCGGTCCCGTTCGGGTGCGCGCGCAATGGCCACCTTCCAGAGGACGCCCGCCGCGAATGCCCCCAGCAACATGTCCAGTCCCAGGACCATGCTCAGCACGACGAGCACGGTCAGGATGAACATGATGGAGCGGACAGCGAACTGGCCGCTCGTGTGGAGGGTCCTGGTGACCTGCGAGTGGAACAGCGTGTGCTGTGCCCTGGAGGCCAGGAAAATCGCAATGCCGGCCAGGAGCACAAATCCGAGCAGCACTGCCGTAGCCGGTCCCAGCTCCCTGCCGCTGAAGAACAGCGAGATTGCTATCAGGGGACCAAACTCGCCAGCTGCGCCCAATGCCGTGACGGCGATCCCCATCGGGGATTTTGATTCACCGGAATCGCGAAGAATGGGCAGCAATGCTCCCAACGCCGTGGAGCACAGCGCCACCCCGATGATGACCGCTGCCTCTGGTGTGGGGGCCAGGAGAAAGCCTGCGCCAACGCCCGCGGCCAACGAGATCACCCAGCCAGCGGAGGCGCGGATGGCGGGACGGCCCCGGATATCGGCGAAGTCAATCTCATTGCCGGCCACAAAGAAGAGCATCGCCAGCCCGAAATCGGCCAGCGTATCCGTGAACTGGGTAGATTCGATCCACCCCAACACGCTGGGACCCAGCAGGATTCCGAGGACGATCTCGAACACCACCAGCGGCACCTTGACCGCCCGGTCAAGGAAGCGCACCGCAAGGGGTGCCGTCACAGCTAGGAGAGCGATCAGAACCAAGGATGTAGACAAGCCCTGCATCAGCGGTACCTCCGGTACCTCGGCCGCTTTTGAAGGACTCGGCCGCTTCGAAGGAAAAGTAATCCAAAGCTACCGCCACACCGTCGATGACGCCATGACACGGGTCTTTCTGTAGCCGGCCAGAGTTATCCACATGCAGGAAGAAGCGCACGACGGCGGGTCCCGGCCCGCGTTAGTCTGGTTACCTCGGCTGAAGCAAGCGGCCGCAACACCCACTGTGCGGAGTCGTTTTCCAATGTCCGATGATCCAGACCTGGGCGCCCTTGCGGCGTCTTCCTTTTCCCTGCATAGGCTGCGCGACGGTCAACTCGCGGCCATGAATGCCCTCGTATCCGGCCGCGACGTCCTGGCCGTCATGCCCACTGGGTACGGTAAATCAGCCACCTACCAAGTAGCAGCCATGTACCTCTACAACCAAACGGGACGCCCCGCCGTCGTGGTTTCTCCGTTGATTGCTTTGCAGGAGGACCAGCTGGATGGGCTGAACGGGCAGTTGGGTGACGGCGTTGCTGTAGCCATTAACTCCTCGCGTAGTGACTTGGAGGTGGAGGATGCCTGGGAGGCAGCGGAGTCGGGCAAAGCGACTTTCCTGTTTCTTGCCCCGGAGCAGTTGGCCAAACAGGAGACTGTGGACCGCATTGCCAAACTGGACATCACGATGTTCGTGGTGGACGAGGCCCACTGCGTCTCTTCCTGGGGTCATGATTTCCGCCCCGACTACCTCGACCTGGGAAATGTCCGGGAACGATTGGGAAACCCTCCGACGGCAGCCCTTACCGCTACAGCCTCACCGCCCGTGCGCGATGAGATTCTTGAACGGCTGGGGATGAAAGATCCGCTGGTCCTGGTCCGTGGCTTTGACCGGCCCAACATCAGCCTTGACGTGGTCCGCCATCAAGAGGACAAAGGCAAACGAAAAGCAGTCCTGGAGCAAGTTGCCACTCTGGCCAAGGGAGGCGAGCGGGGGCTCCTGTACGCCGCCACCCGCAAGGACACCGAAAAGTACGCCGCCAAACTGGCAAAGGAAGGGCTCCGCGCCGAGGCATACCACGCGGGCCGGTCGGATGCTGACCGGGAGCGCATCCATGAGCAGTTCCTGGACGATCAGCTGGACGTCGTGGTTGCCACAACAGCCTTCGGCATGGGTATCAACAAACCCAATGTGCGGTTCGTCGTCCATGCCGACATTCCAGAATCACTGGATGCCTATTACCAGGAAATCGGCCGTTCCGGACGCGACGGGAAACCGGCCATCGCCACACTGCATTACCGCGAAGAGGATCTTGGCCTGCGGAAGTTCTTCGGTACGCATTCACCGGACCCGGATTCGCTCCTGGCAGTACTGAAGATCCTGAAAGCCGCAGGCGCTCCCGCCCCCATGGGCGCGCTCGCGGAGTTGACCGGATTCCCTCCGCGGCGTCTCACCGCACTTGTCAACCAGTTGGAGGAAGCTGGCGCTGTCACTACTGGCACGCGCGGCGTTCGTCTGGCATCCAAAGCCAAACTTTCGGCGCTCGTCGCCCGCGCCGTCGAACTGGCCGAGGCCCGACAGCGCGTCGACCAGTCCCGGCTCACCATGATGCGTGCGTACGCGGAGACGGACAGTTGCCGCCGGCAGTTCCTGCTGGGCTATTTCGGTGAGGAACTTTCGGAGCCGTGCGGCAATTGTGATGCGTGCGCCGCTGCTTCCAACGCCGGCAATGATTTCAGCAGTACAGAGGAAGAGCGCGGAGACGAACAGCATGCTGGCGAAAGTGATCCATTCCCGCTGCAATCCGCTGTGATTCACAAGGAATGGGGTCCGGGACTGGTGATGAGGCATGAGGACGACGTCATCACCGTGTTGTTCGAGCAAGAGGGCTACAAGACGCTCTCCCGCAGGGCAGTTGTGGAACATGAACTTCTGAAGCCTGCATAGATCCTGTGAGGCTCAACGTTTCAGGTGTTGAGCTCCAGCATCAGGGCGGGCAATTCGTCGGCGAGCTCGCGTGCAAGGAATCCGAGCGGGCCAAGCTTGCTGGCCAAGCGGTCGGCCGCGGCGGCGTGGAGGTGGGTTCCCCAGCAGGCAGCCTGTGCGTCGCTGGTTCCACGCGCCCGGAGACCGGTGATGGCGCCGGCCAGTACATCTCCACTGCCTGAGGTACCCAAGCCGCCGTACCCGGTGGTGATCTTCCAAAGTTCCGGCTCCCCAGGCGCTTCCCCTGACGGACGTGCAATTACGCCCTGGCAGCTCACCACCGCGCCATACTGTTCGGCGACGGCGGCAACGTCATTTTCCAGGTGGTTTACGTCCCGTCCCAGCAGGATCCCGGCCTCTGTCGGATTAGGGGTGAGAATCAGTCGGCCCCGCCAAGGTTCCAGCCTCTCCTTTATCTTCACCAGCCCGCCGAGGGCGTAGGCGTCGAGGACAAAGGCGGGCCCTTCGCCTCCAAGCTCCTCCCGCTCCAACAACCTGGTGAGCAATTCCCCGGCCAGATCTGAATCATCCAGGCCGGGCCCGACCAACACGGCATCTGCCCTTTCCAAATACCTTGAGATCAGGTCCAAACCCTCACCGGTAACGGAACCATCGGCAGTCTCCGGTAAGCCCACCGCTCCGCACTCCGGGAAAGCTACTCCCACCTGCACGGCCACGGACTCGGCGACAGCCAGGGTAATCTTTCCCGCCCCGGCGCGTAGGGCGGCGATGCCGGCCAGGATGGTGGCGCCTGGAGTGGTTCGCGCCCCGCCGATCATCAGCACAGCGCCGCGGGAGTATTTATCTTCGCCAGGAGCTGGCAGAGGCCAATCGCGCAGAAGGGATGGCGTCACTTGCCTGGGGCCGTTGGTGTCGTGGGAATCACTGTGGGTGGACACTGGCATCTCCGGCATGCTCTGTAACCGTGACGCCCTGTTCGGTGAGGTGGTCGGCCACGTTGAAGCTCTCGAGCGTCCACGGCCCAGCCCCCGACTGGCGCACGTACCGGGTAATCGAGGCGTTGAGCACAGTTGCACTGGCCGCGAGGTCCAGGATCTCCCGTTCGGACATCCCCTCCAGGACGTATCGGACCAGCAGGATCACCGCATCATGGCAAACGAGCATCACGCGGTGTCCCCGTCCCAGACTGTTCAGCTCGTCCAGGACGGACCGCAGGCGAAGCGCGACGTCAGCCCAGGATTCACCTCCCGGGGGCCGGTAGTACAGCTTTCCCAGCCAAAGGCGACGTTCTGCCTCGTCGGGGTAACGCGTTTCCACGCCTATGCGGGTAAGTCTGTCCAAAATGCCCAATTCCCGGTCCCGAAGGCGTTCATCCGTATGGACTTTCAGGGGCCAGCCAGCTGTTTGGACGGCAATTTCCGCTGTCTGAAGGGCGCGCGCATAGGGGGAGGAGACTACCGTGTCCGGGCGGATCTCCTCCGGAATCCTGGCCAGCGCCGTTCCCAGTGCCTTGGCCTGATCCTGGCCTGTTCCCGAGAGGTTGACGTCCGGGTCCCTGGCGGGGACGTCAATGACCTCAGCCCGCGCCAGGCGAGCTTCCGTCGCGGCCACGTTGCCTTCGCTTTCTCCATGCCGGACCAGCAGCAATTCAACAGCCCCGGCCTCCTGCACCGCCTCTGTCAAGCCGTCGTCGTTCAAGAAAACCAACTCCTTCGCGCGCCTTGCCGAATGCAGAACACTACCCACTGCGTACCCACGGGACCAGAGAATAAACGCACGACGGCGACCTTCCGCTCCCGCGCTGGCGGCCACCCGGCGTCGAAATTTTGTGGACAGGCGAAGAGCGTCAAGCACTGTTGTCCGGACCCACGGTGAAGTAAGTTGCTGGCATGGAGGACACATACCAAGTCATCGTTGTGGGTGCCGGATTTGCAGGTGTTGCGGCAGCCAAAAAACTAGGCCGGAAGGGCGTACGCGTCCTGCTGATTGACTCGAATAACTACCATCAGTTCCAACCGCTCCTTTATCAATTGGCTACATCCCAGATTGGGGTTTCAGCCATTACGCGCCCACTGCGCTCCGTTTTCCGCCGCTACAAGACCGTCAAAGTCCTGACTGCGAGCATTGCCTCTATTGATGCTGCGCAAAGGTCAGTCACCACAGCCGATGGCGTGACTTTGCGGGCGGAGATCCTGGTCGTTGCGGTAGGTGCCGTTCCCAATTTCTTCAACACGCCCGGCGCCGAGCAACATGCTTTCCCGCTGTACTCCGTTACGGACGCCACCAGGCTGGGCACAGCCATTACACGGCTACTTGATCAGGCCGACCGAAGCACTGAGAGTCTTGTGGATGTCGTAGTGGTCGGAGGAGGTCCGACTGGCGTGGAAACCGCCGGGGCCATGGCTGAAAACGTGAAATATATGGTCCGCAAATACTTCTCGCCTGAGCTAGCTGCGCGCTGCCGCGTACACCTGGTGGATTTGGTTCCGAGTGTGTTGAACATGTTTTCCACGAAGTCCCAGCGGTACGCCACCGAACGTCTTCAGAAGGTGGGCGTTCAGTTGCACATGGGGGTGGGCGTAACCGAGGTGCGAAGCGATGGTGTGGCTTTGGCAGATGGAAGCTTCGTCCCCGCGCAGATCGTTGTATGGGCAGGCGGGTTGAAAGCCGGGGATCTCATCGCCAATTCCGGGCTGACGCAGGGGAAAGGTGGACGGGTGGATGTTCGCCCAGACCTGACTGCCCCGGACGTGGATGGCGTGTACGTGATTGGGGATGCAGCGAACATCACCGATTCCACAGGCGCAAAGTTGCCCCAGCTCGGCTCCGTGGCCCAACAGGCCGGAAAATGGGCAGCCAGCAACATCCTCGCCGACCTTACTGGGGGTAGCCGTACTCCCTTCCACTACGTCGACAAAGGCTATATGGCCATGGTTGGACGTGGTGCTGCTGTGGCAGAACTCGGCCGCAAGCGAATCCAGTTGCAGGGCCTTTTCGCTTTCTTGTCCTGGCTCCTGGTTCACTTGGCCCTGTTGTCCGGGGTACAGCAGAAGGTCCGTGCCCTGTTTTCCTGGCTCAACGGGTACCTCCTGCACAGCCCCGCGCAGGTTGTGGTCAGCGGTCCAACCGAGAAGGAGCTCGCTGGCGTAAGTCGTCCCGAGGTACCTCCGGCCACAACCCGGCCAAGTCTGGAAAAGGAATAGGCTCAGCCGGGGATGTAACGGGACTTGTGAATGTGATGGGCCACTAAGCCCCACGCCATCAGAAGGAAGCCGCAGTATCCCAAGGGGGACGGACTAATCGGTATGGCCAACAGCATCAGCAGCACGCCAAGTGCTACTCCAAAGACGTGGCGGGCCTGGGGTTCATAAGGGCGGCGCGCGGGGATTCCTGTTTCCAGTTGACGGGCCAAGTCCGGGTCCTGGATGAAAAGTTCCCGTTCGAGTTGCTGCAGCACCCTGCGCTCCCTTTCGTTTAGATGCATGGTTGTCCCTCCCATGTAGCGCTAAGGCTCCTCGGTGCGATCGGTGAGCCAGCCGGTTCCTTCCAGGAAATCCAGCGGCACAACAAGCTAAGCATGCTTACTAAATGCTCCGCAAGGAAAATTTTCCGAACGGTCATTCCGGCCACCGTCGACCTTGAGGACTGACTACGATGGCAAGTAGGAACCCCACTCAAGGAGCACAATGTCACTGAAAGACCGCCTCAAAGCAGACGTCGTAGGGCACATGAAGGCGGGCAACAAGACAGCGCTCACCACCGTGCGGAACGTGCTGGGGGAGATCACCACCCGGGAGAAGTCGGGCAAAACACCCATCGAGTTGGACGACGCGCAGGTTACTTCACTGCTTCAAAAGGAAGCTGCCAAGCGTCGGGATACCGCACGCATCTACACCGAAGCCGGGGAAGCAGGCAGGGCAGCCGCGGAAGTTGCTGAGGCAGAAATCATCGAGGCGTACCTCCCCAAGCCGCTAAGTCGCGAAGAAGTGGAAGGCATCGTCGACGAAGCCATCGCGGCCTTGAAAGCCGAAGGGCAGGAACTCTCAATGCGTTCTATAGGCGCCGTCATGAAGCCGGTCACTGCCAAGGTTGCAGGACGCTTCGACGGCAAGACCGTCAGCGAGATTGTGCGAGGTCGCCTGAGCTAGGACGGGCGGCTGGCTCATCCTTAGCGAGTCAGCCGATCCCCAGCAGCCATCGCAAAGTGTCGGCATTGCGCACGGCGTTACCACCGCCGTCGTTGTTGAAATAGGCGTACACGTCCTTGCCCGAGCCGTTCCACTCACGGATCCGATCCGCCCACCAGCGAAGATCCTCCTCCGAATACGAGCCGCCATAGAGGTGCTCAGGATCTGGTCCGTGAAGCCGGACGTAAACGAACGGCGCGGTAGCGCGGAGGATGCAGGGCAGATGGGCGCCGCTCATGATGCAGTAGGCGGCCTCGTGGCGTTCAAGTAATCCGTATACGTCAGGGTGGTCCCAGCTTTCGTGCCGAAACTCCACCGCCACGCGAATCCAGTGGGGTAGGGCTGCCAGGAAGTAGTCGAGGCGGGCATCATCACGGGCAAAATCAGGAGGAAGCTGGACAAGCAGCACGGCTCGTTTGTCACCCAGCTCGTGCCAGCAGCGGGTAATGCGTTCCACCCACACCTCAGGGCTGTACAGCTTTTTCCCATGCGTGAGACCGCGGGGTGCCTTGACCGACATCGCAAATCCAGCAGGCAGGCGATCGTGCCAGCTTTTGAACGCGGTGTCCCGTGGCCAGCGGTAAAAACTTGCGTTGAGCTCAACCGTGTCAAAACGCGCCACGTAATGCGCCAGGCGCTTGGCCGTGGGCAGGCCCGGTGGGTAGAGCACGTTTTCCCAGTGGTCGTAGCTCCAGCCCGAGGTACCGATGCGGATACTCATGCTCTGGATGGTAGTCCTCGTGAACGCGCTGGCCGGGTCATGTCATGCCTCGGGTCGGACGCCAAGCACTACGTCGTAAGCCTCTACGCGGCGGTCCTTCACTGTGGTGGGCGACTCCAAATGGACGGCGCCCGAGGGAAGAATTCCTGCACCCCCGTACCTCTCCATCACTTGCCACTGCGCCACCACATCCTCGCCAGCGTGGTCGGCGGGAAGTTTGGGCCAGAATGTGAAGCCTCCCGAATCCAGCAGAGCCTGCTTGTTGTAAAGGACACATCCCCCAAGCCAAGCCACCCTGTAGGGCACCCATTCGCCTGGAGTCAGGGAAAGATCGGCGCTGAGGTGGCTCAGATTGGCGGCATTATGAAGGGGCCAGCGGTCAAAGCCTGGCGTGTTCGGTCGAACGAGCTCCGCCGTTACAGGACCCTCCCATCGCTCAAATGCGGCGGTCTCCTCGGGTCTCCTGTCATCCAGATACGAGAGCCCCTGCGGTGCCATGCCCACGAAACCGCAGCCAAGCTCATCCAATGCGTGGTTCAACCGCTCAAGGGCACCCGGTTCGAGCCACACGTCATCATCGAGAAACAGGCACCGGCCCGCTGTTGATTGCTCGAGTAGAAACTGCCGATGCTCAGCCAACCCGCGCCGTGGCATATGACGGAGCAGCCTGACCGGTCGCCCTTGCGCCCGGAGCACCCGAACCATTCCAGCGGCGGCAGGATGGTCCCAGTCCGGAGTGTCGGAGGATTGGTCGCTGACCACCACGCTAAAGGAGGGTTCGGATTGTGCAGCCAACCCGGCAAGTGCAACTGCCACTTCGGCCGGGCGGTTGCAGGTAGGGATGAGCACGTCCACAGCCACCGTGTCGGGGGTGTCCAGAGGCCACGCCCAATGCTCGGATGATCTCCTGCTCACAGCACACCTCCTGCCGTCAGGATCGGCATGGATTACGAAGGGTATGCCCGTATCTGTACCCATCCGGGTGGGATCTATTCCTGGCCGGCGGCGCCAGTTACCACCTATTTAGGATTGGATGGCGGCCCTGGCAATCAAAGCCTGGAGGTCTTCGGCAACCTTGGCTACTTCGCGCTGTCTTGCGTTCCGCGTCGACTTGGCTGCGTGGGGGGAGGGTCGCGTGGCGCGGGGAGAAATGCGTGTACGGGCTTCAGGACGGAACACGCCATCGCGTCCAATCCTTGGATCACGAACGGGCGCGTCGACGGTGACGCGGCCCTGGAGGGGGTCGTGGAAGAGTGGGAGATTCATGGTCCATTCCGGGTGACAGGATGTGAACCTTGATCCTGACACATGCCCGAGCGCCGCGAAATGGACGGTTGCCTACCTGCGCTTCGGAAGACTGTGCACATGTCCATGCTGGCGTCATTCAGCCTATGGCCCGACTAATGGTCGCTTTTACAACCACTGAGGCCGATAATGCCATGAGCATTATTCGCTCACTTTGACGATGCCCGGACTGGAACTAGCCCCACAGAGCCTTCTTCAGTAGTGCCCTGAGTTGAGCGTTCTCCTCTTCGCTTAACGGGGCGAGTTGGGTTTGCTCGCATACCTCAAGGGCGGCGCGGGCCTTCGTGTGGATCCGACGGCCCTCGGCTGTGGAGACGATGATCTTGGCGCGCCTGTCTTGTTTTCCCTGCGCGCGCTCAACCAGGCCCCGGTGCTCCAGATCGTCCACGAGGCTCACAACCTGACTGGGGTCAAGGCTGAGGAAATCGGCGAGTTCGCGCTGGGTCGGTTCGAGTCCGCTGCAGGCGAGCGTCAGTACTGAAAAGGACCTTTCCCGCAGTCCAAAGTCGCTGAGCGCACGGTTATTCAGGACTGACCCTGTGGCGTGGAGCTTGGCGAGCAGCAGGCCGACGTCGTTCCCAATTTTTGCGGCCGCGAGGCGCGGTGTTTCGACGTTGGTGCTTTGCGGGCCCATGACAACTCCAATAGTAAATAAAAACAATCGTTGACTTTTTCAATGATCCGTAATCTCATTGATCATGACAAGGATCTCACGGGGTAGTGGGATCGGCCCCACCGGCTCCGGCCGGTTACAGCATGCGAAGGAGCACGCCATGAGCTTGAACGGCAAGGTTGCAATCGTCACGGGGAGCGGACAGGGTCTTGGACTCGCTTACGCACGTGAACTCGCCCGCCAGGGTGCCGCCGTCGTGGTCAATGACGTGAACGCTGAGACCGCCGCAGAAGCAGTGGCGCTGATTGAGGCCGACGGCGGCCGGGCCACCGCCGTCGTGGTTCCGGTGGGCACCACGGATGCTGCGAAGGCGCTGGTCGCTGGAGCTGTTGAGGCCTTTGGACGGCTGGACATCCTGGTCACCAATGCTGGCATCCTGCGGGACAAGAGCCTGTTGAAGATGACCGACGAGGACTTCGACCTGGTCATCAACGTCCACTTGAAGGGCACGTTCACGTGCGTGCGTGAGGCGTTCGCGTACTTCAAGGAAAACAACGTTTCGGGCCGCATCGTCACCATAGGTTCACCCACGGGCCAGCGTGGGAACTTCGGCCAGACCAACTACGCCGCGGCCAAGGCCGGGATCGTGGGCATGGTCCGGACGTGGGCCCTTGAAATGAAAAAGGCGGGAGTCACAGTGAACAGCGTGATCCCTGTGGCGGCGACTGCAATGACCAAGACAGTTCCCTACTTCCAGAAGGCCGTGGAGGCCGAGGAACGCGGCGAGGCCATGCCGTCCTTCTTCCGTCACGACCTCGGATTCGGCACCGCCGACGACGTCGCTGGGCTTATTGCCTTCCTCGCCTCGGACGAAGCTTCCGGGATTACCGGGCAGGCGATCGGCGCTGGCGGTGACCGGCTGCAGGTCTGGACGCACCCGACGGCGGCCAGCACCAAATACCGCGACGGCGGTTGGAGCTATGAGGCGCTCCGCGAAAACGCGGGGTCCCTCTTTGGAGCGGACGTCCTGCAGAGCTACGGCGAGGAATTCCTGCCGCTGCCTGAAGAACTCCAGCCCGAGCCTGCGGCTGTAACTGCTTAGGGCCCCGCTGATCATGGCCGACCGTTACGAACTTGGCATCGACGCATCCACGGTGGATGCGATCGACATGCACGTCCATGTGGAGGTGGACAGTTGCGGGCACGGATCCCTGCCGGACGCGCTGACTGAGGCGTCGGCGAAGTACTTCAAAGCGGAGGATCGAACACCGTCCCTGGACCGGATCGCGGATGTGTACCGCGAACTGAACATGGCCGCCGTCGTCTTTACGGTCGACGCACGGACCCAGCTCAAGCATGAGCCCAACAGCATCCCGGAACTGATTGCCGGTGCTGCCCGGAACAATGATGTGCTGATTCCGTTCGGCAGCGTGGACCCCCGTACGGGGGAGGACGCGATCACCGGTGCGAAGCATCTGGCCATTGAGCTTGGCGCCCGCGGTTTCAAGTTCCACCCCTCGTTGCAGGGCTTCGATCCGTCCAGTGAACAGTTCTACCCTCTCTGGGAAACGCTCCAGGAACTTGGGCTGCCCTGTATTTTCCATACCGGGCAGAACGGCATGGGCGCGGGGCTCCCCGGCGGGTATGGCATCAAGTTGGCATTCTCGAATCCGCTGCTGCTCGACTCTGTGGCCGCGGACTTCCCTGGTCTGCCGATCATCATGGCCCACCCCGCGGTGCCGTGGCAGGAGGAGGCGAACTCGATTGCGACGCACAAGTCCAACGTGTTCATCGACCTTTCCGGGTGGTCGCCCAAATACTTCCCGGAGTCGCTGGTCCGGCTGTCCAATTCTGTGCTGCAGGACAAGGTGCTGTTCGGAACGGACTTCCCGTTGATCACCCCGCAAAAATGGCTCGGAGCATTCGCTGACCTGCCCCTGAAGGACGAGGTCCGTCCGAAGGTCCTCAAGGGCAATGCCGTCCGGCTGCTCGGGCTGGATGGCTGAGATGACTGCGAGTGCTGTGGAACAGCGGCTCTACTCCGCAGCGGACTTGTATGACGCGGAGTCACTGTTGTCTGCTGACGAGCGTCAGGTGCTATCCCGGTTGCGGGACTTCCTGGACATCGAGGCCAAGCCCCTGCTGGCTGAGTATTGGGAACGGGGCGAGTTCCCGGAGCAGTTGGCGCAGCCCCTGATCGACCTGAACCTCATGGAACCCTTTGCGTCGCCTGCGCGTGGGATCTACCACGGCTTCCGGATCTTCGAGCTTGCACGTTCGGACGCTTCGTTGGCCACGTGGTACACGGCCCAGGCTGGGCTCCTCCGAACCGCGATCCAAGTGGGTGCCTCTGAGGAGCAGCAGCGCGAATGGCTACCCAGGGTCATCGAATTCTCGCTCAAAGGCGTGTTCTCCCTGACCGAACCGGACCACGGCTCGGACATCGCCGGCGGACTCTCCACTACAGCCCGTTTCGAAGCAGTCGCCGACGGCGGCGCTGGCCCCGATGGCGGAGCTGACGACGGCGGCTATTGGGTTTTGGACGGCGCCAAGCGGTGGATCGGGGGAGCCTCCACAGCTGACGTGCTGTGTGTGTTCGCGCGCGATGTCAGGGATGGACAGATCAAGTCGTTCCTCGTGGACCGGGCCGCGCCAGGCGTCACCGTGGAGAAGATCCATGGCAAGACGGCGCTGAGAATGATGCAGAACGCACACATTACCCTCGAACGCGTGCGGGTTCCTGAGGCCATGCGCCTGCAGAACGTGAACTCGTTTAAGGACGTCGCCGCCATGCTCCGGGCTATGCGTTCGGATGTTGCATGGATCGCCACCGGCATCCAAGCCGGAGCGTTCGAAGCAGCGTTGGCCTACGTCAACAAACGTCAACAGTTCGGCCGTTCCCTAGGCTCCTTCCAGCTGATCCAGGAAAAGCTTGCCAGGATGCTGGGCAATATCACGGCGTCCATCTCGCTCGTGATCCGATTGACCGAACAGCAAGCCCTCGGTATGTACAGGGACCAGGACTCGGCCTTGGCAAAGATGCAGACCAGCCTGATGATGCGCGAAACCGTCGCGTTGGCCCGCGAAGTGGTGGGCGGTAACGGCATCACGCTCGCCGCCGACGTCGCGCGTTTCCACGCCGATGCGGAAGCCGTCTATTCCTACGAGGGCACCCACGATATCAACGCCCTCATCGTCGGCCGCGCCCTTACCGGCGTCAGCGCCTTTACGCACTAACAGACACCTCACCAAACAGACACCTCACCAAGGAGGCAACAATGCCCAATCTCGTCGTCGATTTCGACACCCTGCTTACTATGTCGGGAAAGGATCTCGGCACTACCGATTACCGCGAGATCACCCAGCAGCAGATCAGCCTGTTCGCCGACGCCACCGACGATCAGCAGTGGATCCACGTCGATCCTGAGCGCGCCAAGGATGGCCCCTTCGGCGCCCCGATCGCCCATGGATTCCTCACTTTGTCCCTGATCATCCCGTTCTGGAGTGAGCTTTTCGACGTCGACGGCGTCACCACCAAAGTGAACTACGGCCTGGACAAGGTCCGCTTCACTTCACCGGTGAAGGTCGGCTCGAAGGTCCGCATGAACGGCAGCATCGGCGAGGTCACCGAAGTCAAGGGCGGCGCCCAGATCAAAGTCAACGCCACCATCGAGATCGAAGGCCAGGAACGCCCCGCCGTCGTAGCCGAATTCCTGGCCCGCTTCTACAAGTAAACCCCTTTCAATAGACCCACCCCTCCTCTCCCAAGGAACAGCCATGTCAGGACACACTGCACTCGCCACTCCGAGCACGGCCGCGAAGCGCAAAGAAGCGCGTACGGTCATTTTGTCCAGCTATCTGGGCAGCACCATCGAGTTCTACGACTTCCTGCTGTACGCAACTGCCGCTGCGGTCGCTTTCCCCAAAGTCTTCTTCGCGGGCACTGATGAGTGGGTTGGCGTCGTAGCCGCCTACGCTACTTTCGCCGCCGGCTATGTTGCGCGGCCCCTGGGTGGCATCATCTTCGGCCACTTCGGAGACCGGATCGGCCGGAAGGGAATGCTCATCGTCTCCATGGCGATGATGGGCATCGCCTCTACCCTGATCGGCCTGATCCCTGGCGCGAGCATCATAGGTCCGTGGGGAGCGGTGATACTGGTGGTCCTGCGCGTGTGCCAAGGTATCGCCGTCGGCGGTGAATGGGGTGGGGCTGCGCTGATGGCGTTGGAACACTCCGACCCCAAGCGGCGCGGCTTCGCAGCATCGTTCGTGAACGCGGGCGCGCCAACAGGGGCGGTACTGGGCACTATGGTCATGGGTATCTTCTCGGCGCTTCCGCAGGATGCGTTCCTGGCATGGGGGTGGCGCGTGCCATTCCTGTTGTCCTTCGTGCTGCTGATCGTCGGCATGTTCGTGCGGCTGCGGGTCTCCGAGAGCCCCATCTTTGCTGAAGCCGTGGCCAAGGAGGGGGCCCAAAGCACCAAACGCAAGATCCCGTTGCTGGAAGTGCTGCGTCGCCCGAAGGCCCTCATCATGATCATGTTCGCAGGTGCCGCCGGCTTCGGCCTCCAAGTTGTGCTGCCTACCTTCTCGATCACATATGCAGTCTCCAAGGGCGCACCGCAGCAAGGCGTTCTTTATGCCTTCGCAGGAGCCTCCGCCATCTCCATCGTGTTTGTGCTCCTGGGCGGCAGAATGTCGGACCGCTTCGGGCGCAGGCCAATCATGGTCACAGGGTTGACACTCTTTATCCTCTACCTGTTTCCGATGTTCGGCATGCTCAGCTCCGGCAACATCGCCTTGATCTTCCTGGCTTTTACGGTGGCACTCATTCTGCACTCGTCCCTCTACGGGCCACTTGCAGCATTCGTCTCCGAGCAGTTCGGAACCACCAACAGATACACGGGTGCCGCCGTCGGCTACCAGTTGGCGACCTTGATCGGTGCGGGTTTCACACCGGGCATCGTGGCTGGCCTTTACAAGGATTCTGCACAGAGCATTCTCCCCGTGGTGGTCTTCCTCTCCGTCATGTCGCTCGTCTCGATTGTGTTCATCCTGCTAACGCGGGAATCTAAGAACAACGACCTCACCTCGGTCAGTTAGGAGCACCGCACCATGGACAACAACGGAGTTGGATCCTGGCTGCACCGTCGCCGTGCCAAGTCGGGTCCCAAAACGGCCCTCGTTTCCGGGGATCGCATCCTGAGTTACACGGAGCTCGCCGACCGCACCGATTGCCTCGCCAACGCCCTGAACGAAAGAGGTGTGGTCATGGGCGACAGAGTGGCCTACCTCGGTGAAAACCATTCGTCGTTTGTTGAGACCTTCTTCGCTTGCGGGCTGCTCGGTGCGATTTTCGTCCCGCTGAACACCCGCCTCGCCGCCCCTGAGCTGCAGTTCCAACTTCAGGATTCAGGAGCACGGGTCCTGATCAGCGCCGGGGCGCTTGAAGCGGTGGCCGCTGCCTCGGTGGAGGACACTGCGGTGACACACCGGCTTGTAGTGCTGCCCGACGCCGGAACCCAAGCTGCCGCGGTCAAGCCGCCATCCGGCGTCGAAAGTTATGACGAGGTACTTTCAGCGGCAGCCGGGACTCTGCTTGATGTAGCCGTGAGCTTGGACGACCCGGCGATGATCCTCTACACCTCCGGAACCACGGGCAAGCCCAAAGGCGCACTCCTCACGCACGGAAACATCACATGGAACTGTTTCAACACAGTGGTGGACATGGACCTGAGCAAGAACGACGTCGCGCTGATGATTTCACCCCTGTTTCACGTTGCCTCCCTGGATATGGGCCTGCTGCCGATGCTGCTCAAAGGTGCCACAGTGGTGCTCGAAACCAAGTTCGACGCCGGCCGCGTCCTCAAGCTGATCGGGCAGCACAAAGTCACCACGCTCAATGGCGTGCCCACCACGTTCCAGATGCTCTGCGACCATCCCGAATGGTCGACGGCGGACCTCACTTCCCTGGACAAGCTCACCTGTGGAGGGTCTGCTGTTCCACAGCGCGTGTCGGACGCGTATGAGGAGCGGGGCATTGGTTTCACGAGTTGCTACGGCATGACCGAGACTGCCCCAGGCGCCACGATGCTCCCAGCCTCGAGGTCCAAGGAGAAAGCCGGTTCCGCAGGCCTGCCGCACTTCTTCACCGACGTCCGGATTGCCGACCCGATGGGTGGGCTCGCTCTTCCCGGTGCAGTGGGGGAGATCCAGATTTCCGGGCCAAATGTCATCAAAGAGTATTGGAACAGGCCTGAAGCCACGGCTGATAGTTACTCTGATTCACTGTGGTTCCGTTCAGGGGACATGGGCTTCAAGGACGACGAAGGCTTCTTGTTCGTCTCGGACCGCATCAAGGACATGATCATTTCCGGGGGCGAGAACATCTATCCGGCCGAAGTGGAAGCCGTGATCGCGGAACTCCCGGAGGTGGGAAGTGTTGCGGTCATCGGGGTTGCCGACCCCAAATGGGGCGAGGTTCCCCGCGCCATCGTGACACTGCTGGAAGGTGCTTCCCTGACCGAGGAGCAGCTGCGCTCGCATCTTGAAGGACGGCTTGCCCGCTACAAGATCCCCAAGTCCGTGGTTTTCGTTGAGGAAATGCCGCGGACTGCCAGCGGGAAGATTCGCAAGGTGGAGCTCAAGAAGCAGTTCGCGTCCTGAGCCCCGGTTCTTCTCTCACGTCCCGCCGTGTTTTGCCGGTTCTTCTCTCACGTCCTGCGGTGTTTTGCCGAACGTTCTCTCACGTCCTGCCGCTGATCCATGGATGGGATTACTTTTGCTCCGGGATCCAATACGGCGCGTCTACGCCGGCGCCGGTGAGGTTATCGCAGCGAACAAGTTGCGTGCCGATCCGTTCGAGGAGGCAGTTGACGTAGATTGTGGGGGTTTTGTCCTCGGGGACGTCCGCGGTTGCCTGCCCTTGGGACAGAAAAACGAACTGGACAAAGAGTAGGGCGAGGCAAAGACGCCGGGCTGGGCTAACAGGTTCACGCATGGCAAGAGTCCTTTGAGTGGTGCTTGTGGGTAACTCCACTCTGCGTCGTGCCCTCACACCGGGGCATCCGGACTTCACCCTTAAACTCACCGCAAATACCCTCGGATCTACCCCATGGGTCAGCAAGGTGCGAAGCTTGAACGGTGGCTACTAGGGCCAAATCCAACGGACCTGCTCTGGTGGGCCGGGAGGATGAACTGGCTGAACTCGAGGGCATGGTCGACGCCGTGCGCGCTGGAGCGTCCAGGACGTTTATCGTGTCCGGCGACGCGGGTGTAGGCAAGACAGCATTGGTAGGGCAGATCTGTGCCACGGCTTCCCTGGATGTACTTGTTCTCAGTGGGGCAGCACTGCCGCTGACGACACTTAAAGTGCCATTTCAAGCCCTTCGTTCGGCCTTCCACGGTGCAGCCCAGCTGGGGACGCCAGTGCCCTTCAGCAGTAACGCAATGGTCGAAGCACGGGTGGACAGTCCGCTTTTCGTTGACGAGTGGCTGACCACGCTCAGCAGTTCCAGACCCGTGCTCCTGGTGATCGATGATCTTCAGTGGTCCGACCCACAAACACTGGATATCCTGATGTTCCTCATCGCGGGGCCCGCAGACCGTTCGTTGGGCATTGTGGCCACTGTCCGTTCGGACATCCCGACGGAAAACCAGCCTCTTGAGCGATGGATGACGGACATCCGCCGGCTGCCGAGCGTGGAAGTCGTGACACTTCGGCCTCTGGACAGGCCGGCAACTGCTACCCAAATCTCCCGGCTGCTGGGTGTGCCTCCGCCCCAGTCCCTGGTTACGGACGTGTACGCACACTCCGCCGGAAACCCTTACTTCACCCGCCTCCTGATCGAGGGAATGAGAGCCAACGGCAGGCGGTTCGAGGACGGCTTTCCGCCGGATCTAAGGGGTGCCGTCCTCAGATCCTGGAAGGGCCTACCTAAAGCTGCGCAACAACTGACCCGGATTCTGGCTATTGCCGGACGATCGGTAGACGCTGCTGAACTACGCACGGTTGCCAGGGGAACTATCGCCCAGGAAACAGTTTTGCCTATGCTGCAGGCAGCTGCGACCGCGGGGATCGTGGACCTGTTGCCAGACGGCACTTACTGGTTTCACCATCCACTCATCGCGGAGATGCTCGAGCAGGGCATGGGCGGCGAGGAGAGGCGCTCTTGGCATTCAGCTTTTGCCGATGCTTATGAGAGCTCCTTGTCATTGGGACCACAGCGTACGTCCGGGACGATCGCCTCGTTGGCCGAACACCACTACCACGCTGAACGATGGGCGTCCGCCTATCAATGGACCGTTCGTGCAGCCACGGAATATGTCCACCTCGGAAACTGGGGTGATGCCCTGCGAATGTTCCGTCGGGCAGTGGAGCTCACGGACAAAGCGGGCATGGTGCCGGAGATTCTCCATGAACTCTGGGAGCAGGTCAGGAATGCCGCATTCCGCTCCGGTGACCAGAAAGCTGAACTGGAAGCTTTGGAATCATTGATCTCACTCACCAAACCCACCGCCCAACCCTTGGAGACTGCTGCTTGGCTGGTGAGGCGGATGCACCTGTCGATGTCCACGGGAAGGTCTTTCTTTGATCTGGCGGAGATGGAGCGGGCGGTTCAGCTTTCTGCGGCTCATCCTCAAAGCTGGCAGCACGCGCTGGCTTTGGCAGAGTATACGCACGCTGCGCTGTGGCTTGACCGCGATGCCGGAGCCGAAGGCGCGGCACAGGCGCTTACACTTGCCCGCCTGACAGGAAACCCCATAGCCATGTCCTACGCGCTGACAGCCGCTGCAATGGTGAAGCTCTTCGCCAGGCACCCGGAGGAGGCTTTCAGCCTGGCAAAATCCGCAGCGGACGAGGCGCTCCGAGCCAAGGATTACTGGGGGTACCTCCATGCCGTGGCTTGGCTGGCCAACTCCCAGGAGAGCTGGATCAGCCAAGAGTACGCGGACGTTCTCCACATCGCCCGCGAGGAACTTGCCAGACACGAGGCTCCCCACTCATACATCTCCAAGATCGCAGCGGATGAAGCCGGCAGCTTCCTCGGAATTGGCTCTTGGCGCGAGGCGCAGACGGCCTTGCGTATCGCCATCAGCCTGGACCCTGGTCCAATGGGGGATGTGAGCGCCCGATTGACGGCGGCACGGCTGGATGCCTTGCAAGGACGGACGCAGGATGCTTTTGTCCATTTAGCCCGCGCTGGAGAAGTGAATGACAACACTGAGGCCTATCTCAACCTCAACTTCGCGGCGATCCGTTCAGAGGTCCATGCTCTTGCCGGCCAGCCGGAGGCCTCGCTCGAAGCTGCCATGACTGGCGCCCTGCGCCCGGGACCACCACCTACCATGTGCGAGTGGTTGCTGCCCTTGGCGGCCAGGGCTCTCGCCGATCTCGTCCAAAATGCCAAGGACGAAGGAACGCCAACCGCTGGATTTCTGTCCGAAGTGGTTCAACTTGAAGAGCGCTTTCCTCATGTTTTCAACGAGCCTGGAGAACAATCGGAGCTGTACCAACGCCAAGTATTTGCCTTCGAAAGCCTCTATGCCGCGGAACTGGGCCGTGCACGGGGAGATCACGCCAATGCGGATGCTTGGATTCACACTGCTGATGCCTGCAGGGACGCTTCCCTGGCTTGGGAACATGCCTATGCATGCCAACGCGCCGCCGATGCGCTCCTCCTGCAGGGCCACAGCGCCAAGGCCCAAGCCTCGCAGATCCTCCGCAGGGGACTTCAACTGGCGCGCGATCTTCAAGCCGTTCCCGTGCAGAGGGCTTTGGAGCAACTCGCTGACCAAGCCAAGATCTCGCTAACGCCCATCACGCGGCCCAACCCTGAAGTCAGCAACCGCCATGGGTTGACGGCACGCGAGGCAACCATCCTCGACTATGTCGTTGCAGGCAGAACCTACAGGGAGATTGCTGAATCGTTGTTTATCAGCGAGAAAACGGTGAGTTCGCACATTTCCAGCCTCCTGCGGAAAACCGGCGCCTCCAATAAGTTTGATCTCGCGCGGAGGGAGCGTAAGAAATCTGACGGATGACGTACGACGACGGCGCGTGGCTAGTGCCGCCGTCGAACCTCAATGGGAGTTCCATGAGAGAACCCAGGCCAGAAAGGGCCGATATGTGAGAGAGCATGCCTCAAAATCGGCAGTTATGTGAGAGAAGATCTGCGGTCGTATGGTTTTGTGAGACAGCTTGATGGGAGCTTCACTTCAGATGACCACGCCCAGAAGAAAATACGATGCCGCTTTCCGTGAGGA
>NZ_JBFRDV010000040.1:0-26812 GCF_052113945.1 Paenarthrobacter sp. RAF54_2
GGCAACGGCAAACAACACTCGATGCCTGCTACGCCCGCAACCCACACCGCTACCGCCGCAGGCCCACCGCACCCGGAGTCCCTCCCCGGGCCGGCATCAACCACAAACAACCCACCCCGCTGTCACAAACAGCTTGATATATACCGTCCTACCGTCTAATGCGCAGCCAGCCCCCGAAACGGGCAAGCGCATCGGACACACCACGACGGCGACCCCCACCTACCGCTGCCAACTCGCTCCGTTTCGATGGTTGGCTGCGCACCATGCCGTGCGCACGGCACGTTCGGCAGCGCACCCCCGAAACGGGCAGCGAACGGAGACGGGCCCGCCCGCCGATTCGATAACCCGCTGCACACAAGACGATTCCTACCGTCTAATGCGCAGCGCACCCCCGAATCGGGCGCAACACCGCGGCACAGACCGACGCCGGCCCCCACCTACCGCTGCCGGGCCACCC
This sequence comes from Paenarthrobacter sp. RAF54_2, assembly GCF_052113945.1. Lineage (NCBI taxonomy): Bacteria > Bacillati > Actinomycetota > Actinomycetes > Micrococcales > Micrococcaceae > Paenarthrobacter > Paenarthrobacter sp. RAF54_2. The sequence continues at coordinate 458 of NZ_JBFRDV010000040.1, forward strand.
AGCGCACGGACAACGTAACGCACACGCAGAACGCGAGCACCGAACCCAGGAGCACCAGCAGCGGCACGGTCCAGCCGCTGGACACAGCGTGGACGTAGCCGATGACCGTTGGCGCCAAGGCTGCAACCAAGTAGCCCACACCCTGCACAACTGCGGACATCTTCCCCGCGGCCGCCTGGGAGTGCGCGAACTTGATGATGGCGATGAACACGACCGTGATGCCGCCACCCTGCGCGACGCCGCCCATCGAAGACCACATCCACCACAAATCGGGTGCCAGCAGCAAGCCCACGGGAACCGTTAGCCATAACGCACTCAAGGTGACGGCAACCGTCGTCGTACTGGCAAAGCGGGCCAAGAGCGGTACGCCTAGCCCGCCCACAATCGCGAAAATCTGGAACAGCGATGATCCGGCGCCGGCCTCGGCGGCGCCCATCCCGAGCTCGTCGGACAGGAAGGTCGGCAGCCACGCCGTGATGCCGTAGTACGAGAACGCCTGGCCCGCGAAGCCAATCGTCAGGCCCACGGTGAGCCAGCCCACTCCAGCAACCGCAGCGGATGCAGAGCGGTCGGGCGCAGGAACCGCAGCCGGAACCAGCGCGCGCCGGAATCCAACAGTCGGTATCCAGAACAGGATGGCTGCCAACGCCAGAAGGGCACTCGCGGCCAAGGAAAGCCGCCAGCCCACCCATTCAGCGAGCGGCGCAGTAGCCACGGACGTGAGGAACGATCCGATATTCAGGGCGGCCGTATAGACGCCCATCGCGGTAGCTTGGCGCCGTGGAGCAAAGTCCCTGCGAATGATGAGCGGCACGGCGATATTGCCGATCGTAATAGCCACACCGATGATGACCGTCCCCACCATCACCGGCACGCCACCGCCACTGGACCGGATCACGACGCCAGCCAGTACGCCAAGCAGCGTGAGCATCACCGCGAATTCGGCGCCGAGGCGCCGGCCAGCCAAGGAGGCCAACGGCGAGGCGAGCGAAAAACAGAGCACAGGGATGCCGGTCAACAGACCGAGTTCCACAGGTGAGAATCCGAGGTCGGCCTGCAGGGAACCCACCACGGGGGCCACTGCTACGAACGGCCCGCGCATGTTGAGCGCGATCAGGCCGATGCACGCGAGGATCAACCAACCCCTTGGAACTTTGGCGAGGAACTGGTTCATGCTGTGCGCGGGAGGGCTGCGGGAAACGTTTTCATCACCTTCATTGCTATCACGCCATCACCCGCCAGCCCGCACCAAGAGGCGTCTATCCCGCTGCTTGGAGCGTGGCTTCAATCACTGCCGGCGACAGCACATACTGCGTCACCATCTGGCTGGCGCCCAGGATTGCAGCACGATCACCGGCCATGGAAATACCGATCCGCAGGTGCGTCGTGGCCAACGGCAGCGAACGCCGGTACACAACCTCGCGAATACCGGCAACCAGGTGTTCGCCAGCCTCTCCCACGCTGCCGCCGATGATGATCATGGACGGATTGAGCAGGTTGACCACGGTGGCCAGCACATCGCCGACGTCCCGCCCCGCCTGCCGCAGCGCCTGGATGGCCTGCAAATTTCCTTCGCCCACGAGCCGCAGGACATCTGCGCCTGTGGCGGCTTCGAGACCTTGAGCCTTGAGCTGGCGGGCGACGGCGGGACCTGAGGCGAGCGCTTCCAGGCACCCGTAGTTGCCGCAACGGCAGAGGACGTCGTCGCCACGGGGCACCCGGACGTGGCCGAGGTCCCCGGCAGTGCCGTTGGCGCCACGCTGCAGCTGGCCGCTGCTGATGATGCCTGCGCCGATGCCGGTAGCGACTTTGATGAACAGAAAATTCTCGTGGTCGGGCCAGTATGCGGTGCGTTCGCCGAGCGCCATGATGTTGACGTCGTTGTCCACCAGAACTGGAACGGGTAGCGAGCGCTGGACGTAAGGGACGACGTCGAATCCGTCCCAGCCAGGCATGATGGGCGGCTTGACCGGCCGCCCGGTGGCGTGTTCCACGGGGCCGGGCAGTCCGATGCCAATGCCGGCGAGGTCGCCAAGTTCGCGCCCGGCTTCGGTCAGCAGCTCACGTCCGGCGTTGATGACCTGGCCAAGGACGACGTCGGGGCCCTCGGCGACTTCCTGCGTCAGCCTGCGTTCGGCGAGGACGCTTCCACCGAGGTCGGTGACGGCAACAATCACGTGGGTCGCTCCGACGTCGACGGCCAGGACCACGCGGGCGGCGGGGTTGAAGGCAAAGCGCGACGGCGGCCTTCCGCCACTTGATGTGGCCTCCCCGGCGGGCCCTACGAGGCCGGATCCGATCAGGGCGTCAATGCGGGAGGCGACGGTGGAGCGGGCGAGTCCTGTGGTGAGGGCAAGTTCAGCACGGGTCCGGGCTTGGCCGTCCCGCAGGAGCTGGAAGAGGTCCCCGGCACGTGAAAGGTTACCGGCGTCCTGCGCGGGGGCGTCTTTTCCGCCGTGGTGTCCGGGTGCTGAGGTCATGCCATTAGTGAAGCACGATTGCTTATGCGTGTCATGCGGCAGAAGTTTGTCGGCCATATTTCAACTTTTGCTTGACGCTCGGCAAAAGTCCCCCTAGGTTGTGAGGAGCAGCACATCACCCCCTTGGATGTCGTAAATCAACGGCATCAATTTGCCTCCACCCACAACGACGAGGAGAGACAGTGTCATATTCGATCCAGCTCTACACGGTCCGAAAGGCCCTTGAAGAGGATCTGGCGGGAACCATCCAGCGCTTGGCCGAGATCGGCTTCACCATGGTTGAGCCATACCGTTTCGTTGCCAAGGCCGAAGAACTCAAGCAGGCATTGACGGAGAACAACCTCACCGCTCCGTCCGGCCACGCTCCTTTGCTCAGCGATGACCAGGACGCAATCTTTGCTGCTGCAAAGCACTTGGGCATCGGAACTGTTATTGACCCGCATGTCCCGATCGAGCGCTGGAACACGATCGAAGACATCAAAGCAACCGCGGAACAGCTCAACGCGGCCGCTGCCAAGGGATCCGAATACGGTGTCCGCGTCGGCTACCACAACCACTGGTGGGAAGTTGAGTCCGTCATCGACGGCAAAACGGCGATCGAACATCTGGCCGACCACCTCAACCCCGAGGTCGTCCTGGAACTGGACACGTACTGGGCAGCAGTAGGTGGCCAGAACCCTGCCGAACTCCTGGCGCGACTTGGTGACCGCGTCAAGTTCATTCACGTCAAGGACGGACCCGTGACCTCGGACCCGTCGAGCCAGCTCGCCGTTGGTGCTGGTCAGATGCCTATTTGGGACGTATTGAGCGCCGCCGGCTCTCTTGAAGCAGCGGTCGTGGAACTGGACGACTTCCAAGGCAACATGTTCGACGCCGTGGAAGACAGCTACAACTACCTCAACGCCGGGAAGGTGTCCGCATGAGCCACGCAGCAGGAGCCGCGTTTGGTTCTCTGACATCAAGCCCGGTGGGTTCAGGCCCGGTGGGAGTCGGCATCATCGGCGCAGGCGTCATCAGCAAGCAGTACCTGGACAACCTCACAAGCTTCCCTGATGTTCGCGTCGTGGCGATCGGTGACTTGTTCGAAGAGGCCGCAGCCACCCGCGCCAACGAGTACGGCATCCCCGTGCACGGTGGCATCGATGCAGTCCTCGGCCACCCCGAGGTGGAGATTGTCATCAACCTGACCATCCCCGCTGCCCACGTGGAAGTTGCCACTCAGGCTGTCAACGCCGGCAAGCATGTCTGGAGCGAAAAGCCGTTCTCCCTGGACCGGGAAAGTGGCTTGGGCCTGCTCAAGGCAGCGGACGCAGCCGGCGTCAGGCTGGGTTGCGCACCGGACACGTTCCTCGGCGCCGGCCTCCAAACTGCCCGCCGCATGATCGAACGCGGTGACATTGGCACTCCCCTGACAGCACTGACTTTGATGCAGTCCCCGGGTCCGGAGTCCTGGCACCCGAACCCCGCATTCCTGTTCCAGGATGGCGCCGGTCCTCTGTTCGACATCGGTCCCTACTACCTGACCACGCTCGTGCAGACCTTTGGCAGCATCCGCAAGGTAGGCGCTTTCGGTTCCAAGTCCCGCGAAACACGCGTGATCGGCTCGGGTCCCAAGGCCGGCGAGACGTTCGACGTCACAGTCCCGACCCACGTCAGCTCCATCCTGGAGTTCGAGAACGGTGAATCTGCGCAGAGCATCTTCAGCTTCGATTCCCCGCTCAAACGCGCAGGGTTCGTGGAGATCACCGGTTCCGAGGCCACCATCGCTTTGCCGGACCCGAACAACTTCGACGGCGACATCAGGATTTGCGCGCTCGGTTCCGACGACTGGACAACAGTCCCTTCAGTTGGCTCAACTGCCAGCCGTGGAGCGGGTGTCCTGGAAATGGCCCGCGCCCTCCGTGAGGGCCGGCCGCACCGCGCCCAGGGTGAACTTGCGTTCCACATCCTGGACACCATGGCCTCTATCGCAGAGTCGATCGACAACCGGGCCTTTGTGGATGTGGAAAGTTCCGCAGCACAGGTCCCTGCCCTGCCCGAGGATTGGGATCCCACAGCAGCAACGCTTTCAGCCTAGTTTCAGCCAGCACCAGCTCGACGACGAGAAAACCGGAGCATCATGAAGAATCCCCTGAAAGTCCTATCGGCGGTTGCCGCGACGGCAGCCTTGGCACTGGGTCTCAGCGCCTGCGGTGGCGGCGGTGGCAGCCCACAAGCAAGCAGCGACACCATCACCTACTGGGCATCGGACCAAGGCAACAGCTTGGACGACACTGCAGCCAAGCTGAAGCCCACGCTGGATCGTTTTACCGAAAAGACCGGAGTAAAGGTACAGCTGGAAGTCATCAGCTGGACTGATCTCTACAACCGCATTCTTACGGCAGTTACCAGTGGCGACGGTCCTGACGTCCTCAACATTGGAAACACGTGGGCCGTGACCCTGCAGGAGACGGGCGCTTTTGAGCCCGTGGAAGGTGAACTGCTGGAGGCCGTTGGCGGCAAGGACCGCTTCCTGAAGACCAGTTGGTCGACCGGTGGCGCGGAAGGCAAGACCCCCACGTCTGTGCCGCTCTACGGTTTGGCGTACAACATGTACTACAACACCAAGCTGTTCAAGGAAGGCGGCATCGAGAAGGCCCCCACAACCTGGGACGAATTTGTGGCCGATGCCAAGAAGCTCACCAAGGACACCAACGGCGACGGCAAGCCTGATCAGTGGGGCTTCACTGCCGCGGGAGCATCCGTTTCCGCCAACTCGCACCAAGCGTTCGTTCGTGGCCTGCAGAACGGCGGTACCTTGTTCGACGGTGACGGAAAGCCCACCTTCGACAGCGATCCCCAAGTTGAGGGAGTCAAGCAGTTCGTGGACTTGATGGCCACGGACAAGGTGATGTCGCCGTCGGACGCTGAACTGAGCCAGGGCAGCCAGAAGGTGGACAACCTCATCAACGGCAAGGCCGCCATGATGTTCGACCAGAGCCCGCTGAAGAACTTTGCAGCGCGCGACTTCAAGGACTGGGGCGTAGCCCCGATCCCCATGATGACCGCGGGAGCTACCGGTGACCGTGGCACCCAGAGCCACGTGGCCGGTATCAACCTCAGTGTCTTCAAGAACAGCGACAACAAGGCAAATGCCATCAAGCTGGCCGCGTTCCTGACCAGCGACGAAGAGCAGATCGCCCTCAACAAGGCCTACTCCTCCCTGCCTGTAGTAACAGCCGCGTCGAGCGATGCAGCCTTCCAGACGGAAGAGGTCAAAGCCAAGAATGACGCCCTGGCCAACCACTCCCTGCCCATGCCGCTGATCGCCAAAGAGGGTCAGATGGAGACCCTCACCGGCACAGCAATCAAGAACCTCTTTGCCAAGGCGGCAACGGGAACTGTTTCCGAAGACGACATCCGGGCGGCCCTCAAGGACGCCAACAACCAGATGGCCGCGGCCCAGTAACCAGGTCCAGTGAGCGGGGATGCCACCACAAATCGGTGTCCCCGCTCCGGCAAAGGAGTTTCCATGTCCCATTCAGCATTGGACAGCGGCCCGGCCGCTGCAGGCAGCCCCGCTGCCGTTGATCCCGAGCCCGGCCAATCACGGGCCGCAAGCAGGCCGCCGGTACGTAAACGGCGTCGCTCGTTCCTCCCCTACGGCTTGATCCTTCCGGCCGCGATCCTTGAGCTCCTGATCCACATCGGACCGATGCTCCTTGGCATCTGGATCGCGTTCATCTCCCTGACGCAGCTCAACCTCACCAACTGGCTCAACGCACCGTTCGTGGGGCTGCAGAACTTCATCAACGGCCTCAACCCGGACAGCACCATCGGCCAGGCCTTCTTCAGCACCGTTGGCCGCACGCTGGGCTACACCATCCTGGTGGTCGGCTTCTCCTGGGTGCTCGGCATGGCAGGCGCGGTTTTCCTCTCCTCTAACTTCAAGGGACGCGCTCTTCTTCGCACGTTCTTCCTGGTCCCCTACGCACTCCCGGCCTACGTGGGAACCATTGCCTGGGCCTTCATGTTCAACCAGCGCGACGGCGCAGTGAACCAAATCCTCGTGGACACCCTCCACCTCTTCGGCGACGAACGCCCCTTCTGGCTGCTGGGCCAGAACTCCTTCGGAGCCATGGTGATTGTGAACGTATGGCAGCTGTGGCCCTTCGCTTTCCTCATGCTGATGGCGGCACTGCAAAACGTTCCCACTGACGTCTATGAGGCAGCGGCCATTGACGGCGCTACGCTCTGGCAGCAGTTCCGTCGCATCACGTTGCCCATGGTCCGCCCGGCCAACGGGGTGCTGCTCATGGTCATGTCGCTGTGGACCTTCAACCAGTTCAACGTTCCCTTTGTCCTGTTCGGAGCCACATCTCCCAAGGAAGCCACCCTTATTTCCCCACTGATCTACCAAAACTCCTTCGGCAGTTGGAACTTCGGCCTGGGCGGCGCAATGAGCGTGCTGCTGCTGATCGCACTGTTCATTGCCTCCGTTTTCTACATCCGCATGGTGCTGCCCAAGGGAGCCGACAATGATTGAGACACGCAACTTCCGGATCCTCAGGAACATAGTCCTGACCATCCTGTCCCTGTGGGTGGCGATCCCGCTCTTCGTAGTAGTCTCCACCTCGCTGAAACCCCTCAAGGATGTCTCCGGACTCTTCCAGTGGATTCCCCGGGAACTCACCGCCTCACCGTATCTGGACATCTGGACCACGGTTCCGCTGGCCAAGTACTTCCAGAACAGCCTCATCATCACCGTCTGCGCAACAGCGTGCTCAGTGACAGTGGCTGTCCTTGCCGCCTACGCCATTGCGCGGTTGCAGTTCAAGGGAAAGCGCGCTTTCAGCCTGACTGTCCTCTCCACCCAGATGTTCCCTGGCATCCTGTTCCTCCTGCCGCTGTACCTGATCTTCACGCAGATCCGCAACATGACCGGCTTGCAACTGCAAGGCTCCTACCTCGGGCTGATCATCACGTACATGACATTCACTTTGCCTTTCGCCATCTGGATGCTGAGCGGCTACTTCGCCTCGATACCCAAGGAACTGGAAGAGGCTTCGATGATCGATGGCACTGGCAGGATGGGAGCACTGTTCCGTGTGATCCTCCCTGTTGCCAAGCCGGGCATCATCGCAGTTGCCGTGTATTCGTTCATCTCCGCATGGGGCGAGGTTTTGTTCGCATCCGTCCTGACCAACGAATCCACAAAAACACTGTCCCTGGGGCTCAAGGCCTACGCCAGTGAATCAGACGTGTTTTGGAACCAACTCATGGCCGCTTCCGTTGTGGTCAGCCTGCCCGTGTTGATCGGATTCATCCTGGTGCAAAAACACTTGGTGGCGGGGCTGTCGTCAGGAGCAGTTAAGTAGGTTCACTGTTAAGTACGAGCAACAGCCAAGTACGAGCAACACCGTTATCCGGGCGATCATCGAGAAGGAACCCAATGTCTTACTCACTCCAGCTCTACACCGTTCGCAACGCCATCCAGGAGGACCTGCCTGGGACCATCAGGAAGGTCGCCGAGATCGGCTTCACACAGGTGGAACCGTACAACTTCGTGGCCACCGCCAAGGAACTCGGCGCCGCTTTGAAGGAGAACGGCCTTACCGCTCCTTCCGGGCACGCACCGCTTTTGAGCCAGGACCAGGACGAGATTTTCGCTGCGGCCAAGGAACTGGGCATCACCACCGTGATTGATCCTTTCCTTCCTGCGGAGCACTGGCAGGACGCCGGGACTATCCAGTCCACCGCCGCAGCGCTGAACGCGGCAGCGAACAAGGGCGCCGAGTACGGCATCCGCGTTGGCTACCACAACCATGCGTGGGAGCTGGAGTCCACCATTGAGGGCCAGACTGCACTGGAGTACTTCGAGGGACTGCTGGATCCGGAACTCGTCCTCGAGGTGGATACGTATTGGGCAGCTGTCGGTGGCCAGGATCCTGTGAAGCTTCTGGAGCGCTTAGGCGACCGGGTGAAGCTCATCCACATCAAGGACGGACCGGCCACCACGGATACCAAGGCCCAGCAGCCCGCCGGCCAGGGAACTATCCCGGTCCTGGACATCATCGCCGCAGCCCAGTCCCTGGAAGTTGGCGTGGTGGAGTTCGACGACTACTCCGGCGATATTTTTGAGGGCATCACCGAGAGCCTGAGGTATTTGACGGCTGCGGCAAGCGTTCAGGCAGCCGAGGGAACTATTTCCGAGGAGGCAGGGGCATGAGTTTCACACCTTCAACCCGCAAGGGTCCCGTTGGCATCGCGGTCATCGGTGCGGGCAATATCAGCAAGCAGTATCTGGATAATCTCACGGTCTTCCCGGACGTGAAGGTCCTGGTGATCGCAGACCTCTTCGTCGAGGCCGCCGAGGCGCGGGCCAAGGAATACGGGATCCCCGAATTCGGTGCGCCCGAGCTGGCACTGAACCATCCCGACGTCGAAATCATCGTGAACCTGACCATCCCGGCGGCGCATGTCGAGGTTGCCACGGCCGCTGTCAACGCTGGCAAGCACGTCTGGACGGAGAAGCCGTTCTCCCTGGACCGCGAGTCCGGGCTCGGCCTGCTGAAGGCAGCGGACGCCGCGGGAATGCGGCTCGGCACAGCGCCTGACACGTTCCTGGGTGCGGGGTTGCAGACAGCCCGCAGGATCATCGAGCGCGGGGACATCGGTACCCCGTTGACGGGCATGACCACGTTCCAGACCCCAGGCCCGGAATCCTGGCACCCGAACCCGGCGTTCTTGTTCCAGCACGGCGCCGGCCCGTTGTTCGACATGGGCCCGTACTACCTCACAGCCCTCATCCAGACCTTCGGCTCGGTCCGTAAGGTGGCCGCCGTCGGCTCCTCCGCGAAAGCGACCCGGGTCATTGGTTCCGGTCCGAAGGCCGGGGAGGAATTCGCCGTCGAGGTCCCCACGCACGTCTCCGCCATGGCACAGTTCGAAAGCGGCGCGTCCTCGCACAGCGTGTTCTCCTTCGAGTCCCCGCGCCTGCGGATGGGCTTCGTGGAAATCACCGGCTCCGAGGCCACGCTCTCGCTGCCGGACCCGAACTACTTCGACGGCGACCTCAAGCTCTGGCGCCCGGGCGCGGAAGAACCCGAGATCATCCCGGCCACCGGACCGGCCAACGGCCGCGGCCTGGGCGTGCTGGACATGGCCCGTGCCCTCCGCTCAGGCGCCCCGCACCGCGCCACCGGCGAACTGGCTTACCACGTGCTGGACACCATGGTCTCGATCTCCGAATCCGTGGAATCGGGCTCGTTCGTTGACGTCACCAGCAACGCGCCCACCTCCGAACCAGTCCCGGAGGACTGGGCGCCGGAAACCGCAACACTCCAGGCAACCGCAACTCCGTAAGTAACGAGGAACCCCACCATGAGCACCCCCGCCCACACTGACCAGAGCCAGGGCACCCAGCAACCTACCCGCCCATTGGGGGTCGCCGCGATCGGCTACGCGTTCATGGGTAAAGCCCACTCGAACGCGTGGCGGAATGTGGCCAGCTTCTTCGATGTCCCGGCCTTCGAGCAGAAAGTGCTCGTCGGCCGGGACGCCTCCCTGGTAGCTGAGGCCGCCGCCAAGTACGGCTGGACCGAGTTCGCCACCGACTGGCGGTCCGTCATCGAGCGGGACGACATCCACATCGTCGATATCTGCGCCCCGGGCTGGATGCACGCCGAAATCGCCATCGCCGCCCTCCAGGCCGGCAAACACGTCCTGGTGGAAAAGCCACTGGCGAACACCATCGCCGAAGCCGAAGCCATGACCGCAGCCGCCGCGGCCGCGCGTGAGAAGGGCGTGCAGTCGATGATCGGCTTCAACTACCGCCGCGTCCCAGCCCTGGCCCTTGCCCGCGAGCTGATCGCCGAAGGCCGCCTCGGCACCGTCCGGCACGTCCGTGCCGCCTACCTCCAGGACTGGCTCTCCGACGCCGAATCCCCCATGACCTGGCGGCTCCGCAAGGAAACCGCCGGCTCCGGCGCGCTGGGCGACATCGCCTCGCACGCCATCGACCAAGTCCTGTTCCTCCTGGGTGACGCCGTCACCGAGGTCACGGGCCGCCTGCACACCTTTGTGGATCGCCGCCCCGGGGCGAATGGCCCGGAAGATGTCACGGTCGACGACGCCGCCTGGGCCACGCTGACCCTCGCCTCCGGAGCAATCGCCTCGGTGGAAGTCAGCCGGGTAGCGACCGGCCAGAAGAACTCCCTCAAACTCGAAATCTACGGCGACAAGGGCACCATCCTCTTCGACCTCGAAGCCCTGAACGAGCTCGGCTTCCTTGATGCCACAGTCCCCGTCCGCGAGCAGGGCTTCCGTCGGATCCTCGTCAACGAACCCGAGCACCCCTACCTCGAAGCCTGGTGGCCGCAGGGTCACATCATCGGCTGGGAACACACCTTCACGCACCAGATCCGGGACTTCCTCCTGGCCATTCGGGACGGCAGCCAGCCCTCGCCGTCGTTCGAAGAAGGCCTGAACGTCCAGCACGTCCTCGCTGCCATCGAAGAATCCGCGGCGGCCAAAAGCTCACTGATCCAGCTTCACACCACCTCCATAAACAGCACCCCTACTGAAGGAGCCTGACATGCCCCGCCCGTACACCCTGTTCACCGGCCAGTGGGCCGACCTCCCGTTCGAGGAAGTCGCGCGCCTCGCCTCGGGCTGGGGCTACGACGGCCTGGAAATCGCCGTCTCCGGAGACCACCTGGACGCCTGGCGCTGGGACGAACCCGGCTACGTCGAATCCAAACTCGCCATCCTGGAAAAATACAACCTCAAGGTCTGGGCCATCTCCAACCACCTCAAAGGCCAGGCCGTCTGCGATGACCCCATCGACTTCCGCCACGAAGCAATCATCGGCTCCCGCGTGTGGGGCGACGGGGAACCCGAAGGCGTCCGCCAACGCGCCGCCGAAGAAATGAAACACACCGCCCGCCTCGCCAAGGCGTTGGGCGTGGACACGGTGGTCGGGTTCACCGGGTCCTCCATCTGGCAATACGTCGCCATGTTCCCGCCCGTCCCCGAAAAAGTCATCGACGCCGGCTACCAGGACTTCGCGGACCGCTGGAACCCCATCCTCGACGTGTTCGATGAATGCGGGGTCCGCTTCGCCCACGAAGTCCACCCCAGTGAGATCGCCTACGACTACTGGACCACCGTCCGGACCCTGGAAGCGATCGGGCACCGGCCCGCGTTCGGCCTGAACTGGGACCCGTCCCACTTCATGTGGCAAGGCATCGACCCCGTGTCCTTCATCTGGGACTTCAAGGACCGGATCTACCACGTGGACTGCAAGGACACCAAGCTCCGGCCCACCGGCCGCAACACCGTCCTGGGCTCCCACCTGCCCTGGGGCGATCCGCGCCGTGGCTGGGACTTCGTCTCCGCCGGACGCGGGGACGTGCCCTGGGAATCCTCCTTCCGCGCCCTGGCCGCGATCGGCTACAACGGCCCCATCAGCATCGAATGGGAAGACGCCGGCATGGACCGCCTCCACGGCGCCCCCGAAGCCCTCGCCGCTCTGAAAAAGTACGACTTCCCCGCCTCCCAAACCAGCTTCGACGCCGCCTTCAGCACCAAGGACTAGTTCAGCAGCAAAGACTAGGAAAGGACCGACGTGATCCGCCCCCTTCAATCCGGCCAGCGCTGCGAGGTGTGGATCGCGTCGGTCAGCGGGGAATCTGTGCTGCTCTACAGCACCGACGACCTCCTTCTCGAAGCGCCCAATTGGACCCTGGACGGAAGCTCACTCATCCTCAACGGGGACGGCAAACTGTGGCGTTTCGATCTCGACGCGGTCTCTCTGGAGCCTATATCCCTCATCGGCGTCCCCGACCTGAACAACGACCACGTCCTGGCACCTGACGGCCAGGGCATCTTCGTCTCCGCGAACGACGGCCACATCTACCGTGCTTTACTGGGCGGCGGACCGGTCACGCGCATCACCGACGACGACGGCTCCTTCCATTTCCTCCACGGCGTCAGCCCGGACGGCAAGGAGTTGGCGTATGTGGGGATCGAAGCGGGAGACTTCACGCAGCCAGGTCGCCTGATGACCATAGCGTCCGACGGCGGCGCTACCGCCAGCGTCGATGTCGGCCGCTTTCATGTCGGTTCAGGGCACTGCGACGGGCCGGAATACTCGCCCGATGGGAAGTGGCTTTACCTGAACACGGAATCCTTTTCGTCCACACAGGGTCACGCCCAGCTTGCCCGGGTTCGCGTCGACGGCACTGGATTCGAGCGGCTCCTCGAATCTGAAACGGTCGACTGGTTTCCGCATCTCTCCCCCGATGGCAGGTACGCCAGCTACATTCGGTTCCCCCGCGGTACCGTAGGACACCCCGCTGACCTGCCGGTCGCCGTCGTGCTTGTTTCTACAGACGACTGGGCCACGCCGCTAAATACATGGCCACTTTTCGGTGGCCAAGGTAGCCTCAACGTCAACAGCTGGTCGCCGGACTCCCGGCGTTTTGCGTATGTGGCCTACCCGCTTTCTGACTCGACGAAGGACTAAGCACGTGACCCTCAGCAATGGCACCTCCGACGGAACAATCCGCTGGGGCATCCTCGGCACAGGATTTATTGCCGGACTCCAGACGCAGGACCTGAAAGAGAACGGCTTTACCGTGCAGGCTGTGGGCTCGCGCTCATCGGAGTCCAGCAAAGCATTCGCTGAGCTGCATGGAGTGATGACCGCCCACGGCAGCTACGAGGACTTGGTGGCAGACCCGCTGGTTGACGTGGTCTACATCGCTACGCCGCACCCGTTCCATCATGCCAACGCACTCTTGGCGCTCAACGCCGGAAAGCATGTGCTGGTGGAGAAGGCCTTCACGATGAACGCCCGCCAAGCCCAGGAGATCGTGGACCTGGCCGAGTCCAAAGGCCTTGTGGCATTGGAAGCTATGTGGACGCGTTTCCTCCCGCACATGGTGCGCATCCGCGAACTCATCCAGGAAGGCACCATCGGCGAGGTCCGGAAGGTGGTTGCCAGCCACAACCAGAGCCTTCCCAAGGACCCTGCCCACCGGCTCAACGATCCCGCCCTGGGCGGCGGAGCGCTGCTGGACCTGGGCATCTACCCGATCTCCTTTGCCTTCGACATCCTGGGTACGCCTGCCATAATCCGGGCAAGCGCCTCCATGTCGGCCACCGGCGTGGACAGGCAAACGGCGGCGATCTTCGAGTACGCCGACGGACAGCAGGCCATAGTGGACTGTGAACTCGACGCCGCCAGCGCCAACCGCGCCATGGTGATCGGTACAGAGGGCTATATCGACATCGAACACACTTGGTACAACCAAGTGCCCTTCACCGTTTTCCGCGTTGATGGCGAGGTGGTGGAGCGTTTCGAGCAGCCCGTGAAGAGCCGGGGAATGCAGTACCAGGCGGCCGAGCTGGAACGCCTGATCCGCGCCGGTGAGACCGCTGGCACCATCCTGCCGCCGAGCGAAAGCGTGGCCATCATGGCGGCCATGGATGAAATCCGCCGCCAGATCGGGCTGTCGTACGCGGCGGATGCTGTTGTTTCAGAAGAAGGTGCAACGAAATGACTGAATCTGCCCGCCTTGTGGAGCTCCGCCAGCAAGAGGAAGAACTCGTCTTCGCAAGCTTTGACCACCACGATGCCTGGCGCCTCGGCTCGCTCATCGCCAACCACGCGATCGCTTCCGGTTATGGCGTTGCCATCGATATCCGGCGGCACAACCTTGTGCTCTTTCGCTGCGTCCTGCCCGGAGCCACGGCCGACCAGGAGGAGTGGATCCGCCGCAAGTCCGCCTCGGTGCTGCGTTTTGAACACAGCACGGCGCTGCTGACTGAACAATTCTCGGAACGCGACCCGCTGCGCGGCGGGTGGCTCGCTCCGGAGGACTACACCCTCGCTGGTGGCTCGTTCCCGATCCGTGTCCGCGGTGCGGGTGTTGTTGGTGCCGTTACCGTGGCCGGATTGAGCTCTGATGAGGACCATGAGCTAGTGGTCGATGGGATCCGGAATTATCTGAAGACGGTGGCGGGGTGATGTCAGCCGATGATCCAGAGTCCGTGCAGGAAACCCTCCACTGGCTATCCCAGCCCGGCATTCGCGAAGACCTTGCCCAGGCACGGCGCGACATCGCCGACGGCAATACCATCAGCGGCGATGACCTTCGCCGGGAATTCGGATTGCCCATGAGAAAGTCTTACAAGATTTAGGAGACTTTATTGCGTTCTAATAAAGCGCCATGAGATGAATAAATCGCGGGGCCCGCTTCAATTTGCGGCGTCCCGAAAGTGCAAAGGCTAGCCCCCTCGCGCCTTCCGGGTTGCGGCGTCGTTGGCTTTCTGAAGCGCCGTGACGAGTTCTTCCTTGCTCATTTTCGAGCGGCCTTTGATGTCCAGCTCCTGAGCGCGCTGATAGAGATGTTCCTTGGAGGCGTTGGCGTCCACTCCCCCGGCGGTTGGTTTCGTTGACTCAATGCCCTCTTCCGCGTGCGGGTCAGAAGGTCCGCGTTCCTCCTTCGCCTCCCAGTGGTCGCCGACCTTCTCGTAGCTGTGCTTCACCGCGGCAAAGGCGGTGCGGGCCGCCCGGCTCTCATCGTTGTCGTAGGTCTCCATGGCGGAGTCGTAGGTCTTGGCGAAGGTATCTTGGGCCTTCTGCTCAGAGCGCTGCAGAGTGGATGGGAGTTCGTCTTTGAGGGCATGATTGTTCTTGCCGGTCTTAGGCATAATACTCACGCTCCTTTGTCAGAAAGCCTGATCATGGACGTGCATCCAGTTTATCAATTGACCCTTGGGGCAAGACGGACGGGCACCCCGTCACAAGCGGCTCACCGCCCCTTCAGCACATACCTTCTCTCAGGCCTCCCGACGCCGTACTTCAGCCTCACTTCCAACGCGCCTTCGTCATGGAGGTACTCAAGGTAACGGCGGGCACTCACCCGGGACGTCCCCAGTTGCTCGGCAACTTCGGCGGCGGAGACGTCGCCGGGGGCCGATTTCAGCGCGGTCTCTACGAGTTCCAGTGTCTCCACGCTGCATCCCTTGGGCAGCGTACGTTGAGCGGAATCCAGCCCGAATACCCGGTTGACATCCGACTGCTCGGCCACGTCCTTGGAAGCGTCCAGCCCTTGGTAGGCATTCAGATAGTGCTGCAATCGTTCCTGAAGATCAGACTGCGAAAACGGCTTGATCAGGTAGTGCACAATGCCGCCGCGCAGTGCTTTGCGCACGGTTTCGGTTTCACGGGCCGCACTGATCACCAACACGTCAAGGTCCGGGGCAACGTCCCGGAGCTGATGCATCAGGTCCAGCCCGTTGACGTCCGGGAGATGGATATCCAACAGCACCAGGTCCGGCCGCAGCCGCTGCGTTTCAAGAATGGCCTGCGCGCCAGTGTGCGCAACACCAACGACGCCGAACCCGGGCGTCCGTTGGATAAAACCGGCGTGGACCTTGGCCACCATGAAGTCGTCATCCACAATCAAGACTTTGATCACGATTACACTGCCCCTTTATTGAATTGTGCGGTGAACACTGCCCCTTGGTCGTTCGCTACTGTCAGATCGCCGCCGGACCGACGGCAGATCACCCGCGAGAGCGCCAGGCCGAAGCCCCGGGCGTCGCCGGGCCCGGGTTCCTTCGTGGAAAAACCCTGCCGGAAAATGTCCTCTGCGGAGCCGGAGGGCACACCTGGTCCGTTGTCCCGGACTGTGACCGAAACACCGTCCGCAGAGTTGACCACCAACACCCGTACGGATGCCCCAACCCGTCCGGTGACGGCGTCGAACGCGTTGTCCACCAAATTGCCCACCACAGTGGTGAGGTCCCGGGAGAGTTCCTCGTTCACGCGCGGGAGCCCGGACTGCGGGTCGATCTGCAGTTCCACGCCCCGCTCGGTGGCCAAACTGGCTTTGGCTATCAGGAGGGCGGCGAGCGCCGGGTCCTCGATACGGCTGGTCACTTCATCGTTGAGCCGGGTCCGGTCCACGGTGGCGCCGTTGACGAACTGCACCACGGAATCATATTCGCCAATCTGGATCAGGCCGGAAATGACGTGGAGTTGGTTTGCGAATTCGTGGGCTTGGGCACGCAAAGTGTCCGTCACGGTTCGCGTGGCTCCGAGTTCACTCTCCAAGGACGACAACTCGGTCCGGTCCCTCAGGGTTGTCACGGAGCCGATGTCGCGCCCATGGGACTTCAGGGCCACCCTGTTCATGACTACCAGCCGGTCCCCCACGAGCACCAGTTGGTCGGGGTCTGACTGTTCCCGGGTTAGTCCCACCTTCAGCGCGTGGTCCACATGGAGAGACCCAAGTTTTCGGCCCACACAGTCTGCGGGCAATCCGAGGAGTTGACGGGCGCTCTCATTTGCCACTGTAATCCGCTCGTGCGGGTCCAGCGCCACCACCCCTTCCTTGAGGCCTTGCAGCATCGCTTCACGGTTTTCCACGAGCCCGGTGATCTCCCGGGGCTCCATTCCGAGGGTTTGCCGTTTGACGCGACGGGACAGCAGAAGGGAACCGGCGACGCCCAGGACACTCGCGACGCCAAGGTAGGTGAGGAGGTTGGGGACCACGTCTTCCAGCCGTTCAAGGGCGGACGGATAGTTCCTGCTGATGGAGGCGATGCCGATCATGGTCCCGGAGTCGTCCAGTACCGGCACGTGTGCTGAGAGAACTTTCCCTTCGTTGCCGGCAAGGACTCCGGTCCAGGCCCGGCCTTCCTTGACCCTGCTGTCGCCCAGCAGGAGCGGCTTGCCCAGCTGGCTGGGATCCGAGGACGTCACTACTGTGCCGTCCAGCTTTGCGAGTGCCACGTGGGAAGATCCGGATACAGTGCGAATGGACTCGGCCACGGCGGGAAGGGATGACCCGTTGCGGGGTTCGGCGGTGGGCAACAGGGCGCGCACAGTGGGGTTGTTCCCCAGGGCCTCTGCAGCGGACAGGGCCCGGCGTCCTTCAGTGCGTTCAAAAGCAGCGGCAGATTGGGCCAGGGAGATGGCTACAACAGCGACCAGGACCGCCAGGACGATCAACAACTGCAGCACAAGGTACTGCCCTGCCAAGGACATTCCTCTTCGTCGAGTCACTGTTTGGATCCTTTGGTGATTCCAATATGCAAGGGCCGCTAACAGTTTCAAAAGTAGTCCGCCTTGGCGTATCGGAACTATACCCTAAGCACGCTGAGCACCAGCGGGGCTGCGCCGTATGACACGGCAGAGGCGTGAACGCAATGAACTTAAAGATCACTGCGAACACAAGAGTGATGACCGTCACGCCGGCACCTAGCATCAGTTCACGGGGCACAACGCTGATCGCCCCGCACTGAATTTTTCGATGATGAGAAGAGGAATACCATGCGCCAGATCCGCGCATTGCGAATCGCCGCCGTCGCTGCCGGCATCGCCCTGATGGCCACCGGCTGTGGCGCCACAGGTAAGAGCTCCACCGGTTCTGCCAGCTCCGGCGCTGCAGCCGGACCCGTCACCGGACTCCAGATCATGGTTCCCAATACTCCCGGCGGCGGTTACGACACCACCGCACGGGCGGCCGCCAAGGTGCTCGACGACGAGAAGATCGCCAACAACACGGAGGTCTTCAACCTTGCAGGTGCAGGCGGCACGGTGGGTCTGGCCCGCGTCGTCAACGAAAAGGGCAACGGGGACCTCACCATGCTCATGGGTCTGGGTGTTGTGGGTGCCAGTTACACCAACAAGTCCGAGTCGAAGCTGACCCAGACCACCCCGCTGGCACGGCTCATTGAAGAGCCCGGCGCCATCATGGTCAGCAAGGACTCCCCGTACAAGACCATCGATGACCTGGTGAAGGCTTGGAAGGCAGATCCCGGTTCGATCTCCGTGGGTGGCGGTTCCTCGCCTGGTGGTCCCGACCACCTCTTGCCCATGCAGTTGGCAGGCGCAGTTGGCATTGACGCCACTAAGGTCAACTACGTCGCTTACGACGGCGGTGGAGATCTCCTTCCAGCCATCCTGGGCAACAAGCTTGGCTTCGCTGCTTCCGGTGCCGGCGAGTACCTGCAGCAGATCAAGTCCGGTGAAGTACGCGTCCTGGCCACCAGTGGCGAGAAGCGTCTTGAAGGTGTTGACGCCCCCACGCTGAAGGAGTCCAAGATCGATCTGGTCTTCACCAACTGGCGTGGCATGGTGGCGCCTCCGGGCATCAGCGAGGACGACAAGAAGTCCCTGATTGCCGCACTGGAGAAGATGCACGAATCCGCTGGCTGGAAAGAAGCCCTCAAGACCCACAGCTGGACCGACGCCTTCATCACCGGTGACGAGTTCCAGAAGTTCCTGACGGACCAGGACAAGCGGGTGGCGGACGTGCTCACCAAGCTTGGCTTGGCGTGAGCACTCTGGCAACAGGCCTCAAAGGCCGCGCCGAGCTGGGGGTAGCCCTCCTGCTCGGCGCGGTAGGCGTCCTTGTCTTCCTCGACGCCAACGGCCTGGTCACCCCCTATTCGAAGTCGGACCCGGTAGGGCCCAAGGCGGTTCCCTTCGTCGTTGCCGGGCTCCTGGTGGTCTGCGCAATTCTGCTGGCCATCAACGTTCTCCGCGGTGGCAAGGGTGAGGTGGAAGGCGGCGAGGACATTGACCTCGCACACCCCGCCGATTGGAAGACTGTGCTTCCCCTTGCAGGAGCCTTCATCCTCAACATCCTGCTCATCGATTGGGCCGGCTGGGTCATCTCCGGCACTGTCCTGTTCTGGGGCAGCGTGCTGGCACTTGGCAGCCGGCACTACGTTCGTGACGGGATCATCTCCGTTGCACTATCCCTGGCCACCTTCTACGGCTTCTACCTCGGCCTTGGCATTGCGTTGCCGGCCGGACTCCTGGAAGGAATCCTCTGATGGACGTCTGGTCCTCTTTGATGGACGGTTTCGCAACCGCCCTCACCCCCATGAACCTTCTGTACGCCATGATCGGCGTACTCCTGGGTACGGCCGTTGGCGTTCTGCCAGGGCTCGGCCCGGCCATGACTGTGGCGCTGCTGCTTCCGGTCACGGCCGCCCTTGAGCCCACCAGCGCCTTTATTATGTTCGCGGGCATCTATTACGGCGGCATGTATGGCGGCTCAACAACTTCCATCCTGCTGAACACACCCGGCGAATCGTCGTCTGTTGTGACGGCCATCGAGGGCAACAAGATGGCGAAAGCCGGGCGGGCAGCACAAGCGCTAGCGACGGCGGCGATTGGTTCGTTCATTGCCGGCACGATCGGTACTGCCCTGCTGGCAGGTCTTGCACCGTTGGTGGTTCAGTTCGCCGTGAGCTTGGGCGCACCGAGTTACTTCGCCATCATGATCCTCGCCTTGCTGGCCGTCACCGCGGTCCTGGGTTCATCCCGGCTCAGGGGCTTTGCCTCCCTGGGATTGGGCCTGGCCATCGGTTTGGTGGGCATTGACTCCGTTACCGGCCAGCGCCGCCTGACCTTTGGCCAGCCGATGCTGGCCGACGGCCTGGACATCGTGGTGGTGGCAGTGGCCATCTTCGCCGTTGGTGAAGCACTGTGGGTTGCCGCGCATTTGCGGCGTTCACCGCTTCACATCATTCCTGTCGGGCGGCCTTGGATGGGCAAGAAAGACTGGGCCCGCTCCTGGAAACCCTGGTTGCGCGGTACGGCCTTCGGCTTCCCGTTTGGCGCACTTCCCGCCGGCGGTGCCGAGATCCCCACCTTCCTCTCCTATGTCACCGAGAAACGGCTGACCAAACATCCGGAGGAATTCGGCAAGGGAGCCATCGAAGGCGTCGCAGGCCCCGAAGCGGCCAACAACGCTGCCGCAGCCGGAACCCTGACCCCAATGCTCGCCCTGGGCTTGCCCACCAACGCCACAGCCGCCGTCATGCTCGCGGCGTTCACCTCGTACGGCATCCAGCCCGGCCCGCAGCTGTTCTCCAGCCAAGGTCCCCTGGTGTGGGCACTCATCGCGAGCCTCTTCATCGGTAACCTGCTGCTCCTGCTCATTAACCTGCCCCTGGCACCCCTGTGGGCAAAACTCCTGCAGCTTCCACGGCCCTACCTCTACGCCGGCATTCTCTTCTTCGCCACGTTGGGCGCCTACTCGGTGAACCTGCAAGCGTTCGACTTGGTGATCCTGCTGGTGCTCGGAGCGCTGGGATTCATGATGCGGCGCTTCGGGCTACCTGTGTTGCCCCTGATTCTGGGCGTCATCCTCGGCCCGCGCATCGAAGGGCAGCTGCGCAGGACTCTCCAGCTGTTCGCCGGTGACCCCGCCGGGCTGTGGAGTGAGCCAATCGCCGTCGTGGTCTACATCATCGTGGCTATCGTCATCCTCTGGCCGCTGCTCTTCAAGCTGGTCCGCCGCAACCGTCCGGTGCCAGCCAGCGTCGTACCGGCGCACCCCAGTGAAACGCTCCTGACAGAGGATGCCGCCATCCAAGCTGACGAGTTCCAGCACAACATCCAGCACAACGCCCACCACAACGTCCACCACAACAAGGAGAAGCCATGACCATCGTGGTGGGATACGTCCCCACGCCCGAGGGCGAAGCCGCATTGACCCAAGCCATCGCCGAAGCGAAGAAAAGCAACGACACCCTGTTGGTGATCAACTCTTCCAAGGGCGACGCCCTGGTGGACAACAGGTATGCCCAGGAACCTGAGATCCAGACCATCGAGGAACGTCTGGCACTGCAAGGCATCGAGCACATCATCAAGCAGCCCGTCCGCGGCCACGATGCCGCTGCTGAGGTACTTGATGCGGCCGACGAGCACAACGCCGAGCTGATTGTGATTGGCCTCCGCCGCCGCAGCCCGGTAGGCAAACTCATCATGGGCAGCGTCTCGCAACGGATCCTGTTGGAAGCGGACTGTCCGGTGCTCGCCGTGAAAGCAGACTAAACGCAAAACCGGGAGATTGTGTCCAGCTAATGCCCTTAAGATTCGTTCTTAGGGGCATTAGCCGTTCACAAACTGCAAGGAGGGCCACGTGGCCGAGACCATTCGAACAGCAACAGCGGACGACGCCGGGAAGCTGGCTGAGCTTGCGGCCGTCACCTTCCCGCTGGCGTGCCCACCCGGCGCCTCACCGGCGGACATCCAGGCCCACCTCGAGAAGACGCTCGTCGAAGCGAACTTCGTCGATTACCTCGCCGATCCGAACATCACCATTTTGGTGCTCGACGATGACGGCCAGTTCAACGGGTACACCATGCTGATTGCCAAGCCGGCAGGCGACCCGGATGTAGCTTCCGTCCTCTCGGCGCTCCCCTCCACGGAACTCAGCAAGTGCTACGTCCACCCGGATCACCACGGCCAAGGAGCCGCATCCCGCCTCATGAAAGCCTCCATCGCCGACGCGGCGGAAAAGGGCGCGGCCGGACTCTGGCTCGGCGTTAACAGTGAAAACGCCAAGGCCATCCGTTTCTACGAAAAGAGTGGTTTCCAGAGGGTGGGCACCAAGTCCTTCAAACTGGGAGACACCGTGGAGCATGACTTCGTTATGGAGCACACGCTCTAGCCAATGGCAGCGCGGCCTGAGGCCGTGACCAGCTAGCCGAACAAGTCCCCAGCCAATGGCGGGCGGGGATCGGAGTGCAGCTCCAAGCCGGCCGGCAATCCTGTCACGGTGCCATTGCCCGCGGAAGCCTGGATAGTGACCCGCGAGCGCCCCAGCAGCACGTTTTCGGCTTTGAACTCCCCGAACGCGTCCGGGAGGATGGGCGCCAGATGGAGTACTTTCCTGGTGAAATCGGGGTCAAACCGCAGCAGGATGCGGGCCAGCTGAATCGGCGCCGCGGCCGCCCATGCCTGGGGGGAACACGCCGTCGGATAGGGCACCGGCTCCGGGAAGTCCGAGCGGTCAAAGCCGCAGAACAGTTCCGGAAGCTGCCCCCCGAAGTGCTCAGCGGCGTCGAACAGTCCGCTCGCCACCCGGCTGGCTTCCTTCACGAAGCCGTACCGCATGAGTCCAGTCGCCACGAGGGCCGTATCGTGAGGCCAGACCGAGCCGTTGTGGTAGCTGACGGGGTTGTAAGCTCCCATGTCCGAACCCAGGGTACGGATCCCCCAGCCCGTGAACATTTCAGGTGACATCAGCCGCTCCGCCACAAGTGCAGCCTTGTCCTCGTCCACGATGCCCGTCCACAAACAGTGGCCCATGTTGGACGTACAGGAATCCACGGGTTTCTTGTCCTTATCCAGGGCAAGGGCGAAATAGCCTTTGTCCGGCAGCCAGAATGCCTCGTTGAACGCGTCTTTCAGCGCTTCGGCCCGGTCGGCGCAACGGCGTTCGACGGCGGTATCGCCCGCGGCGCGCGCCAGCAGCGAACGCCCAACGTAGGCGCCGTAGGCGTAGGCCTGGACCTCGCACAGGGCAATGGGAGTTTCAGCGATCTTGCCGTCGGCGAAGTTGATGCCGTCCCAGGAGTCCTTCCACCCTTGATTGATCAGGCCGTGGCTGTTGGGGCGTTGGTATTCGATGAACCCGTCGCCATCCCGGTCACCATAGTTTTCCATCCAGGAGATAGCACGGTCGGCATGGGGAAGGAGGGAATCGATGATGTCCGTCCCCAGGCCCCATCGGCTGAGCTCCCCCAGCAGCATGACGAAGAGTGGCGTTGCATCCACCGTCCCGTAGTAGGCGGTTCCGCCCAAGGAGAGTCCGGCCGTGACTCCCAGCCTCACCTCGTGGGGCATCCGGCCCGGTTCTTCCTCGGAGTCGACGTCCTCTTTGCTGCCCTGTAACCCGGCGAGTGTTTGCAGCGAGCCCGCTGCGAGTCCCGGGTCCACCATCAGTGACATGTAGGACGCCAGGATCGAGTCGCGTCCAAACAGTGCCATGAACCAGGGTGCCCCGGCTGCGACGGCAGCGCGGCCAGGGTGTTCATGATCGAAGATCCGCAGGGAACCAAGATCGCTTTGGCTTCGCTCGAGGACTTCCTCAACGTTCCTGTCCGTGACAGCGATCCGCGGAATGTGCTCTGCCCACGCCATGTGCCGCCGTACCCCAATGGTGTGGTGCAGCGCAGTGGTTTCCGTGAACGGGTCATCCGGTCGTTTTCCGTTGATCAACGGAATGGCAATGACGCTGGTACTCCATTGACTGCGGGCCGGGATGGTGATGTGGAACGTTAGACCTTCCGGATTCGCTTTGGCCCCCGAAGCCCGGAACACCACGCCACGGCGTTCCCCGTTGGCGTGGACGGACTCAATGTGCAGCTCCTTCTTGCGGGCCGTCTTTTCGGCGGCTCCTGCCCTGCTTGCCCTGCCACCCTTGACGTCGAAGAGGTCTGCGAGGTCGGCGTCGATGAGCAGCTCGATTTCGCACGGCGCCGGCTGCCCGGAGTAGTTCCTGATAGTGAGGTCATCCCGCAGCCCGGCGCCCACATGCCGCTGATGCTGTACAACCAGTGGACTGTCAAAGCGCCCATCGCTGGAGCAGGCCCGGCCAACATATTCGGCTTGAAAAGCGGTGCGGTTGGTGGTGCCCAATGGTTCCCGGAGGGCCCCGTTGATTCTCAGGATCCAACGCGACACTATCCGGGTGTCCTGGTAGTAGGTGCCTTGGGAGCCGCCGCCGTGGATGTCACCGGAGTGGGCGGAGATGCAGAAGGATGAACCTTCCACGATGGTTACAGCGCCCAGCTCGGAAGCGCCTGCCTCCGTATCGGCGTTCCAAGCAGTCATGGCCCACGAAGCCTTCCTCGGGAGATGTCCTGCTCATCAGTCACAGGTTGATGGGGGCTTGCCTCTGATTGTCTTGCAACTTGCCGTCCCCGGGAAGTCCCCCGGCCTTGAATTCTTCAATGACCGTGGCGTAAAGGTCCAGATGGTCCGCCGCCATCCGTGCAGCGTTGAAATACTCATCCACGGTTCGCCGACATTCCGCACGGCTGATCCCTTGCACGTCCTGTACAAACCCTGCGAGTTCATTGGTCTGCGCGAGATATCCTGTGACGCCATGCTGGACTATTTCCGGTGCCGCGCCCATGGGGGTGGACAGAACTGGTGTTCCTGTGGCCAACGCCTCGATCATGACCAGCCCGAACGGTTCATGCCACTGGATGGGGTTGATCAGCGCCATCGCCCCACCCATCAGTTCGTACTTCTCCGGATCTGAGAGTTCGCCGAGGAATTCTTCCTGTGACCCAAGGATCGGCTCCACGACGTCGTGGAAGTAGTCCCGCTCCTCCTTGGCATGCATCTTGGCAGCGATGCGCAGCGGCACACCGGCCTCGCGGGCAACGGCCACCGCCTCCAGCAAGCCTTTGTCCGGGCACATACGTCCAACAAAGCATGCGTAGCCGCCGGCCCCGTCGCCGACAGAAACCGTGGACAGGTCCAGGCCATGGTGGATGACTGCGGATATTTGCAGGTCGGAAATGCGGCTGCATTGGTCATGCGAAATGCCGATGATTGCGGTGTCCTGGGCCATATCCCGGTAGAGCCCTGCATACCTCGGTGTCAGCGGGCCATGGACGGTGGTCACTACGGGAACACCCGGCGGCCGGTGGGCGTAGAGGGGCCCGGCAAGGGTGTGGTCGTGGATGATGTCTACGTCCTTCATGCCGGCATAAGCCTTGATGACGTGGTGCAACTCGCTGAGCGTCTGCCCCAACTCTTCAGGCTCGCTCGGCCCAAAGCCCCGCAATTGGGGAACCGGGCAAGTACTGTCGGCTGCCGTGGCCAGGAGCACCTCGTGCCCGGCATCGGCAAGGGCGCGGGCCAACGCATCTACAACCCGTTCCGTGCCGCCGTACCGTTCCGGGGGCACTGTGAACCATGGCCCAACGATGAGTCCAACGCGCATGCTGTAGGCCTCCACAAACATTCGAACCCACGCACGGGGTTCAACCTCGTGTTGATCGCGGCCCCAGACACACGCGATTCCTGGGGCGAAGAGCGCCCCACCGGCTAGCTGCATAACCTGCTTCACACATTAGGCTGGGCACGCCCGCCCCGGCAATGGGTGACGAAAATAACAGACTTTTCCGGAATGCTCCCGCGGCCCTGGAGGTTGACCACAGCATGAAGATTGAGATCTGGTCCGACGTCGCGTGTCCGTGGTGCTACATCGGCAAGCGCCGTTTTGAGACTGCCCTGGCACAGTTCCCGCACCGTGATTCCGTGGACATTGAGTGGAAGAGCTACCAGCTGGATCCCTCAATCCCGGAGCACTATGACGGCACGGAACTGGATTACCTGAGCAAGCGCAAGGGCATGGCCCCGGAGCAGGTCAAGCAGATGTTCGCCCATGTCACGGAGACCGCCAAGGGCGAGGGCCTGGACTATCACTTCGACAACGTAGTAGTTGCCAACAGCTTCACAGCCCATCGCCTCATCCACCTCGCCGCGGCCCATGGCCGCCAGGATGCCGCCAAAGAACGGTTGCTGAGCGATCACTTCGAGCACGGCAAGGACATCGGCAACCAGGAATACCTCGCGGAACTTGGCGCCGCTCTGGAACTCCCCGCCCACGAAGTCGCAGAGCTGTTCACCACTGACAAGTATTCAGACGCCGTCAACGAGGACATCAATGAAGCCCGCGCCATCGGCGTCACCGGTGTTCCGTTCTTCGTCATCGACCGCAAGTACGGGATCTCCGGCGCCCAGCCAGCGGAGCTCTTCAGCGAGGCACTGAACCAGGCRTGGCAGGAAGCCAATCCCCTGATYCCCGTGGGCGCATCCGACGCCGAGGCCTGCGGTCCGGACGGCTGCAGCGTCAATTAAAACAACGCGGGGTCACCTATGGCCCATAATCCCCCTCGGGATAGGCCATAAGTGACTGTGAGGATTGTTGTGGCTGGTCTGGGACTGGCTGGCAGAGTGGGTATTGGCCGTGCTGCCCCTTGGATGTGACTCAGTAAGTGACTGGCCCCGCAAGGGTGTCCTGGAGTGGGATCTGTCCATCCGAGGGGTGGGGCG
>NZ_JBFRDV010000041.1:0-22445 GCF_052113945.1 Paenarthrobacter sp. RAF54_2
GGGAACGACCCTCTACGACCTCCTCGAATTCGGCTCCTATTCCGAGGTTGCGGTGCTTGCCCTGATAATGGCCGCCGTTTCGCTAGTCGGGCTCGGTCTTGCCTTCCTGCTAGGCGGCCGAGGCGCCCTGAAAGGCCTCTAGAGGGAGACTGAGTATTAATCCGATGGAAATCCCAAAGAAAAGGGGACTTCACAATGGAGGGGCACGAGATCGACAACGGGCTCTTGGATCCGAAATTCTACCGCGGAACGGGGTATCGTGCGGCGTTCACGAAACTTCGGGATGAGGTCCGGTCCGGTGGGTTCGGGACGAACGCTATGGCAAGGAACATTGGGCGATCACCCGACATGCGGATATCAGCGAGGTTCTCAAGAACGCACCGGACTTCAGCTCTCGTTGGCATAGCCGAGTACCCCTCACATCGAAACGGCTGACCCCCGAGGAGCGACACGAAGCGGGGATCGACGTCCGCATCACGGAACTGGCCCCCATTCATGACCTGTACCGGCGTCCGATCAACAAACACTTCACCGTGGGACAGACCGAGAAGTTGCGCGACGACGTCGAGAGGATCGTGGACGACATCATCGATGCCGTCGCGGAAAAGCGCGAGTGCGATCTCGTCGAGGATATCGCCGCGGTGCTGCCTACGAGGATCACCCTGGAGCTGATCGGCGTGCCTAGGGAGGACTGGGACTACCTGACTGAGGCATCATGGCAGTTCATGTCGTCCGGCGCCCCACGCTGGATGATCGACAATGATCCCGTCAAGACTGCTGAGCACGGTCATCGGAAGCTCTTGAACTATTGGACGAAGCTAGCGCTGGATCGCCGCCAGAATCCGAAGGACGACTTCGCCACCATCATTGGTGAGCTCGAGATCGATGGTGACAGGCTGAGCATTCACGAGACGAAGAGATGGTTTGTCGCACTCATCGGCCGCTGCTTGGAGACTTCCCGTAACGCCATGGCGGTTGGAATGTGGGAGCTGATGCGGCAGTCCGAGCAGCGCGAGATGCTGCGGAACGATCCGAGCTTGACGCGTAATGCAGTCGAAGAGGGCTGCGTTGGGTCACGCCGACTAAGAACAAATTGTGGATTGCGACCCGGCATTTTGAGTTCTGAGGAAAGCAGATCAAGCGCGGAGATTGGGTTGTCTGTTACCGGGTGTCAGGTAACAGGGACGACCGAGTGTACGAGAATCCCCAGGCTTTCGACATCCGGCGCAAAGATACGCCGCACCTTGCCCTCGGCGCTGGGCCGCATCTGTGTCTCGGCCGTCCGTTGGCACGCATGGAAATCGGAACACTCATTCCACGAGCATTGGAGGCGTTTCCGGACATGCACGTCACTGTGGACGATCCGGCCTGGCTTCCCGGCACCAGTGTTACGGGATTCTCTGAACTGCCCGTCAAGTACACGCCAAGGCGTGTGCGCGCACACGCCTAAGCCTGAGGAGGACATACGCGGCCAGCATCAACTTCCAAATTTCGAGCGATAACGTCAGGAAGGTAGATGCCGAAGACGGGCAGTCCGTCATGCGGGCCGCGGTGGCCGCAGACGTACCCGGCATCATCGGCGAATGTGGGGGCAGTCTGTCGCGTGCCACCTGCCATGTCCAAGTCGCCGCGGAGTGGTGGGACCGGTTGATGCCACCCTCTGGAGATGAAGAGGATCTGCTGGATGTGGTAGACCCACGTACCTATCACACTAGGCTCAGCTGCCAGAGCTCCCTGCGCAGGGTCCGGTGCCAGCGTTCGATCTTCCCGGTGGTCCTGGGCGGGTACGGCTGCTTGCCATTGTCCGTGAGCACCTCAGCCGGCAACCTGGTGGACCCGCTTGTCCTGCACGAACGCGTCGGCCACCGCTGCCGGAACGCGCCGCGAGCACCTCGGCGATGACGATGAAGCGGGAGCGGTCATCGATCCCTGTGTGCATCTTGCACTCGCGCCCGTCCGCGAGGTAGATCCCGCCGACCAGGTCCAGCTGCCATAGGTGCATCGGCGCATCTTCGCCTCCAGCCGGAGACGGATTGCCGGGACACCCCGTAGCGCTGTGCCACCTCGGCCACCCGAGAGCCGTCCAGTCCCTCGAGCACGGCCCGATACGTCTGCTCGACCAGCCAGTCGCCGCCCTGCTGCTGATTCGAAGTCCGTCGCGACACGACGCTCTTGCGGACAGTCAGCGTGTCCGGCCCGGCTTTCTTGACATCGTATTCAAGCGTGGGTAGCGTCAGTCTTTGTCATGCGAGCGAGTCGCGACCGCGTTTCCTCGCGCACTGGATGGGCGCCCGCTTCGACGTGCGTCAAACTCGGAGAGGGCGGCAATCTCATGGGGCGATTGGCAGACAAGGTGGCGATCATCACCGGCGCCTCTGGTGGCGTCGGGGGGGCCCTTGTGAAGCTCTTTGCCGATGAGGGCGCGAGAGTCCTCGCAACCGGACGCAACGAAGCGCGGCTAAATGAGTTGGTGACGGACGTTAATCGACAGTTGAACAGCGAGCGAGTGCTCGGCGTCACGCATGACATTACAAACGAAAACGACTGGGCCGGCGCCGTCGCCCAAGCAGTTGATGCCTTCGGCCGATTAGACATTCTCGTGAATAACGCGGCGATCCCCGGCCGCGCGAGCGAGGAGCCGTGGAATTTCGACGCCGAAAACGCCACGACGGTTCTGACGACCAACATCATGGGTGCAATGCTCGGCATCAGGGCGGTCATGCCCGAGCTGACGAAGTCCGGCGCGGGCTCGATAGTCAACGTGTCTTCTGCTGCCGCATTCGTGGGCGGGGTCAGTGGTGGATCGGCGGCCTATGCGTCGTCGAAAGCCGCGGTAGGTGCACTCTCTCGAGAGGTTGCTCTTGGCGTTGCCAAGGACGGCGTTCGAGTCAACACGGTGTATCCCGGTCTCGTTCGCACGCCCATCCTGGAGAACTTCCCAGAAGAGAGAATCGCTCGCACGCTGTCGAAGATCCCGATGGGATTCGCTGCGGATCCCATCGACATCGCGTATGGCGTGCTTTACCTTGCCTCGGACGAATCGCGTTTTATGACGGGCGCGGACCTCGTTATCGACGGTGGACACACCGCTCAGTAGCGGGGCGGCGACCGATCCGTGCTGCAACGTCATCCGTCGCCCTTGCATACTCGCGCGGCACTCCTTCCTCTAGAAAGGAAAATATAGGAATGTTCGGCCTGAGCCAGGACCAAGTGGACCCAATCGCTACGAGTCGCACTTTGGGGCTTGAGAACTTCACAGCGAAAGCGATGCAGTGGCACCGTACTCAGGAGTACCCGGCGGAGAACATCACCCTTTTGCGATCGGCGGGGCTGCTGGGGATCTGCGCGCCCAAAGAGTTCGGGGGCGGAAGGCGTTCCGAACTCGATGCATCGCTGGTGCTGGATGCGATCGGAAGCGTATGCCCGACCACCGCTGCGGCCATGAACGTCTTAGACGTGGGCCCCTGAGCATCATCACGAAGCACGGAAGCACGGAAGCCTTGACGATCTTCAACACCAGGGCCTCCCGCAGCGCGGCACGCGCGTAGTCGCGATGCCAGCCGGCCAGCTCAACCAGCTCGGTCAGGATCCGGGACTTTCCGGCACGATCGGCGTTCTTGTAGGCGAGGGCTTTCGTCTTTGTCACAGCTTGCCGTTCGGCCATCGTTAGTTCCATGAAAACGGGCATAACCAACATGCGCCGCCCGAGCCGTCCACCGCGCCGCTAAAGCGGAGGATTTCAAATGAGGCAACGTATCCGGCTACGCGGAGGTTTTCAATGAGTCAACGCGAGTGACCTTGCGGGTGCTGTAGGCGGCCTTGCTGACGGTGCGTGCTGGCCGTTCTGCCTACGATGAAGAGGAGTGTCGGCAGGCAAACGTGGCTGATTTCGACTGGGACGCGTACGATGACCGCTGGGAACCGGTCAACCAGCGCGTGGAAGCGCATTTGCGCTGTCCAGCAAGGCCGCCATCCTCGGCCAGGAGATCTTTGGACCGTGAACCCCAGCTCCGAGCAGCAATGGCCCCTGACTTGTCCCATATGACATGATGCGCGGCCGTCCTCGAAATTTCGTTTTCGAATGTACCGCCCACGTTGCTGACGCGCAGACGTCGATCTTGGCCTGAATAAATGCAACGTAATGCTCAATTGGCTCGTCAAAAGTCAGGGTGTCAAACAGGCCGAGGGTACGGACGCTCTCGCCGAATCCGATCATTAAGGCAGCCGCTGTTGCTGCGAAGCGGCGATCGGCTGAGTAATCACCAATGAGATGCGAAATGACGGCCAGGTACCGTTCACAAGTGTCTGCGCTGACAGACGCGGGGTCCGGGGAGTCGCGCACTGCGACGGAAGTGTTGGCGCAGTGCTCCTGCATGCCGCGTTCGCGGCGGATGAGCACCCGAAATGCCGAGCGGAGGATTGCGTCGCGGCTCGTGCCGCTCACGCTTCCACCGGGTCTTCCGAGCTTTGCTCGACAGCGGGCGCGGTGAAGTCCAGAGTGACCGAACGGTTGTCCACCGCGAGCTTTTGTGCCATCGCCTGCTCCGTCTGAGGTTCTAGCAGGGTCACGAGGTAGCGGCCCGCGGGGGGCAGCGGAAAGGCGTAGCCGCCGTCTTCGTCCGTCCAGGTGGTGGCGATATAGCCACCGCTGGCTTCGAGCAGGGTCACCACCGCTCCGGCGATCTCGTGACCGCCCGCGCTAGCTGTGCCGCTGATCATTAGCCGGTTCCGTAGCTGGAAGTTGTGCTCCAGGGTGCGGCCGTCGAATGCGAAGACCTCGGCCATCGGCGTCCAGCCAGCCGTGTTGGCTACCATAAGGTATTTTCCAGCACCACCAGGGAGGGCCACGGAATAGTTTCCCTCTGCATCCACGCGGCTCCAGTCCACAGGCTCCCCGCCAGGGTGGAGGACCGTAACTACGGCTGGGGTAAGGGGTGTCCTGTCGGGGGCCAGGACACCCCCTCGGACGACGAGCTCACCAGGAGCGCCAACAGGGACGGAAGGCCGCTGGGGCACAGCAGCATGTGGGATGAAGACCGCCGCCAGCATGGAGGCGGCCGAGGCAAGGGCGGCCATCAAGAACATGTCTTTGAAGGCATCCAAGGCGGGGAACCGACCAGCTCCGATCGTCATGGTGACCGAGGTGAGAACTGCGGCAATCGCAGCGCTGGAGGTCGAGGTACCGATAGACCGGACCAGGCTGTTCAACCCGTTCGCGGAGGCAGTTTCGGTGATGGGCACCGCAGCCATGATCACGGTTGGCATGGCAGCAAAGGCGATAACCGTGCCCACACTGACCACCGTTGAACCGATGATCACCCAGGCTATGGAATCGTAGAAAAAGACGCGGCCCACATAGCCCACAATCATGACGACTGCCCCGGACATCAGCGCAGTCTTCCCGCCGAAGAGCCGGATGATCCGCCCCGAAATGGGTGCGAACAATACCATTGCAAGCCCGGACGGGACCATGCACAAGCCAGCGCTGATTACGCTCAACTCCAACCCGTAACCGGTGGAGGCCGGCAGCTGCAGCTGCTGCGTGGAGAGGAGCATGTTGGCGAATCCGGCGAACCCGATGAGCAAGGACGCCACGTTGGTCATCAACACCGGGGGGCGAAGAGAGGTCCGCAGGTCCACCATCGGCTTGCTGACTTTACGTTCATAGGGAACCCAAACGGAAAAAAGTATTGCGGCAGCGGTGAATAGCAGGAGAACCGGCTCCGAGCCCCAGCCCCAGGAACCGCCCTTTGACGCGGCCAACAACATGGCGGCCAAAGCCGCGGACAATAACAACGCGCCAACAAAGTCAAATCGGCCCGGCGTGCGGACCCTGGACTCAGGGACCACCAGGACCACGGCAAAGAACAGCAGCGCTCCGGTGCCGGCGCTCACCCAGAATATGGATGCCCAACCGAGACTCTCGTATAGGACCCCAGCAAGGGGCAGACCCAGGGCACAGCCGATTCCCATAGTTGCGCTCATCAACGCGATTGCCGTACCCATCTTCTCCTTAGGCAGCTCATCGCGCAGGATGCTTATGCCTACAGGAATCAGGGCCGTGGCGAACCCTTGGAGAATCCGCCCGATGATCAGCCATACAAACGAACCGCCTATGGCCGCCAACACCGAACCGGACACCATGATAGCCAGGCACACCCCCATCATCTTGCGTTTGCCGTACATATCCGCGGTACGCCCGAGAATGGGGGTTGCTACGGCGCTGGCGAGCAGGGTGGATGTCACCAGCCAGGAAGCATCATCTGCAGTGATGCCCAGGATTCCGGTGAAATCTGGAAGGAGTGGAATAACCAAAGTTTGCATCAGCGCAACGACGGTGCCACTGAGGGCAAGGACTGTCGTGATGGATGAGGGGGATGGGTGTCTCGGTGTCAAGGCGGTGGGGTGCGGCATCTGTCGCTTTCGACTGTGGCAGGTTCTACCATCGGCGGTGAACGTGCGTTTTCTTTCTCCAGAGGATCATGATTTACCCGTAAGAATCAAGGTTTTTTGCTGTTCGTTCACGGCTTCTGCCCAGCCTGCTCGGATCACTTGTGAACGTACGAGGCTGCCATGTTCAGAAGGAGCCGCAGCTTGGGCTATGCCCGGCTCCTCCGCACTTTGGATTGCGGCATACGCCAATGACCCGCGTCAAATGTTTGAAGCATCCGGGGGGCTCGAGGTATAGGTCACGCCCCAGGACGGCCGGCGGCCTCCGCCACCGGATGGCCATAAACAACATTTCCCGACTACCTCTACCCGGAATACAAAGGTGCCTTCACCTCACTTCTAAAGGCTTTGTTTCAAAAGGCCGACTCAGCGTCAGTTGACCTCAGGTCTTATCCGAACCGTTGCGCCAAACCATGGAGGTCTGGCACACTCGTATTGTGAATACGAAACCATGGGGAAGCCAGGGTCTTGAGGCCAGCGTCGAGGGACTCGGCGCAATGGGCATGTCCGCTGCTTACGGGCGGCGTGACGATGCGGAGTCGGCTGCGACGCTACACCGGGCGCTCGATCTCGGCGTCAGCCTAATCGATACCGCCGAGATGTACGGGCCATTCCTCAATGAGCGGCTGATCGGTGAAACAATCGGCAGCCGCAGCGATGAGTACGTCCTTGCGACCAAGACCGGTTTTGAGATCAGCGATGACGGGAAGCGCGTCGGGCCGAACGGTTCGCCGGCATATCTACGCAAGGCGCTCGAGCGCTCGCTGCGTAACCTTGGCCGCGAGACCATCGACTTGTACTACATCCACCGGGTCGATCCGAGCATACCGATCGAGGAGACATTCGGCACGATGGGGGAGTTCGTCGAAGAGGGCAAAGTCCGCTACCTCGGGATCTCGGAGGCATCCCCAGAGACGATCCGACGCGCGCACGCGACTTATCCACTAACGGCCGTCCAGACCGAGTATTCGCTGTTCGAACGGGCCCCTGAGGTCAACGGTGTCCTTGACACTACCCGCGAGCTCGGCATCGAGTTCGTGGCGTACTCGCCGCTTGGCCGTGGTGTCCTGACCGGTGCGATCTCCTCGTGGGACGACTTGGAGGAGGGCGATTTCCGTCGTGTCAGCCCGCGCTTTGTCGACGGCAACCTAGCGGCCAACCTGAAGGTCGTCGAGAAGCTGCGCGCGATAGCCGCGCGGAAGGGCATCACTCCGGGGCAGTTGGCTTTGGCATGGGTGTTGCAGCAGGAGGATGTCGTCGCGATCCCCGGTACCAAGCGTCGTACGTACCTGGAGGAGAACGTGGCCGCCGCCGAAGTCGTACTGACGGCGGACGACTTCTCGGTCCTCGACGAGATATTCCCCGTCGGAGTAGCCGCAGGAGAACGCTATCCGGATTACGCCCTCAAGGGCCTGACGATCTAGCTAGGGCGTGCGAATCGCAATCGTCTCGGCGTCCTCGTCCTAAACTACCCAGACCGAAATCGGACCCTACCTCGACCGATAAACTAACGGCCCTGTTACACAAACAACTTGACAGGTTCAAAACCATCAGCTGACCTGCGGAAATGCTGAATACGTCAAGAGCCGGAAGTTCTGGCAGCCGCTTCTACTCCCCTTATGTAGAACGCCGTAACGAAGCTTTCGTCAAGCTCTAGACCACGGCGGGGAAGAGGTCGCCATTTACTAGTAAGGCGGTGGGGCCTGTAAAAATGGGGCTATGGACAAACTGGGGGCGGGGATGGGTATTGACAGGATTCCGTCTTGGAGGTTCGCGTGGCGTTGATCGACAGCGAGCCCGAGATTTTGGCGACGATTCGAGCTCCGGGACTCCCTGACTTTGAGCCAGATACATCAGCTCCTGCAGGCAGCCTTCGGGTAGGAGGACGCCCACTTGCACCGGTTTCTAACCGCCAACCCGTTCGCTCCGCTGCGGCCGCTCGACGGCGAATTCCTGGAAGTCCCGCAGTGGCTTCCAGGGCAGCAGTGTGAAGAGCTGGACGACAGGCCTGAGGAGGACTGCTCCCTGGCCAGCTCCTCGCACTGGGCCCTGGCGGAGGTTTCTACGAATACGACTTCGGTGACAGCTGGGTTCACGGGCTTGAGCTGGTGTTCCGCCGGCCCGCGGACGACGATACTCCGCCGGCCCCGCTGATCGATGGAGCCCGGCGCGGCCCACTGGAAGACTCCGGAGGTTTCCCCGGTTACGAGGAGATCATGGATGCCTGGCCGACCCGTCGCATCCCGGCCACGCAGAACACGCAGCATGGGTGGCTGACATAACCGTTCCGTTGAGCCCTTTGATCCCGCCTTCCTGGACATTGCTGCAGTGAAACCAAGCGCTGGCTAGCAGTTCTGACGTTCCGTCTGCGGCAGGAAAAAATGCAGAACGATAGGCGCCGTCGATGAAGGAGGAGTCGTGCTCAATCGGCTGCATCAGTAAACCTTCTCGATGGTGTTGCCGGCAAGCTTGTTCTCGAGCAATCCCTTGACTCTCCTTCGAGTTCTTCTCATGATCCGCGTCACGCTCACGACCGCTGACGCAGTTCCCGAACTCGACAAATTGGCTTGAATCCCTGCGTCTTTGGAATCGTAGTCAAGAATGATGCAAGAATGCTAAGGGTAGATGGAGACGACTCCAAGACGGGTCCGGACGAAAGGTCAATTGTGGCGTATGAGCTTGAAGGAACGGTTGCACTCATCACGGGCGCCAGTAGCGGGATCGGGGCGGCAACGGCAAGACGCCTTGCGCTGGAGGGAGCGCAGGTGGCGCTGGTGGCCAGGCGGCGTGAACGTCTTGAGCAGTTGGCACAAATTATCAGGGGTGAGGGTGGCCGGGCCCACGCAATTACTGCTGACATAACATCCCGCGCCGGCGCAGAATCTGCTGTCGAGCAGGCCGTTGACACGTACGGCCGACTGGATATCGTCATCAACAACGCAGGGGCAATGCTTATCGGCCCCTTCGCAGACGCACCGGAGGGTGAATGGGAGCGCATGATCGATGTGAATGTACGTGGTCTCCTGTACGTCTCGAAGGCCGCTTTGCCGCATTTGATCAAGGCGGCGACCGAGGAACCGCGACATACCTCGGATTTAGTCAACATCAGCTCCTCGGCCGGCAGGGTCGCCCATGCAGGCGCCGCCGTATACAACTTGACCAAATTTGGTGTGAATGGTTTCAGCGAGGCACTTCGCCAAGAGATGCGGCCCCTGCGAGTAAGGGTCAGTGTTATCGAACCGGGCAATGTTGACACAGAGCTTGCCTCGCACACCCGGGAGGGGTTGCGTACAGGAGTGCAGTCCCAATTATCTTCCATCGAAAGGCTCCAACCCGAGGACATTGCCGATGCCGTCGCCTATGTGGTCACCAGCAAACGTCGAGTAGCCGTCAATGAAGTCTTCGTGCGTGCCGCCGATCAAAGCTGGTAGGCAGGTTCCCGACCTGAACTAGGAGATGAGTCGTGTCTCCTAGCCGGCACGTTTCGCCAACGTGCTCCGACTACGGCAAGTGGCTTGAGAGTATGGAAATGCATGGAAAAGTTTGCGGCCGCGAACCTCAATGAAGGGGACATTCTTCTGGTGGTCCGCGTGGAGCTCGTCGACAGTGTGCCTGCTCTTTGGTGTCAGCTAGAGATATTCGGTTCCCTGGCCCCGAATCAGATACATCAGGTCCACGCCGCCTTAAGATGGGAGGGCGCACACCTCTACCGTCCACACCGGAGGACGCATGACCGGTCCACTGTTGCGAAATTCGCCCGTGTCCCATGGCATGTCCACGTCTTTAGCTGATCGACGACCAAGTCGAACTCCGGCACGGTCAGAACAGTGTGTCTCCCGTGCCCGGAACCTACAATGCCATTGGCAAACCGGACCTGTGCTCATTCTTGAGGACGAGGTCATTCAGCAGTATTAATTTGGGTCGATGCGATAGCCGGGAACGATGATGCTCCGGCTGCAGAAACGTAATCCTGCTAATGAGCTCAGCGCCGGGGGGTGTCTGGCGCCGTTGGCTGCTTATTTGCCCAGCTGCCAACGGCGACCTGGGCTCAGCGCTCTAGAGGATGTGAAGTGAGGGGTTGCGGGTTCGGCCCGTCTGGGTCGGCCATTATCGCCGGGCGGTCCCGGCAGCGCCGGCCGCCACGTTCCCCTTCGCTGCCGGACTTCCTGTATTCCTCGCAGGCTTGGTGGAGACCAGTCGGGCGTGGTGTGCCCACTCGGCCTCGTACTGCATCGCGTAAACGACGACCTGGCCGCCGACAGGGCGCGGTTTGGGAAGAAACTCGTAGCCATATCCTCGAAACGTCACTCTTACGCTTTTCCACTGGAGGATTCGGGGACACTGAGTGAGTGGCTCTGGCGGGCGACGCCGGTGTCGCCCAGCAGGGGTCCCTAGAGGCGCGCCTTACCTCGCTCGTGAGCGTCCTCGCTCACGAGCGAGGCGACGACATCGGACTTGACCGGCTCATCCTCGCCGGCGATCTTGAGGCCAATATCCCCGAGTGCTGGCAGTCCGCCAGACCACCGGTGAAGACATTCAGCGTCTGTATTGGGCGGTCGCGGCCTCCATGAACATAGCCCGGAAAATGACCGGGAGCGCCAGCTCGTCGGCACGATCGAACTCCTGGTACTCGGCATCTGGTTGTTTGGAATGCGCAGCAGGGGGTAGACCGCCTCCCGATCGTCGTCCAAGCATTCATGGACCTCCTTGCCGGGACCCTCTCCGAGGCTGACCAGGAGGACGGGCCGCAGGGGAGCACGGAAACGCACGAGGGGACGCCGACGTCATCCGAGCACTCGATGATGATGCGGCCCTCAAGAAACGTCTGGCATCGATCGCACTGCAGCGGTTCGCATCGAGCGGCCACGGGAAGACGTCCCTGAAAGAGATCGCGACATTGACCGAGGTGAGCACCGCCACAATTTTCCATTTACTTCGGCTCGAAAGCAGGCCTCTATCGAGCGGCCGGCGCCCTCGGGATCCAGCGCATGGTGGAACGATCTGCATTTTCAATCGCCTTGGCCGATGTACGCTGCGTGGGCAGCCAGTGCGTGCGGGTAAGGAACACTTCCAATCAATAGGCGCCACTGTGGACGAACTCGTCGACACCCGCTGGATGGGGTTGGCGTTCAGGTCGATGCGGAACTTTGCCCGCGTTGGTTGAGATGCGGGACGAGTGGGCAGACGCACTTGAGCAGCACTACCACTCGGTCACCGGAGGGGTGAGCCCACCTCCGGTTCTGGACAGAAAGCGCCCGCACAGGAGCCTTTGCCAGTGCTCCTGGACGTGCGATGTCTTTGTATACCGTGCGCCGCGGGACCGATCGGGTCAAGTTCGCACTACTGGGCCTCGAGCGACTGATCGACGGGGAAGGCTGAAGTTCCCTTCGCGCGACACTGCGGCGGCCTAGGACCGACAGCCATCAGTCCGACGTCTTGCCTGAACAAGCACTATCAGGCAACGGATCCGCGCGTCGTTATGCACCGCCCGCAAGGGGCTAGATTGATTTGGATAGGGAAACCGGCTGGATATAAACGTTTCTGGACAAGTAATACCAGCAATTTCTGTCCCGCGGCTCAGTCGTCCGGCTCAGCCGTCGCGGGTTCAACGTC
Source organism: Paenarthrobacter sp. RAF54_2 (assembly GCF_052113945.1). Lineage (NCBI taxonomy): Bacteria > Bacillati > Actinomycetota > Actinomycetes > Micrococcales > Micrococcaceae > Paenarthrobacter > Paenarthrobacter sp. RAF54_2. The sequence goes on from NZ_JBFRDV010000041.1 coordinate 12,064, forward strand.
GAGTACCTCACCCATAGACATCGCGCCTATGTCACCTACCTAGCCACTGGGCCAGTCTGAGTTTGGCGGTCATGACTCGGAAGGCGAGGGTTCGAGCGCTGAGCCGACGGATCCAAATCCGAAGACGAAGCATCCAGCTACCAGTGCTGCGGCACTGCTCTTGGTCTTACGAGTGACTGGCAATCCTGACTTTCGTGGGATCGCTTTCAGTGTCGATTGCGTGGCGATCTGTGAGGCGCTTCGGGGCAAGGACGGCCCAAATGAGGACAAACACGACGACAACCAGGGCGGCCCCAATAAAGATGCCATCAAATGTTTCCTTAGGAACGAATCCACCAGCACCGGGTACTAGTACATTCAACACAATTGCGGTAGGTATCGTCCCCGAGACGTACTGGATAATGCTTTGCATGCCAATGGTCACCGCCATGTTGTCCTGGCGGCCGGCGGCCGCGACGAGCGAGTACCCGGTGGTCAAGCAGCTCAGGGTTGCGAGGGCATAGCCGAAGACCCACACCCAGGACATCCAAACCGGCCCGTTAGCAACTGTGAAACCGAGAAAGACACCAATCGAGGCGGTTCCGGATATGACCAGAACGATCTTCGGACCCAGCCGGTTGAGTCCCCATCGAGTCCAGAGGTATCCCAGCGCGGAGCCGGGAATGATAGCGAGCAGCACATACGTAGAGTCCAGGGCAGACAGGCCATGGCCGTACCCTGACGACGTCGGGGTCTGCAACATAGCCGGCAGCGCGACAAAAATGCTCACCCCGACCACGCTTATCAAGAAGATCCCGGAATATCCGATGATGGCCTGACGTCGGTCCATGTTGCGGAACGACATCAGGGGGTCCGGGCTGCGCCGCTGCTGAATCGACCAGACGGTCAACGTCACGGCGCTCACGCCAAACGAGCCGACCACGATGGGTGAACTCCAGCCCAGGGCTGGTCCCTCGCTGATTCCGACCAACAGTGCAGTGACCCAAATGCCGAGCCCCAGCGAAGCGAACCAGTTCAGGCGACCGACATAACGGGAGGCAGCGGGCGTTTCAGATGAGGCAAGGGCAAGTACCAGCAGCACAGCGTACAGGGCGAAACTCACCCAGAAAACGCTCTGCCACGGCAATCCCAATTCAACGACAAAGCCTCCGACAACGAGTGCGGTCGGTGTAAAGATCGCCATCACGAATGAGAGTCCTAACGAGACAATTCGGATCTGACGCGCGGTAGCCCGTGGGCGCAGGAGCCCCCAGCTCAGAGGGAGGGTAACAGCAAAGCCTAAGAGGAACCGGCCTGCAACGAGAGGCCAAAAACCATCGCCTGTTGCAGCCACGGCGCATCCCAGCAGTGCTAGGAAGCTCAGTGCAATAAGGACCTTGCGATGCCCATAGATGTCGCCCATACGTGCAGTGAGGCCGACGGAGATGGCACTGCCGACCATCATTGAGTTAAAGACCCAGCCGATTTCCGACCCCGACAGGCCGGACTCTGCCGCTATCACCCCAACCAGCGGAGGAAGGGTGCCCCACTGGATGTCTACGGTTACGCCGCCGAGCCAGACCAGTGCAACTAACGAAGTGAACCGACCGGTAAGAGCCTGAGCCGATAGAGATTGTGTCATCTTTGACCACCTGTGTTTTTGGACCCAGTAATCTCTGGAGTCATCATTTTTGAGTCATGGACGCAACGAAGCGAACCCCATGCGCGTGTTCACGGGCAAGGACGGCTTTCGGTACACCGCTGCCGCACGCTGGACAAGTTCGGCGGCCCGATGTTGGCCCCTCGCTGAATGCCCGGGCGAGGCGTTCCATTGGTGTTCCCCCGATGAAGGAACGCTCGAAACCGGCGAAGGCGCCCACACCTGAGAGCATGAGGTTGGCCATGGGGGACGCCTCCCCGGTGAAAACAACGCTCACCTTGACGAACCCCAACCCGCACTCCTCTGAGTGTCAGGCTTTGGGCAAGAGCGCGGAGCTCGCCAATGTTGCGGGCGGACAAATCAGCCCACACGAGTCGTGTTCAACAACACTAGCCCTTCTTGACCCCATAACGAGGGCAACATTGTTCTGGCGCAATCCCATAACTCTCCTTTGAGTTTCTTCTCATGATCCAGGGCCTCGACCGCTGAAGAAGTTCGCACCGAAGGGAGATTCCTTCGACTTTGGCATCGTAGTCAAGAGCCGCGCTCCACGCAATACCCGCGTGAGTGCATCGACCTCACATCAAACGGCTACAGGCGGCAGGCCTGACACTTGCTTGCGTGCCGACATCAGGCTACGATTGCATGAATTCGATTCCATGACAACTAGTCGATGACTTATTCGCCGCGCTTTGGAGGAATGGTTCGCCATGCGGGTCTTGATGCGAATGATACGACAGGGCTAAGGTAACAGGCGTGGGCTTGCTCAAGAACAAAGTCACTTTTGTGACGGGAGCTGCTCGCAGTCAACGGGGTTCTCACGCCGTCGGCAATGTGTCAAGACGCCGCTGATCCTGAATCAGTTGCTGTTCAACGTGGTCGCGCCGCACATGGACAACCCCGGCGTCGACGATCTGGGGGTGCCTTCGCCTCCCTCAACGCGCTTTCGGACCTGCCGTGGATCGAGTCCAACGACGTGTCGGACGCGGTCGTGTGGTTGTCATCGGATCACGCCAAGTCCATCACCTGCGTCGCGCTATGTGTCGACGCCGGCAACACCGTCAAGAAAGGCAACTGATCCATATGATCGAGCACGATTCCTTCTTTATCGACGGCGCCTGGCGCGCCGCAAAGTCCGACCGTAGCTTCGATGTGATCTCGCCACGCTCAGAGGAGCTCGTCGGACGTGTCCCTGCCGCCTCGCGGCAAGACATCGATGGCGCGGTCGCGGCAGCGCGCCGGGCCTTCGACGACGGCCCGTGGCCTCGGATGAGTCCTGCCGAGCGCGCGGACTACCTCACTCGCATCGCCACTGGCATCGAGAAGCGTCAGCATGAACTGGCGCCCCTGATCTCCGAAGAGCTGGGTTGTTCCATGCTCCTCTCGCAGTACTACATGACGGTAGCGCCCGTGATGAGCTTTAACTACTACGCCGAGGTGGGGCGCACTCTGGAGCTCGAGGAAATCCGGATCAGTGATCTCACGAGCTTCACCGGAGGATCAGCAGGTGGCCCCACGGTTCCGATGGCCGGCAACAGCCTCGTCGTGCGTGAGCCCGTTGGCGTGGTGGCGTCGTTCCCCGCCTACAACTTCGCGATTCCGGCGATCGGACAGAAGCTGGCGCCAGCACTGATCGCGGGCTGCACTGTGGTGATCAAGGTCCCTGAGCCCACCCCGCTTGCCACGTTCGTCTATGGGGAGATCTTCGAGGAAGCAGGTCTGCCGCCCGGCGTCGTGAACATCGTTGCGGCCGAGCCGGCCGAGTCGGCGTACTTGGTCGAGCACCCGGGCGTCGACATGGTCAGCTTCACCGGATCGGATGCGGTCGGTGCCAAGATCGCGGCTGCCTGTGGTGCTCTGGTGCGGCCGGTCCTCCTGGAGCTCGGCGGCAAGTCTGCAGCAATCGTTCTGGACGACGCGCGGCTGGAGGACGTTGTACCCGCGCTGGTCGATGGCAGCGTCGGCGCCAACTCGGGACAGCACTGTGTTGCGCGGACCCGGTTCATCGTGCCGGCCGAGCAGTACAACGCATACGCCGAGGCGCTCGCGCAGGCGTTCTCGTCCCTCAAGATCGGCGACCCTATGGACCCGGACACGGTGGTCGGCCCGCTCGTAACCTCCAGGCAGCGGGATCGTGTCGAGTTCTTCGTCGAGGAGGCACGTCGTGAAGGTGCCACCGTCGCTGCAGGCGGCCGTCGCCCCGCCGGCATGTCGGCGGGTTGGTACTACGAGCCCACACTGATCACCAACGCTCACAACGACATGAAAATCGCCCGCGAAGAGGTCTTCGGCCCCGTCGCCGTCCTCATCCCGCACGACGGCGAGGAAGACGCCATCCGCATCGCGAACGAGACCCCCTACGGACTCGCGGGGTCGGTGTTCACCGCCGACGATGCCCACGGCTTCGAGGTGGCACGGCGCATCCGAACAGGCACGTTCTCCGTCAACACCGTCACGGCCGATCTTGGTTCGCCGTTCGGTGGGTACGGCAAGTCAGGGATAGGACGCGAACACGGCCCGACGGCCGTGGACGAGTACCTGCACAGCCGGACGATCTCGATGGACCCGGGAAAGCAGCTGCCGGACGCGGTGACCAACGGGGTGCGCCGCGGTGACGGACCGGGAAGCCCAGAAGCGTAACCACACCCGTCCGGAACAAGACGCAAACGGGCGGCAGAGTGGCAGGACCCCGGCCTAGCCACCCGCTGCCCTGTCCGTGCCCAGCCAATACTTTACAAATCAGATCAATTTCCGCCTCAGCGGACCATTCGAAAGGGCCACTCTTGGCAATTTTCTTGAAAGCAGCAAACCTCAGCGTCTCTCCGGATGCCGCCTGGGACATCGTCGACCGCTTCATGCGGGCCGACATCCGCGTGTTCAGCTTCATCGAAGAGAATCGCATCGAAGGTCCTGTGCGAACCGTCATCTCCCGCGGTGGAGGCCTTGAGCAGCCGGAACTGAACATCACGATCGATCCTGAGCACAGGTACGCTTCTTACACGGTGCTCGAATCGTCGTTCTGGAAAGCCACCTATCACCACGGGTCCATGCGGGTCTTCGACACCGGTGACGGTCGCTGCCGGTTCGAGTGGATCACTGACATCGCTCCGGATTCGTGGGCGGCGGAACTCGGCGATGAGTACATGGACATTCTGTGGTCTGATCTGGTCAAGGTCCTGGAGACCGGTGAGGAAGCACCGCAGCCCGAGGTTGCCGGCGCCTAGACGATATGTAGCAGGAGGTAGCGGCTCCCCGTATGAACCCCCGGGGCCCGGGTCCTTCTGAAGGCCATTGTCGCCGGACCGTATCCGGAGCGTCCAGCTTTTGCCGGTCTCAGTCCCCAGTAGTGGATGGTGGACGCTCCGGGTCCTGTTTCCGGCGCTGATGGCCTCTGTCAGAAGGCCCTAGGAAGTGTGGTCCAGGGGGCTGGAACCTCCTTTTCAAAGCAAGGCGTGGGTTGCCTGCCACACTTGACGGCTGTGGTCGCGGCACCGTCAAAGCTCCAGCGCCCGGCCGGGGACCGGGTGAAGACTGACGCGAAAGATGCCCTGCATCTGGCCCGGCTGCTGAAGCTCGGTGAAGTCACGGGAATCCGGGTGCCCTCACAGGACCAGGAAGCAGCACGGGATCTCGTTCGCTCCCGTGAAGATCTCCGCGGGGACCTCATGCGTTCCCGGCACCGGATCTCCAAACTGCTGTTGCGGCAGGGCATCGTTTATTCGGGCGGGCAGGCCTGGACCGGAACCCATGAGCTCTGGCTGGCCCGGCAGCGGTTCGACGCACCGGCCAGACAATTGACCTATGAGTCCTCCCTTGAGGCGATGCATGAGATCTCGGACCGACGTGACCGCCTCGATCAAGCGATCACTTCGATGGCCTACAGCAGTGAATACACCCCCGTGGTCCGGGCCCTGCAGTGCCTGCGCGGCATCTCGACGCTGACCGCATTTGGACTGGCCGTGGAGATCGGCGACTGGGGCCGGTTCACCGGCTCAACAATCGGCGCTTATCTCGGCCTGGTCCCGACTGAGCATTCTTCCGGACAGTCCCGGTCCCTGGGCTCCATAACGAAAACCGGCAACAGCCATGCCCGCCGGCTGCTTGTTGAAGCGGCCTGGCACCACCGCAGGCCATATAACAACCCCCCCCGGCTGAGACATGCCGGGAACCGGCGCCTGCACGAACGCTGGATCAGCTACCTCGAAAACGCCGCAAGCGCCCGGTCATCGCCAATGTCGCCATCGCCCGCGAGCTCTCCGCCTGGTGCTGGGCAACCCGAAACGGGCGACGCCCGTCATTGCTGGACCAGCGGTAGCCTCCAGCCGAACACATCGTTCCACCATTTCCGTTACCCGCAGTTGGGTTCGGTGGTGGAACTGCATGCCCTCGGCGCCCTTGGATGATTGCCTTGGTACCGCAGAGGTCAATAGTGATCGGGCCTTCTGGCATGCGGCCATTTGTGTTTTGCAGGTCGACGTAGGATTCGGGGAGTGCGGGATACAACCAAAGGCCACCGCGAGAGACGTCGGCGTAGTAGCCCATGAGCGCCTTGATCGGCATGATGGGCGTGGTAGCAGTCCAGGCATGGGGGAGCATGCTCTGGGGTAGGGTGTGGGTTCATCAAAGTGCTCGCGGCTGAATCCGCAACACAGCTCTGGCAGCGTCCTCCTGTGGTGCGATCCTCACCTGCACTGTGGCTACCCACGGGTTCCCAGTTGCCGCGGCCCCATGGGATGTATGCCAATAAGAGCCGCGGCGTGGCAAGTCAGATGTCCTGGACGCCCCCCGGATCGCCATGGCCGTTCTGCTCCTGCCGGTGGACAGGCTGCCCGACCACGCCTTCATGACGGCGTCCCAGGGCGTGCGGATCCTGGTCACGGCGCTGGGATCCATGAGCAAGGGCCGGACCCGGTCGAACAACGCGCTGACGCGCTGGTGCGCGGCAACGACTTGGGCATCGATGCCCGCCCAAAGCTTACAGACGCCCAGATCACCGAAGCCTCAAAGTAGCGTTCCCGCGAGGAGAACTGCGAAGTGCCTCGGCGCGTGGCTTACGTGGGCACGCTGGGTCACGAGCTGGAAGCCCCCATCCATTGCCTTCACGATCACCTTCGAGAGCCAAATCAACAAACAAAGCCCCAGGCGGGATCCACCGGTAATCTGACAGCCTCAAACAGCGCCATCACGATTCGAGTGTGCGCTGATCCAATCAACGCATCGGAGATAGCCGCGTCAGGCAGCAGCCCGGCGCTCGTCCAGGGCAACTCCGCGGATGGCGTCACTTCAGGAGGCCACCGCGCCTTTAGGTGTTGAAGACGCGGTGCAGTTGAACCATGTAGTCCTCACCTCTCACGGAGGTAGGGTCGTTCAGAATTTCACGATTCACCTGGATCATCAGGTCACGTCGAAGGATAGACCGCGATTTGTCGGCTGCCGCAAGGGCCTCCGCGATCTTCTCCTTGKGGAAGTCCGTGCAGTAGACGGGAGTGCCCGGCTGCTGTCGCCACGATTGCTCGAGTTGGCCCGCGTCGAATGCATCGAAGCCTGTCTCCTCGACCAGCGACATGACCAAGGCACGCTGGGCGTCGCTGTCGCTGGCGACGGGAATGGCAAGACGGTCTGGGTGACCCACCGGCGCTTCTTTGGAGTCGAACGAGCCAGTGTTGATGGCGTTCCACGCCTTGTTCACCTTGCGGCCGAACTGCTCGCTGACCCAGAGACTCTGAACCTGCCCCTCGTCGACCGCGGCGATGTTTCCGTCGCGATGGGGGTAGTAGTTCGAGGTGTCGATGACCACTGCATTGTCGGGAAGCTGTTCGATCAGCGGCCTGAGGTCAGGTATCCGCGCAAAGGGGACCGAGGTGATGAGGACGTCGACTCCATCGACGACCTCGCTCGCTGTGACGGCCGTTGCGCCGCTGTTCAGCGCGTTGGCCGGCACCGTTTCGGGGCCACGGGAGTTGGCGACCTTGACCTGGTGACCCGCCCCGGCGAGACGGTGGGCCAGGGTCGTGCCGATGTTGCCGGCACCCAGAATTCCTATACGCACTTTTTTCTCCTTGCTAGTGATCACTCTGATGAAGAGATACCGATTACGACGCGGATCGACGCCGCAAAGTTATTTGGTGAAGAGCCAAGATCACCCGGACGGTGAACTCGTCGCGCCACAGAAGGTATGAGCACCACTACCCTTGTGGCGTTCTGTACCTTCTATGTGGTCCCAATCCTGGAAGTGCACTCGCGATCGCTGTACACCAACGACGACGTCTTGATCCATGAGTTTTCTATTTGGTTTTGCTTAATTGTTGGGGTCCAGTTGTGTGACTTGATTGCCAGGAGCCAATCTTGGAATCGCATCCACCAAAATATGGTATCGTATCCAGAAGTGAAAATCGAGCTCTCTGAACTATGGGTTCGACCGCGCCAGCCTGCACCTGCTGGGCGCGGCACAGGAGGCGGGCGGGGCGTGGACTCCGGTGGCCGAGATGGACGCCAGGTACGTTAAGTGACTGCTTGGTGATCATGGGTTCACTGGCAGGCAAGAACCTCTCGGCAGAGGCGGTAGCAGAGCTTGGCCTGGTTGATCCCGTACTCCCGGAACACAGCTTCCTGGCGGCGTCACTGGTTTCGCCGCACGCGTTCTCGCTACCCGTTCAAGGAGAAAAATGAATCGCAGTACTGATGTTGTCATCGTCGGGGCCGCTCGTACACCACAAGGCAGGCTGATGGGCCAGCTCGCCGCGCTGTCTGCCGTTGAACTTGGCGGCGCCGCGATCGCAGGGGCGCTGGACAAGGCGAAGATCCGTCCTGACGCCATTGACGCGGTCATCATGGGACATGTCCTCCAGGCGGGAGCCGGACAGAACCCTGCCCGGCAGGCTGCCGTGGCAGGAGGTATCCCGATGAGCGCTCACGCAGCAACCGTCAACAAGGTCTGCCTCTCCGGGCTGAGCGCCATCATCGATGCTAGCCGGATGCTCCGGCTGGGAGAAGTCAGGATGGTAGTCGCCGGCGGCCAGGAGTCCATGAGTAACGCCCCGCACCTGCTGCGGGGTTCCCGCGTAGGGCACATTTACGGTGACACTGCGCTGATCGACTCCGCGGCCCATGACGGACTTACGGATGCCTTCGACCAAGAGGCAATGGGACTGGCGACAGACCGGGCCAATGATGCCTTGAGTATCCTTCGTGCCGATCAGGACCAAACCGCCGCCGACTCCCACCGCCGGGCCGCGACCGCCCAGGCCGCCGGGCTCTTTGACGCCGAGATCGTCCCGGTCAGGGTGTCCCGGCGTGGCGGGGAGGTCGAGCTCGTAGGAAGCGACGAGGGCGTGCGCGCCAACAGCACACCTGAATCGCTCGCCGGGCTGCCGCCGGCCTTCTCCCCAACCGGCACGGTTACCGCAGGCAACGCCTCCCCGTTGAACGACGGTGCCGCCGCCGTCGTCCTGACTACCCGCAGCTATGCAGAGAGCCATAGCCTCAGGATCCTTGCGACCGTCGGTGCCCCGGGACAGTGCGCAGGCCCGGACACCTCGCTGTCAGACAAACCGGCCCGCGCTATCAACAAAGCCCTTGAGACAGCAGGCTGGAGTGTGAAAGATCTGGACTTCGTGGAGATCAACGAGGCTTTTGCCTCCGTGGCCCTGCACTCGGCCGAGCAACTGGGTCTCACCATGGACAAAGTCAACGTCAACGGGGGAGCGATCGCCCTCGGTCATCCTATCGGCGCATCCGGTGCCCGGGTCGTCGTCTCCGCCGTGCACGAGCTCCTGCGCCGCGGCGCTGGTAAAACAGCCGTGGCACTGTGCGGCGGTGGAGGCCAGGGCGAAGCACTGCTGCTATCCCGCTGACCTACTGCTTTCCCCGTGGTTCATAGTGCTGGAACCCATCAAACCGTCGGTCGTATAGCACGTCCCTGTCAGTGTCTTCCAGTAGCGGTCGATGAGCAGGCAGCTCCAGGTCGAGATCATGAGTCTCCTTGGTGACTTCGATCAGGTCCAGCAGGCACCGCACGGCCAGCTCCCGCGCAATCCACCGGGGGTAGGTCCAGCCGTCCATCGGTTTCACGGTCATGTCGTTGCTACGACCATGAAGCGCTGGACGAACGGACCGTTGTACTCTTCCGCGTACTGTTGCGGAAGGCCTCAGGGCGCATGTCGCGTGGATGTCCTCACGTGTCAACGTCCTTGTTGACCGCTACTGGTACGTAATGCAGCAAGCTAAGGGAACGAGATTAGCTCGACTGCTTCCTCAGGCCTAAGTCGACCTAATAGGATCTTCGCAGTCACACCTTCAAGACATCTGGCTCGGCATCGCGAAGACAAGCTCGATTTTCAGTTCTGGATACGATACCATCAGGATGGTGGATGCGATTCCATTAGTTTCTTGATGATGCAGCTGGTCGCGTGGTGAGTGACGTGTGATTGGCGGAGAGGAAGGCGCCCATGGCGTCGACAACTGACGACTGGTCAACGGACATAGCGGAAGTGCGAGACGACGACGTTCTCATTCGCGGCCACCTGCTGACCACGATGATTGGCAAGCGCAGCTTCGGTGAACTCGCATACCTCCTCATCAGTGGCCGGTGGCCGACGCATGGCCAGGCCCACGTCCTGGAGGCCATCATGGTTTCGGTCATGGAGCATGGCATCTCGCCAACGACCACGGTCACGCGAATGATGGCCTCGTACGGGAATCCTATCCAGGTAGGAATCGCTGCTGGGATGCTCACCATCGGTGA
>NZ_JBFRDV010000042.1:0-20998 GCF_052113945.1 Paenarthrobacter sp. RAF54_2
AGCCCGCGGGCGTTTCGCGGGCCCATCTTCCGCAGGCTGTCGCCCTGGTTCGGGCGCTCAATCTTGATCACCTCGGCACCGTGATCGCCCAGCAGGCTTGCCGCGAATGGCCCTGCAATCACGTGTCCGAACTCAAGTACCCGGATTCCATCCAAGGAGGACATAACTTCTCTTCTCGTAGTCTTTAGCTAAATACGGCCAGCAGTGAGTCTGAACCAACGGCGTTAAGAGGTCAGAGCTGCATGTAGACACTCTTGGTGTACAGGTAAGTGTCCATATGGGCAGCAGTCCCTTTGTAGCCGTAGCCGCTGAGCTTCGTTCCGCTGAATCCGACTAGCGGGTCGATGTAGCCGTAGCAGTTGACCCACATCGTGCCCGTGTGCACCCCTTGGACTATGCGAAGGGAGGTGGACAGGCTTTGTGACCACACCGCTCCCCCGAGGCCGTACTCGCTGTCATTTGCGATAGCGATGGCCTCGTCCACGTCGTCGAACGGCATGATCGACAGAACCGGCCCGAAGATCTCTTCACGGGCGATCCGCATCTCGTTGGTCACGCCACCGAAGACGCTCGGCTGCATGAAATATCCGCTCGCGAGGTCACCCTCAAGCCGCTGGCCGCCGGAGAGCAGTTCGGCCCCTTCGTTTCGGCCGATATCGATGTAGGACAGAACCGTGTCCAACTGGGATTGTGAGATGACGGGGCCCAACGTGGCGCTGGCGTCCAGGCTATGGCCGATCCGCAGGGTCTGCATAAACTCCAGCAGCCGTTCGGTGAACTCCTCGACGATGGGCCGTTGAACGAGCACTCGCGTGCCGGCGAAACAGATCTGCCCGGAGTTGGCGAAAACACCCATGGCGGCTCCGGGCACTGCCTTGTCCAGATCCGCGTCGGAGCAGATGATGTCTGCCGACTTTCCGCCCAGTTCCAGCTGCAGCTTTTTGATGTTTACGGTGGACGCCTCAATAATGCTGCGGCCGGTCTGAGTCGATCCGGTGAAAGCGATGCGGTCAACGTCCGGGTGGGCCGCCAGCGCATGACCAGCTTCCCTGCCGGAGCCGGTGACGACATTGATCACTCCCGCTGGCACTCCGGCTTCGAGCAGGATTTCGGCCACCCGCAGCACAGACAGTGAAGCTTCGGAAGCCGGCTTCAGTACAGCGGTGCATCCGCTGGCCAGAACTGCACCGATGATCCAGAACTGGCTGTTGAGGGGGCCGTTCCACGGGATGATTCCGCCAATCACTCCAACGGGAGCCTTTAGGGTCATCGTGGTGACGTTGCCGGGAATGCCGTTCATCAGCGTCTCACCGCTGATGCTGGTCGCCTGCGAGGCAAAGAACGAGAGCATCTTCATCAACGAGGCCTTGGTGTTGCGCAGCCTCGACACAGGAGCGCCCATGTCCATGGCCTCGATCTGGACCAGTTCCTCGAATCTTTCGTCCATGACCTGGGCGACCCGGGTCAGCAGAGCTTGGCGCTCGTAGGGGCTCCACGTACTCCACTGACCTTTGAACGCCTCGCGAGCAGCCAGGACCGCACTATCGACGTCGGACTCGTCACCGGCAGCAAGCTGTGCCAAGACTTCACCCGTCGACGGACTGATGGTCGTCATTGTCTTCCCGGACGCGGCCGGGACCCTCCGGCCGTCGATGACGAGGTGGTGGACGTCGCGGGACAAGAAGCCTTTGGCTTGCTCGGACGGAGCGAAGTTCTGCTGGGGTGTGGTGGTCATTGTGTTTTCCTTTCACCTGACCGTTGACATTCCGTCGACTAGAAATGGAAGACGATTTGGTCGCGGTAGAGACCGCAGGCCTTCACGGCCGGGTTGCGGAGATCTGGATGGCCGCCATGACTGCCGGCACGTCGCCCTTGTTTCGCCAAGCGTGTTTGGTGCCACGCTGGACGAGCGTGTCACCGGGCTTGAGCAACGTCTCACCGGTCTCAAGAATCGCCCAAAGCTCACCAGAGATAATCGTCACGATATCGACGGTCTCTGTGGTGTGCATGCCCGGGATGTCCGTGGCACTGGTTGATTCCGAGGCGGCTGCATTCGCCAGCGCTTGCGCATATCCAGCCTCGTAGTCCCACTCGCTATCTGGCGGGAAGGCGGTGAGGTTGTAGGTGTACCCCAGTGGGGGCGGGGGGATGACGGCGACTTCGGCAAGCGTATTCTCTGCCAGGGCTGAGCCGGGGACTTCCTTGGCTTGCCAGATGTCATTGCGCATGAAGGCGTCGGTGACGAGACGGGTTTCTGTAAAGTCGTCGCTTACGATTGTTGACCGCCCCTGGTTGTCCAAGCCTGTGACGATCCTTCGTGCGCGTAGGTCACGGTATTCGCCTGCCATGATGAATTCCTTTCAGTTGTGGTGCGGGGGTTTCAGATATGGGCTACTCGTGCTTTGTACGGGGTCGATGACAGAGCGGATTTGTTGCCTGCGAGCGCCAGCAGGCTGCGGCGTTCTCGACCCAGGATGTTGGAACACGTATCCAGGCTGACTGACTAGACATGTACCTTCTGTTCCGTAATTCGTAGAGAACGCTTACCACTGGTTCGGCCTGCACCATTCCGTAGGCGCTCCACCCCTACATAGGCGGCTACCGCGATGATCAAAATGGCTCCGTAGAGCGTCTGCTTAGCCCCGTCTGGGATGTTGAGCAACGGCGTCGCGTTATCAATCAGGGAAAGGAAGATCGCGCCGAGAACTGCGCCAATGAAGGAACCGCGGCCCCCGGTGAGTACGGCGCCGCCAAGGAAAACTGCGGCAAAGCAGGGCAACGAATACCCTGCGCCCACATCGTTGGTCCCGATTCCGGTGAGCGAGGCGAGGCAGATGCCGCCTGCTACTGCTCCGAGTGCACAGATAATCAGACCGGCCGAGCGAACCAGGACCGAACGTCGCCCGACGCGATCGCTTGACTGCGAGTTGAACCCGACGGCACGGAGCGCGAGCCCACCCCGGGTGCGGTATAGCCAGAGCTCAAGGCCGACGGTGAGGACTACTAGAATTATGAACGGGGCCGGGATAAAGCCCACGCCCATACTGAAAGCCGTGCCCAGATCAGGAGCGATCAGGCCACCAGGCTGGGGTCGGAGGACGATGGCGATACCCTGAATGATGCCAAGCGTCGCAATAGTGGCAACGATTGGATTGACCTTCAGCGGCCCGATCAGTAGCGCATTCAAGGCACCCACGAGTCCCGCTGCAAGAAGGATCAGGGGCACTGCGACAAGCAAGGATCCGGGACTCAGGTTAGGAAGCGTCATCGACGCCAGAACCACCGTGAGACTCATCGTGGCACCCACGGATATGTCGAAGCCTCCCGACAGCAAGGTGAATTGTTGTCCCAGTGCGACGAACGCGAGGGGAAGGCTCAGAAGCATTAGATTGGCCAGATTCGGTCCCGTCCAAAAGACGGGCGAGTGAGCGCCTGTGTATATCGCCAGGAGCGCCGAAAGCAGAAGCAGAACGATGATTGGGACGTAGGGTGTCACGCGGCCCAACGCACGGGCGAACCACGCCGAGCCACTGGCACGTGAGTCCGACCGCTCCGCTATTCCGCCCGCGCTCACAAAGCTACGAACGATTTCGGCCTCGGTTGTCGGTCCGACTAGTTCGGCGCTGATTTCTCCCCGCGACATGACGTAGACGCGGTCACATAAGCCCGCCAATTCAGATGAGTCCGACGAATTTACGAGAACAGCGGTACCATCCTCGGCGGCATCTGAGAGCATCCGGTAGATGTCCATCCTTGCGCGTGCGTCAACGCCTTGGGTCGGTTCGTCAACAACCAGGACTTTCGGTGTTTGCAGGGTAGTCCGTGCAAGAACGATCTTTTGCTGATTACCCCCCGAGAGTGCACTGATCGGCTGGAACGGCGATGCGGCGACAATACCGAACTGGGCCGCCGCGCGGCTCCACGCGCCCTTCAGCCTGCGGAGCAAAGCGAGACCGGCCGGGCCGTTGGCTTCGGCGGACTGTATCGTGAGGTTATCCATCACAGGCAGTGGACCGTAAACGGACTCGGCGGCCCGGTCGCCACTCTGGAAGTTGATGCCTGCATGCAACGCAGCGGCTGGATTGGGATTAGTAAGGACCTCGCCGTCGACAGCGATTTTGCCATCGTTTCGACTGATCCCGATGAGCCCGCGCAGCAAAGCGCGCTGACCGTTGCCTTCCGCGCCGGCGACCCCAACGATCTCCCCGCCCCTGACCACGAGCGACACAGGGCCGAAGTCGGGCCCGGCCAGTTCCCGGACCTCGAGGCGCGGTCCGGGCAACGGTCGATTGCTACGCTGAGGAAACTCCAGTTCGGTTGGTGCGCCAACCATGAGTTCCACTATGTCATCCACATGCCAGTCGTGGGACCTGTGGGTCCCTTGGATGACGCCATCACGAAGAACCGTCAGCCGATCGGCCAGGCGACGTACTTCCTCCAAACGATGGCTGACGTAAACGATGGCAGTGCCCTCGTCCCGGGCGGTTCGCACCAGTTCCTCCAGGTGACTGGCCAGCCTCATATCCAGGGCTGCAGTCGGCTCGTCAAGTAGCAACACCCGCGGGCGATGGCTCATGGCTCGGGCTACTTCAAGGAGTTGACGGGCTCCCGGCCCCAGTGCGGAGACGGTGGCCGACAGATCGAAGGGCAGCTGGTACGCGGTTAACAGTTTCTTCAAGTCGCCGGGCCGCTTTTTGCCAACAGCGTCGAAGGATAGTGCGATATTCTCTGCGACAGTCAGCTCGGGCACAAGCGAAGTGTCCTGATATGCGGTCTCGAGGCCTAGCCGCCGTGCCTGCCGGATGCCCCCTCGCGACAGCGATTTTCCTTCGATCAGCACCGATCCGCTATCCGGCGTCAAGACACCTGCGGCAATCTTAATCAGCGTCGACTTTCCGGACCCGTTCTCTCCAACGAGCGCATGCACCTCGCCAGGCTGGCAATCAAAGTCGACATCCGTGAGAGCTCTAACACCGGGGAACGACTTTGACACATTCGTCAGAACCAGGGCCGGGCCAGAACTCGACGAAGTCCGTGTCCCGTGATCCGGAGTCACCATAATTTGTTCTTTCATCTTTAGCAGTTCTCCCCTGTGTGGGTAGGTGCACATAGTTATTTGGGTTGCCGGCCGGGCCTTTCGGATTTGGACCCGGCCGACAACGGACACACGACTCAGCCGGCAGAGAGAGCCAATTTGGCCAGTTCAGGGCTGAGCAGGGTTGGTAGCGGCACGTTCGACGGCATCCCCGCTACGTTTTGGTCAAGAATGTCAGCGAGTGCGACTACCGGGACGGGTGCGAGCACCTTGTTCGGCACGATCACACCGAGCTTGATCTCGACCCCGGCGGTAACTCCCATACGGGCGTACCAAACGTGCCCGTTGGACACATAGTTCGCTGTGCTGAGGCCTGCTTTTTTCGCGTCGTTGGCGACATCAAAGGCGGAATAGTTAGCGGTGTCGACAAATGAGGCAGGTGGAGTCTTGCCTGCACTGATGTAGGGGCGCAGGAAGGCATCAGCGCTGTAGTCGTAGAACATCGCGGAGACATCCTTACCGGAGGCAAGAAGCTCGTTGGCAGCTTGAGTCTCCCCTTGCCCCGTCCACTGCGTGAATCCGGATACAGCCTGTTTCCAGCCTGCCGCCGTCAGTTCCTTTTCTGCGCAGGGCTGCCACTCAGCCGCATTGGCATTTCCCGGAACGCCGGTATAAAAGGCATATGACTTCGACCCGGTTCCCGCGTCGGCCACAATCTTCTTCGCAGCACTGGTGCCGATACCGCACAGGTCATAGGGAAGTTGCGCGGCGACCATTTCTGCGGCCTCGGGGGGAAGAGGAGAGTTTGCGGTGACGAAAGTGATGCCCGCGGCCTTTGCTTCCCTCGCAGCCGGCAAAATGGCGCCACCGAAAACCGGATCTTCCACAATAATGTCAACCTTTTGCGCGATGAGGCTTCGCAGGTTGGCAAGTACCTCTGCAATGTTCCCGCTTGAGGAGCTGGTGAAGATAATTCGCTTGACCTGGGGGTAGGCGAGCGCCTGGGCCGTCGCTTCAGCCCTGCGGGTGCTCCACACTGGGTTGTTCGTAAAGTCGGCGTTGATCGCCACGGTCAGGGTTCCCTGCCCAGTATCACAGGAGCGCTGGCTCAAGCAGGTCTTGAGCAGCTGCAGCTGAGCGTCAGTTAATGGCTTTGACGCTACTGCGAACGCGTCGGCCACCACCGGGGGAAGTTCGGAGACCGGCACATCGGCCAGGAGCGCCTTCTTCGCCGTAGCTGCGACTTCTTTGGAATCCACAGAGGAAGCTGTGATCAAATCGGAGGGGACACCGTGCGAAGCAGTGCCGCCAGTGTTAGTCCCCGCCGTCGTCGAACAGCCCGTGAGGATTGTCGCAAAGACTGCGCCAGCCACAATGGGCATCGAGAAGCGGTTCCGTCGGACTTCAGTCCGACCCGCGCCAGTAGTTTTCATATTGTCTCCTTGATATTTAGTGGCGGGGTCGTCTTCGACTCCACACCCTGTTCCCGGATTGGTTCGCCGCCCCGATGGATACCGCGGTTGCTCCAGCGCAAGCCGGACAGTGCAAATTGCCCGAGGGTAATCGCCGATACCGCGAGGACGAGGGCGACACCCTGTGCCACGACCCGAGGGCCGGCAGCGAACCCGTAGATGGAAAGAGCTTGATCGAGCAGTTGCAAAAACAAGCACGCACACAGAACACTGGCCGTGCTGGAAGGCCCGCCGTTGAACGCTGTACCTGCAATAGCGACCGCGGTGATGGTGGCGAGTTGGTAGGGCGTGCCTACCGAGGTGTCCGGCGTCCCGACAATACCGGCCACCAAGACGCCGGCGAGGCCATAGAGGAGCCCGACGCCGCCGAAAGTAAAGAATTCAACGCGACGGACCTTAATGCCGTGGAACCGCGCCGCCCGCCTGTTTGCCCCAATGGCGCCAACTTGCCGCCCACCGCGCGTCTTGGACAGAACTATTGCAATAGTGACGCCCACGGCGACCGCAACGATGAAGGAGGAGTTGAGGCTCAGAACGGACCAGTGGGTGAAATTTTGAAGGTCTGTCGGTGCAAGGCCGGTGAGTGAGAAGGACGTGCCGGTCCATAGCACCACCCCGCCAGTAACGATGCCAAAGGTGGCCAACGTGACGATGATGGCGTTCAGTCGGATGACGGAGATGAAAAACCAATTCAAAAGGCTAATCACGACGGCGACTGCGAGTGCTGCAGCGACAACTGCCAGGAGATTGGACCCCGGCGTTCCATAGTGCACCACTACTCCTGCAGAGCATGTGATGACTGCAGGAAGAGAAAGATCAATCGCACCCAGCATCACCACAAGCATTTGCCCGAACGAGGCAAGTGCCAGCACTCCAGCAAGTGCCGTTGCGACCCTAAGGCCATCAGGGCGGAGTGCAACGGGAACCACGACGGCAATTACAAGCAGGGCAAGCACCAATGCTCCCCAGCTGGCTATGTATCGGGCGGGAAACCTGTACTTTAGATCGGTGATTAGGCCGGAAGGCGTCGTCGACCGGCCCGGCAGGGATATCGAAGTTTCCGAGTCCCGCCGCTCGGTGACTCCCGAGATCGGTTGGTATTTATGCACAATGTACCTTTTCTTTTCAGCGTCAAGCGCTTTGCGAATCCGTCGATCCCGGGCTGCGGCGCCGAGTTCGCAAAGCGGCAAGAGACATCGGCGTCCCTGGACTGAACTTTCGGTTGTGAAGATATAAAGAACGGACGCATGTCCTCACCCTGGCCGGACGGTTACGCCGGCCGATGGGTCACCCAGCGGCGAGCAATGGACTCTCAGGCCTCTACCGTCTGATCCTGCTCCAGGGCTGCGAACAACGGCGCATTGTCCACATAGACCTGCTGGTCCGAGAACTTGCCGTCGACCATCCTGCAGACGGAGCAAGCCGGGATCGTCAGGGAGCTGCCATTGAGGAGTGTCCAGGTAGCGACAGACTCGAAGATCAAGACGCCGTCGTCTTCCTCCCATGCTGCGATGACGTCATGATGAAGCGTTTCGATCTGTTCAAGCAGACCGGAAATTGTTGCAACAAAGGCGTCCGCGCCCTCGAGCGTTGGAGCGTTGGCAAAAGTGACTGTCATGTCGTCGGTGAAATACCCTCTGCACCGTGCCATGTCCTTCGCCTCCATGGCAGCGTAGTAGTTGGTTAGAAATTCAATCGTTGATTCACTGGCACGCACCAGGTTCTCCTTCATTATTTGGGGCGGTTTCGGGTGAAGTGGTTAGCGTTCGCCAAATTGGCCTGCGCTCATTCCCCCGTCGACCGACAATGCATGACCGACGACGAACGACGCCGCATCGGAGCACAACCAGAGCACGGTATCCGCGATCTCCTCGGGACGGCCCATACGCCCAATAGGCTCCATTGTGATAACCGCAGCACGTCCGTTCGAGGTACCGCCTGTAACTCGATCCATCATCGGAGTGTCGACGATTCCAGGACAAATGGCGTTTATTCGCACATTTTCCGAGGCGTAATCGAGTGCAGCTGACCGAGTGAGCCCGACCATGCCGTGCTTGGCGGCACTATAGGCGGCCTGCCCCTTAAATCCGCTCAGCCCAGCCGCGGACGAGTTGTTGACGATTGCACCACCGCCGCTGGCAAGCATGAGCGGGATCTGAAACTTCATGCTCAGGAAGACCCCCTTCAGGCTTACACCGACTATTCGATCAAACTCAGCGTCGGGGATCTCCGCCGTCGCGATGAGCCCGTGCTCGAGCCCGGCATTATTGAAAGCAGCATCGAGACGTCCGTACGTCGCGACCGTTTCTTCCAGCGCTGCTTTTACGTCTTCGCTCCGGGTTACGTCGCACCTCACAGCGATTGCCTCACCGCCCTGTTCCAGGATGAGGTCTGCGGTCGCCCGGGCGGATTCTTCCGACAAGTCAACGACGACAGTACGCGCCCCAGCCGCTGCAAAGGCGATTGCGGTGGAACGTCCCATGCCGCTACCGCCGCCGGTCACCATCGCAACTTTGCCTGTGAAATCGTGGGTAGCCATACTGTTTGCTTCTCCATCCAACGCCGCTGGCCTCGATTAAGGAGAAGCCGGCGTACTCGAAACTGTTGAGAGGGCTGGTGCCCTTTTAACTCCCGTGACTGGGATCACAGTGGGTTAAGTCCCATCATGAACCGTGAACAGAGTGGGCGGCAAATGACAATTTGTGATGGGTCCATGCTTTCCGCTCATCCCTTCATTTGCTGGTGACCGTGTGCGTTGGCTGCGATCGCATTCCAACAAAAGAGGTCGAAATCGACGACAGTTTTGAGACCTACGCCAGTGGCGACCGGACCTTGCTCTGCGTCAATCCATACTCCAATCCATGCTTTTATTCCGCCCCTCCTTCAGGGCAAGGGTGCAGAGCGCCGCGATCGCTGCAATGACAGCAAGGACAACCCCGAACGCCATGGGGCCGTACGATGACGCCGTCAGGACGGGCGCGACGATTGGAATGATCCCGCCACCGACTACTGCCGCCAGCTGATACGAGACTCCCACCGCTGTATAGCGATACTGCGTCGGAAATTGCTCAGGGATCATCACGCCGAGAACGCCTAGAGTGATCCCCGCCACGAGCGTGGTGGCACACAGCGCCACGGCAAATGTGCCAATACTTGGCACTGCGAGAACTGGAAAGAGAGCCAAGCCCCAAACCACGCCGAACACCTGCGTCACAGCAACCACTGGTCGGCGACCATACTTGTCTGAGATCACGGCGCTGACACAAGCGGAGGCGCCGTAAATAAGACCAGCAAGAGCCGTCACACCCAGAACTTCGTCTTGCGAAAATCCGAGATTTTCCACGCCATAGTGGGGAATGAACGTCTGGACACTGAAATAGAATGCAAACGTGATAAGGAGTGCGCCTGCGGACAGCATGATCGTCCAGGGCTGCCGCTTCATTGCCCCCCAAAGTGGCGGCGGTGTCACTTTCCCCCCAATTTGCTCTTTCGCGAATACAGGCGTTTCCTCAACCTTTAGGCGAATGTAAAAAGCGACCAGGACCAGGATTCCGCTGCCAAGGAAGGGTATCCTCCAAGCCCACTCTTGGAAGGCGCTTTGCCCGAATGAACTGACGCCTAGCAGCGTCAATGGCCCCAACACGTTCGCCAAGCCATTGCCCACTTGAGGGAACATCCCGTACAGCCCGCGACGGCCAGGGGGCGCATGTTCGGTCGCGAAGAGCTGTGCCCCGGCCCACTCGCCTCCGAAGGCCAGGCCCTGAAAGGCGCGCAGACCCACCACGATGATCGGTGCCGCAATACCGATGCTCTGCGCAGAGGGAACCAGGCCCATTGCCACCGTGCAAAAGCCCATGCCGAGGACAGTCGCAATGAGGGTTTTCTTCCTGCCGAAGCGGTCGCCGAGATATCCGAAGAGAATGGCCCCAGCTGGTCGCGTCACAAAGGCGACTCCCAGAGTTGCCATAGATGCCACGATGGCCGCGGAGGACCCAAGGGATGGGAAAAATGTATGCGGAAAGACGAAGGCGGCCGCAAAGCCATAGATGCCGAAGTCGTAGCTTTCGACCATCGCTCCCGCGGCGGTTGCGAATGCCACGCGGCGGGTGTGCCCACGGCGCTTCGTGGCTTCCAACGCCTCCGCTTGACCGCTTACCACGTGACGGAATCCTGAACGGGCAGCAGTGACGCTGCTTCGACGACTGGCATTGGGCCCCGGGTCTGCTCCCTTTTCCTGATGACCGTTTCCGAATGGTTATCGAGATCCGGGTTGACGGCGGTATGTGTGGTCATAAGTGAACCCATCTTTCTTCTTCTGTGGCTGGGCGTCGCAACTTTGGCAGCACCCGCGGTTTGAAAGTAATTGCAATTTGAAAGTAATCGCAGGGAGCCAGCAAGCTTTGCTTACGCGTAATGGGGCCGAGTCGGAAAAGGGAATACCTTTCGCATGTGCGTGAGCTGACTCACAGCCCCGCTCCATAATGTAATGCGAAAAACTGGTACACAAATGATGATTTGTGATGTTTGCATAAGCTCCCGGCATTGGGGCATCAAGCTCCACGGGTTGTGCATCTAGCGAACTGATGTGGGCATCAAGGATCGCTATTTGTCTAAGGGCGGTATACCTGTGCAGTATGGGTCGTGTTGGTCCGGGCAAGGCGAAAGGAATGCGGCCGCTGGCACAGAGCCGGAGTCATTGATTCCTCCAGGGACCGCCCTTGCGTGACGTGCAGTCAGTCGTGCTGCAGCTCTTTCCGGGCTGGACCAGCCAACTTCGTAGAGTTTGATTTCAGGAGGAACCATGCGAGCCCTTGTAAAGAAAGAAGCTGCCCCGGGCGGTGTGGAGCTCCGCGATGTTCCGGTGCCTCAAATGGGTGAAGGCGAGGTTCTTCTAGAACTGATTTACGGCGGCTTGTGTCGTACGGATGTGTCCTTCGTTGAGTGGAACGCAGCAGCGCAGGCGACTTACCGGCCCAATTTCCCGCAGATCATCGGACATGAATATCTGGGACGAGTCGTCGCGTCAACGCCAGGAAGCGGACTGCCAGTCGGCTCCAGAGTCGTAGGATCCGGGCATGTCGTTTGCGGTGCATGTCCTCCCTGCCTGGCGGGGCGCTCCATGCTTTGCCAGCGTCTTAAGGTTCTGGGATTGGACGTTGATGGTGTATTCGCCGAGCGTTTCGTCGTGCCCCAGCGCAATGTTGCTATCGTCCCGGACGAAGTCCCTGATACCGTGGCGGCCCTCGCGGAGCCCTTTGCAGTGGGCCTGCACGCACTGAAGCGGGGCTCTGTACGGCCCGGCATGAAGGTCGCGGTTGTCGGTCCTGGATCCGTAGGGCTGATGACGATCGCAGCTTTGGGGGCTGAGAGCGGCGTATCCACGACAGCTGTCGGCACCGAAGCTGATCTGCACCAATTGGAGCTGGCGTCTTCCATGGGAGTGGATGCGGTAAGGGTCGTCGGCCGCGATACCGATAAAGTCGCCGGCACTTTCGACGTCGTGTTCGAGACAGCCGGCCATGCGTCCGCCGTTTCACTGGCAGTCGAACTCGCCGCCCCGGGCGGAACAATCGTCTGCGTGGGGCTCCCTGCGCAGCCCGTCGAGATCAACTCGGGCAGGCTCGCCATGACTGAGAAAAGCCTCGTCGGTGCACGGGCACACGACATCTCCGACTGGAAAGACGTGCCGCACATGCTGGCCAGGGCTACCGGCCTCGCAGCGATAGACGTCAAAACAGTTGGCCTGGATGAACTGGACCACGCCATCCATCTCACAGCAACGCGACAAGCCTCAAAAGTGCTCTTGGCACCATAAACTTCGTCCCCCAAGAGGTGCCCGTCAACGACGTGAAAGAACTGCCGATTCACAAGGATGCCACATGGAGATGAAGCAGCTGATTGCCATGGTGACCGTCGCCGAGGCTGGGAGTGTCACCTACGCCGCTCAGATGCTGCATATCGTGCAGCCTGCCGTGACCCGGCAAATCAAGACGCTGGAGGACGAACTGGGCGTCGTCCTCTTTGATCGGACGCGTCACGGTATGGTTCTCACCTCAGCTGGCGAAGTCTTCCTCTCTCACGCCCGTCGCGCGCTCCAGGAGTTAGAACGCGCGCGCACAGAGCTAACTCCGCAGACAGGCGAAATCACCGGGCCGGTATCGGTGGGTGTGCTGGAGAGTCTGCTTGATGTAATAGTTCCCCCTCTTGCCAGTTCTGTTGCAGCCAGATTCCCTGGCGTGGAGCTCCGGGTGATGTCCGGGTTCTCCGGCTACCTGCAGAATTGGCTGGACGACGGCGTTGTCGACATTGCAGTGCTCTATAACCTCGCAGATACGCCAGCGATGCGCGTCAAACCGCTGCTGTCCGAGCGTCTCTGGGCCGTAGCTCCCGCTGACGCAGGGCTTGTGCCCACAGAGGATGTCACATGGCACAGGGTGCTGAGTCGAGCGTTGATCCTGCCGATAGTCGGCCACGGTCTGCGCACGCTCATCGACAGGGCCCGCTCAGATATTCCAATTGAACCGAAAATCTCTCTCGAGACGAACTCAATGAGCGTTCAAAAGCAGATGGTCCTCGCAGGGCGCGGGTGGACCATCCTGCCCGGAGCGGGGGTGGCCCGGGACGTTGAGGAGGGGAAGTTCAGTGCTGCACCACTGGCCGAGCCGAGCCTGTCGCGTTCCGTCG
Organism: Paenarthrobacter sp. RAF54_2; assembly: GCF_052113945.1. Classification (NCBI taxonomy): domain Bacteria; kingdom Bacillati; phylum Actinomycetota; class Actinomycetes; order Micrococcales; family Micrococcaceae; genus Paenarthrobacter; species Paenarthrobacter sp. RAF54_2. The sequence goes on from NZ_JBFRDV010000042.1 coordinate 13,192, forward strand.
TAGTTGGATTGCAGCGAGCAACTCGCATTTCCAGGGCCGTCCGGGCCGTCAATTCCGAATTGTTCCGCGTCTCACGTGATCTGGTGAACTCCGGCACGTGGCCGTCAGCGACGTTGCTGGACACCCCTACGCACTGACGGCACCTGCACACATCCATCTGAGAAGAATCAAGGAGAATCCGATGCAAGGAGTCATTTTCCGCGGCGACCGCGAACTCGAGTTACAGCATTTCCCCGACCCCACTCCCGGTCCTGAGGACGTGGTTGTAGAGGTGCGGGCGTCAGGTATGTGCGGCTCGGATCTGCACGAGTATCGCAAACCCGAAGGTTCAGTGCCCAACGTGATTGCCGGTCACGAGCCGGCCGGAGTAATCGTCGCCGCCGGTGAGTTGGTACCTGAATCGTGGATCGGGCGCCCGGTGATGATTCACCACTACATCGGCTGCGGCCGCTGCGACCAATGCCGCTCGGGGTGGACACATCTCTGCCGGCAGGAGTTACGCGCACTGGCTTTGAATTTACATGGCGGTCATGCGGACTTCATCAAGATGCCGTTCGCCAGCGTTATGCCCCTTCCGGAAGGGCTGTCCTTCCAGGCGGCGGCTGCCATCAGTTGCGGTACAGGCACGGCGTGGGGCGCCCTGGAGATGATCAATGTGCGAGGAGACGACACTATCGCCATTTTCGGGCAGGGTCCCGTCGGCCTCTCCGCGACGCAATTGGCGACGGCGATGGGCGCCAAGGTTATCGCCCTCGATATCGAACCGAAGCGGCTGCAGCGTGCGCAGGACTTCGGAGCCGCGGAGATCATCAATCCCCGCGACGTCGACTCAGTCCAAGACGCCGTCCTCGCTCTTACGGGCGGCCGCGGCGCCACTAAAAGCCTTGAGACATCGGCTGCTCCGATCGCTACCCAGCAGGCCTTGCAGGTACTGGGCCTTTGGGGCGCCGTGTGCTGGATCGGGCGAGGAGCCTCCCTGCAGGTTGACATGACAGAGCAACTGACCAAGCAGATTACGGCCAAGACTTCCTGGACTCTCTCATCCGTGCAGATGGCACACCTCGCGGATTTCGTGCTGGAGCGCAGTATTGATGTCGACGCTCTGTTCACCGAGCGCTGGACGCTGAGCGAGGCTGCAGAGGCGTACCAGTGGTTCGACCGTCAGAGTGACGGCAAGGGCGTTTTTTTGCCCAAGCAATAAGGGTCTCGAAGTGGGAGGACCGCTCTACTGAAACCGAAATGGAAGGCGTCCAGTGCGTGAACCAACGAGACCGCTGAGGCTGGTGCCAGCGCTAATTTTTGCGGCCCTTTCCACGGCGGTCGTGAGTTCGCTAGGAATGTTGCTGGTGCCGTCCATTGCAGCTGAAATGGACGTTCCAGTCGGCACGGCGCAGTGGATGCTGACCATAAACCTCTTAGTTGGTGCTGTTGCAACTCCTGTCCTGGGGCGGCTCAGCGACGGCCCCCACAAGAAGAGGCTCCTCCTCTCCTCGCTGGCGGTTATCTTCATGGGGTCCGTACTAGCTGCCTTGGCACCTAACTTCACGGTGTTTCTGATTGGACGCGCTCTTCAAGGCCTCACTTATGCGATCGTTCCGGTGACAATCGCCCTCGCCCGCCGCTACGTCCCCGCAGAAAAAGTACAGGTCTCCATATCCAGCCTTTCCGTGACTGTGGCGACCGGCCTCGGCGTCGGCTATCCCCTGACCGGAGTCATTGCCGGACTCTTCGACTTTCGGTTTGCGTTCTGGTTTGCCGCGCTGTTCGTGGTTACGGCGTTCGTGGTGGTGCTCAAAGCCATCCCTGCCGGGGCGGATGCGCAGGCAGCCCGGACGCCACTCGACTACCAGGGAGTGGCTCTGCTGGGCCTGGGTCTGGCCGGCCTGCTCCTTGGTGTCAGTGAAGGGGCCAGTTGGGGGTGGGCGTCAATGTGGACAATTGCGGTATTCATCTTCACGGCGGTTATCTTGACAGCTTGGGTCGGGACCGGGCTAAGGAAGCGCCATCCGTTGGTCAATCTTCGTGTTCTCCGAAATGGGGAGGTACTGCTGGCCAACTGCGCAGCCATGGGGCTGGGCGCTGCCTTATACATAGGCTTATCGATTTCCAGTCTCGTTGCACAAGCACCGGCTTCTACGGGCTACGGCATCGCCCTGCCCGTGTTCTGGGCCGGGTTTGTGATGTTCCCTCTTTCGGTGGGAAGCTTCGCCGCCAACCGTCTCGTTCGCCTGCTATCACGCCGGATCCCCCTTACGATGTTGCTGCCAATAGGCGCAGGTACCGTGATGGCATCCGGCACGCTCCTATGGCTCGCCCACACGGAGCTCTGGGAAATCCTGGTCGGAACACTGGTATTCGGCTTGGGAATGGGCGCCAGCTACGCCGCTATGCCGGCGCTCATCGCACGCAGCGTCGCCACCGCAGAATTGGGCAGCTCGGTGAGCTTTAACCAAGTCCTGCGCACGGTGGGCAGTTCCTTCGGTACAGCGATCGCGGGAGCAGTGCTCGCGGCCAACATGGCGCCGACCAGGCACCCGACCGGGTTCGGAATAAGTACGACCTTTGCAATAGGAGCGCTCCTTTGCGCGGCGGTGTTCGCGGCTCTGGTATTCCATGTCATGAAAACGCACGCCGCCCGGCAGAGGACAGGCGAACAGACGTTGTTGTCACCTAAGCTGCCCCGGCGGTAGCTCATGTAACAACAATGGGCATTACACTTTTCGCTTTACCGCTCAGTTGTTGCCGAAAAAGATTCCACCAAATTTGAAAAATGCGACACTCCAGATGATGAGGTACCGATTGGAGCCGTCCCATTTCAAACCTGGACATTGTGTTACCGTTGGCATGCGCCTTTCCAGCCAAGGAGTTTCTATGGAGATGAAGCAGCTCATTGCCATGGTTACCGTGGCCGAAGTCGAGAGCGTCACCCGCGCAGCTCAGCTGTTGCATCTCGTGCAGCCGGCCGTGACGCGGCAGATAAAGACACTTGAGGACGAATTGGGCGTCGTGCTCTTCGAGCGCACACGTCATGGCATGGTCCTGACGTCAGCCGGCGAAGTCTTCCTCTCTCATGCCCGCCGTGCGCTGCAAGAGTTGGAACGTGCACGATCCGAACTGACTCCAGTGCCGGGAGAAGTTTCCGGACTGGTTTCTGTAGGGGTGCTCGAGAGTCTATTGGATCTGATAGTCCCCGCGCTTGTCGACGCGGTAGCAGAGAAGTTGCCAGGAGTGCAGCTCCACCTGTTGTCAGGCGTCTCTCGCCATCTCAACGAATGGTTGGACGACGGCATCGTCGACGTCGCCCTACTTTACAATGTGTCAGATACGACGGCGATGCGAGTGCAGCCGTTGCTCAATGAGCTCCTCTGGGCTGTTGCACCGCCCAGCGCGGGCTTACTATCGCCAGAGCAGGGAACCTGGGAGCGGGTACTCCGCGAACCACTCATCCTCCCAACCGTGGGACACAGTATGCGCACTCTCATCGACAAGGCACGTGCGGACATCCCTCTCGAGCCGAAAATCATTGTCGAAACCAATTCGTTGAACATTCAGAAGCAGATGGTGATGGCTGGTCGGGGCTGGACTATCCTGCCCGCTGCTGGTGTGGCCCGAGACATACAACAAGGCAAGCTCAGCGGGGCTCCTCTTTCAGAGCCGAGCGTTTCCCGCTCTGTGGTAATTGGCCTGCCGCGGACGGCCCGGATACCTCGTGCTGTCGAGGCAGTCGCCGCAGAGCTACTCCAAGTATCCCGGCGACTGGTTTTGTCAGGCGAGTGGCCCTCGGCCACGCTCATGGGAACCGCTTCACCATAACCTTGGGCCGCCCACAACGACTGCACAGCCATCCCGCGGTGCGGACGTTATGCGCGGCCTTGTCATGGTTGCGGCAGTCCGGACTCGCACGCAGTCTGTCAGTAGTGGATCACACCGCGCTGGCCGCCGCCCACCGGGAGCGAGTCGCCTGTGATAGCGACGCTGCGTGGAGAGCAGAGGAAGGCGATGATGTCTGCAACTTCGGCGGACGTGACCATCCGGCCAATGGAGATGGCGCTATCCAGACGCTCCTGCACCGCAGGCACGTCCTCACCACTGGCTACGGCCATACGCTCAAGCAGATCCTCGGTCCGTTCTGTTACCGTCATGCCTGGATGAACTGCGATGACGTTAATACCCGACTCACCCAGCTCGTCTGCGAGATTCTTGGTCATGGCTGCAACAGAGACATTGCGGATCGAGTTGAACGCAGACCCTGTTGACCGTGCACCCAGGCCGGCAACATTGATTATTCTCCCCCACCCGGACTTGGCCATATGGGGAACCACAGCTTGGGCGCACCGGAGATAGCCGAGCACCTTGGTGTCCATCTCATGCAGCAGGTCCGCCCCGCGCAGGTCTTTGATGGCGGCGGACTTCGTCATATCGGCAGCCTGGGCGGCCGCGTTCACAAGTATGTCAACGCTTCCGAACTCCCGCAGGGTCGCGGCAACCACTTCGCTGATGGCCGCCTCGTTCGTTGTATCTCCGGATACGGCCAGCGCCTGGCCGCCATCTGAGCGAATCTGAGCGCATGCACGGTCCAGAAGATCGCCACTGCGCGCGACCATCGTGACTTTAGCGCCTTCTCGAGCCAGGGCGGTTGCCACTGAAAGCCCGATCCCCTTACTCGCTCCTGTGACGATGGCACTCTTGCCAGCCAAAAACAAGTCCATAAATTCGCGTCTCCACACGTAGTGAGTTGATGCAAGGCAGGCCTGCTACGGAGCCACGGAGAATTCCGCGGGACGGAGAAGGATCTGGCTGCACGCCCACTGGGACGATGACGGTTCGACGCCTCTATCCGGTTTGGCCTGTCGTGCCGTACTGTCAGAATGCTTGGTTGATCTCGATGAGATTCATTGAGGGGTCGTAAGTGTAGATCTGATGGTAGTCCTGAACAGCCCAGCGCCCGGCCTCGACATAGAAGATGCCTGCGGCAGAAAGACGGGACTTTACTTCCTCAATATCGTCGACTGCTATCGCGATATGCCCATTTAGTCGAGGGTTGATCCCCAACTCACTCACGGCCTTTGCGTACTGAGGAGTGGATTCAGAGATGTGAATGGTAGGCCACTCGGCTCCGTCTGATGTTTCCGCTGTCTCCGGGCCTACGAAACGGGTTCCCCCGCGCTGGTTGTAATCAGTCGCGAAATTTGGGTTCAAATTGACCAAATCAAAAATGTCCTGATAAAAGGCGATTGTTTGTTCAAACCTGAGAGCAGGAATGTTCACATGATGAATCCGAGACCTCACTGGGATGCAGCTCCTCTTTTTATTCTTCGGTAGTGGAAACGATGGAATTTAGGCTTCAGTTCCTCGGTCCGGTGTCTATTTGCACACATGCAAACCGGGACAATTGCCATAGTAGCTCGTGATGGAAAGCGCTGACTATTCATTTATTCTGATGGCGCCATGACGCTCCGACATGGTGCATTTCCAAGTACTCCCCCTGGCGCACCATCAGAAGAGGCTAGATTCCTTCTTTTATCCGCTTGAGCTCTTGACGAATCAGTAACGTGGACTTGATGTAGTCAAGCCAGTCGGCGACTGCTTGGACGAGCTCATCAGAAGTGTCCCGCGGAAGCCCGATTGATTGTTGTATTCGCATAAATGGCGGCTCTAGGATGCGGTCCCCGGAAGAAGAGGCATAAGCCGTCAGAGGCTGTCGAACGCCGGCAACAACCTCCAGCCCCTTCTGGACGTATGCATCCGTCTCCGACTCCGCACGTACTAGCTGAGCTTCGTTTATCGTTCGCGTCAGGTAGAGGTCGTATGCTGAGCCGCGCCGTACCGCGATACGCACTCCAGCTCTATCAACCTGCGTCGCGTCTTCGAACGGGGCCTGTGGTCGCGTTGCATACACGCCCTCGAGAACCACGTAGGGCGGAGTGAAGGCAACATGCTCGCGTCGCTTATGCTCATTGGCCAGGAAGCATACATCTGCCGTTCGCTCAACCATGGCACTGTAAGCGTCACGGGCGGCTTCGACGCACACGAAATGAACGGGGCAATCCAGCCAAGTGGCCATTTCGCGAGCAAGAATAACCGTTATGCCGCTGGGCCGAACTGCGTCCCCTTGAGCCAAGACCGGGTTTCCCAAATTGATGGCCGCACGCAGCACTCCACTTGGGGCCAGGGCATTCACTAACTCAGGACCAGGCACTTTGACAGCCACGAGTCTTTCCTTTCACTAACGAACATAGGCGTACTCTTCACCGGGAAATGATCCTCCGACCCTTTATGCGTGCAAGTTGATGCGGAAGGACTCAATACGCTCTGCGAGTGCGGCACAGGCACCTCACTTCGCTAAGGTGGCGCAGATGTTTGTGGGGGCTGAAGACTGAGTTCTTGGGGCCGTACCAACTCGACCTGCCGATCGGCTCGGCCAGCGATGCCCATCACTCCACGGGTTTGGGAACTGTAACACGGGCCGCGGCGGCCGCCCCACGAACGCACTTTGGCGGCCGCGGCGGCGCAGGCCGGTTGATGTTCAGGGGTGATGGAGATATCAGGAATTGTCATTTGCTATGGCATGTCATCACTGAGGAAGATGGTTTCAATGACCTTCGACTCGAATCACCGGCGTGAAAACGGTCAGAGTCACCACTTGATGGGCGTTGAATGGCCAGCGTCCGTCCGATTTGCACGGGAGCCCGATGACAATCTCAACCAAGACTGGTGAGACCAATGCGCGTCAGCTTTTCAGGTCACTGCTGTTTATTCCGGCCACGAAGCTTAGGTGGATCAGCAGTGGTGTCCAGGCCGGAGCGGACGCTCTCATCCTCGATCTGGAAGATGCTGTTGCTGAAGCAGATAAGCCTGCCGCAAGGCAGGCCCTGAAATCAATCGGGGTCAGTGACCACGGTGACGTGCAACTGCTGGTCCGGATGAATGAGATACATTCGGGCCATCTTCTGGAGGACATCGAGGCCATTGTTGCCTCCCCCTGTTCTGGGGTGGTGGTTCCGAAGGCGGAAAGCGTCGATGACCTGAAGATGCTGATAAACACGGTCAGGCTCTTCGAGCGGAACTCGAACCGGGCCAGGGCACTTGATGTGCACGTGATGCTGGAGACTGCTGCAGGTATCCGCAATGCCTTCGAACTGGGCAGCTGCGACGAACGTGTTAAGAGCCTTATGACAGGCACGATTCCGGACGGCGACGTTGCACGGTCGGTCGGCTTCACGCCAACGAGATCCGGTCTGGAGACTCTGTTCCTGCTTTCCTACGTTCAGCTCGAAGGCCGGGCCGCCGGCTGCGCAACCTATGCCATGGTCTCGGCCTCAGTGGGCCATGGTGAAGAGGAGATGCAGGAGAAGCTGCAGCAGGCACGAAATATCGGTTACGCCGGAGCAACACTGATACATCCATCCCATGTGTTGGCTGCAAACACGACGTTCGGTCCCAGCAGTGAAGAGATAGAGAGGGCCGAACGGGTCTTGCATGCTCTGGAACAGGCCCACGCGGAGCGCCGCGGGGCTCTTGCCCTTGAGGGTCAGATGATCGATACCGCACATGGCGTTTCAGCCCGGGCGACTCTGGAGCGTGCTTCGGAGTACAGACTCACTGCTGGCCGTATTTAGCTAAAGACTACGAGAAGAGAAGTTATGTCCTCCTTGGAAGGAATCCGGGTACTTGAGTTCGGACACGTGATTGCAGGGCCATTCGCGGCAAGCCTGCTGGGCGATCACGGTGCCGAGGTGATCAAGATTGAGCGCCCGAACCAGGGCGACAGCCTGCGGAAGATGGGCCCGCGAAACGCCCGCGGGCT
>NZ_JBFRDV010000043.1:0-20932 GCF_052113945.1 Paenarthrobacter sp. RAF54_2
AGGGCTGGTACAACCGCCGCCGACCAAACCGCCGCGCCGGCGGCGTCCCACCAGCCACAGCCCACGCAAACCACCACACCAGCGCCCAGGAACCCCTGGCCGCCTAACCAACAACAACGAGAACTGTCTCAAAAACTTGACGAGCGCAATTGGGTTAAAAGGGTTGGTATGTGAGAGAAGGATTGGGGCGACATAATCCTTCAACGGACTAAATCCGGATTAATTTTGTCCATTGACCTGCATAAATACCGCGGAGAGCACTACGATGAGCAACGACTCATCACTGAGTTTGGTCTCATTGCATCATTCACGCCTAACCCCGGGGGAACTACCTTGAGCTACCAGCAACAGCCGCAACACACCCAGCCGTATGGCGCACAGGCCGGCGAACCGCCGCTGTGGGCTCCCTACTATGGCGCACCCATTGGCGCCGCCGTAAAGCGTTTCTTCAAGAAGTACACGGCCTTCACGGGCCGTGCCAGCCGCAGCGAATACTGGTGGGTGGCCCTCGCTTTGGGTGTCATCGGCCTCGTCCTGCAACTCCTTACCGGCATTCTTGGGGCAGCAGGTTCTACCACCTCAGCAAACGGAACGGCAGTTCCCGGCCCGGGCGCAGTTGTAGGACTTATCTTGATCTTTGCGTTCTACCTGGCGGTCCTCATTCCGTCCATTTCGTTGCTGGTTCGTCGTCTGCATGACGGCAACTTCAGCGGCTGGCTCGCCCTGCTCGGCCTCATTCCGTTCGTGGGTGGACTTGCCGTTCTGGTTCTCTCGCTCCTGCCGTCCAATCCGGCAGGCCAGCGCTTCGACCAGCCCAGCGGTTTCTAGCAATTCAGGCACTATGTAAAAGGGGCGGCACGTCAAGTGCCGCCCCTTTTCATTCCCCAAGGCAGAGGTCCCCAACGACGAGGAGTTCCCATGTCCACGAAAGCAACGCCGAAGAACATCAAACGCTGCGCTGTCATTGGCGGCGGGATCATCGGTGTGGCTGTGGCCCGGGAATTGGCGAACAAACTCGACGGCGTCCAAGTCACTGTTTACGAGAAGGAAGACCAGCTCGCCAAGCACCAAACCGGCCACAACTCCGGCGTAGTCCACGCAGGCCTGTATTACGAGCCCGGCGGGCTGAAAGCAACGTTGTGCCGCCGGGGAGTTGCCCTGCTTCAGGAATTCTGCGCCGCCAAAGATCTGCCGTACGAGGCCTGCGGGAAGTTGGTGATCGCCCAGACCCCCGAAGAATCGAAGCGACTGGAGAACATCTTCGCGCGGGCAACGGCCAATGGGGTGCCGGGCGCACGCATGCTGCGCGGCGACCAAATACACGAGGTGGAGCCGAACGCCGTCGGGCTTTCTGCTTTGCACTCCCCGGAAACGGCGATCGTGGACTACACGGCCATCACGAATGCGCTCGCCGACGACGTCCGTGCCACAGGCGGGCAGATCCGGCTTGGGCAGGAAGTCACCGCGCTGGAACAGCAGGGGAGTGGCGTCGTGGTCCACACGAAGGATGGAGGCGAACACTACGATCTTGTGGTGGCGTGCGCCGGGCTTCAATCGGACAGGCTGGCCAAAGCGACTGGAGAGCCTGCAACACCGCGCATCGTTCCCTTCTTTGGGCAGTACTTCCTCCTCGGGAAGGAAACCCGCGCAAAAGTCCGGGGCTTGATTTATCCAGTGCCGGACCCCAAGCATCCGTTCCTTGGCGTGCACTTGACCAAAAGGATCGACGGCGAAATGATGCTGGGCCCCAACGCATTCATCTCCTTCGGACGCGAGGCCTATTCCTGGAAGGACGTCGATGTGCGCGACGTCCTGAATTACACGCTGTTTCCAGGCTTCTGGAATTTTGCCCGCCAGAATATGCCGTCGGCGGTCCGCGAATTCCAGACTGTTGTCAGCAGGAAGAAGTTCATTAAGGAGGCCGTGCGCTTTGTTCCGTCGTTGGAGGGTGCCACTATTCTTCCCGGCACGCGGGGCGTCCGTGCACAGGCCATGAACGCTGACGGTTCCCTGGTGGATGATTTTGTGATTTCCCGACGCCGGGACACGGTTTTGGTGCGGAATGCACCGTCGCCGGGGGCTACGTCGTCGATGGCGATCGCGGAGTACATCGTGCAGCAGGCTCTGCAGGACTAAGCCCAGCAAGAGGTAAGTTAACAAGCCCGTGACGCTGCAGAAACCGGCCCCACATGCCGGCTGGATACCTTTGCCGCATGAATGCATCCTGGTTGGCTAAACAGAGCGCGAAGATTGGCTCCAAGATCGGCCAATGGATTGAGGCCGCCTACGTCCTGGATTGTGTGGAACCGGCAAACGAAGCCGCCGGCTCACCGGCTCACGGCCGGTCTGTCGATTGGACGTGGTTACCGGCCCTTAGCGGGGTTACAGTCGCCAGTGCGCAGGCCATTCAATCCCACTCGGGAATGACCCGCCGTAACCCCTAAAGGTTGGCTTGAAAGCTGCTGAATGTTGTTTTGGGCACACTTTTCGTTTAACGCGGATGCTATGCCCTAAACTGCTTCACTGAGGTGCCTGAAATGGCACTATGCAGCAACGAAAGCGAACCCAATGGCTACTGATTACGACGCACCCCGCAAGACAGAAGAAGAGACTCCCGCGGACTCGCTTGAGGCTCTTCAGGCGTCCCGCGGCACCGGTGCCCAGACTGCAGTCATCGACATCGACGAAAACGATACCGCGGAAGGCATCGACCTCCCGGGCGCCGATCTTTCCGGTGAAGAACTGACCGTTGTGGTGGTACCTGAACAGTCTGATGAATTCACGTGTTCTTCCTGCTTCCTGGTCCGCCACCGGTCCCAGGTTGCCCTGGAAAAGAACGGCCTTAAGTACTGCAAGGACTGCGAAGGCTAACTCAGGCACCGCAAAACGTTCGTGCCCCGTCAGGCCAGTGAATGGTCGGATGGGGCTTTTGCGTATCCGCAGCTCTTTGTAACGCCCAGGTGTCGTTATCTTCGATTACGAACCTGTGCATGAAGACCCTCAATACAGTCCCTGAACCGGCGTAAATGTCCCCTTCCATGACTCTCCTGTGACCACCCCGGAGTCGTTTTAACGGTTGTGCGCCGAAGCGGCCACAACCCATCCAAACCACCCAACGCACTCCTACTGTTGAAGTATCAACTTCGCCTGAAGGGGGCACAAAAAATGAGGAAATTTGGAGCGGGTTTGGCAGCAGTCCTTGCAGCTGCCGGACTCGGTCTGGTGGCACCGGGGCCAGCCTCGGCATCACCATATTGCGGGATCATGTGGGGCTCGCTGGCCAAGGCCGACCCCGACATGAGCGCCGCCAACGTCACCAGCGTCCGTACGGGCCAGCAGCCCTGTTACGACCGCTTGGTGATCGATATGACCGGCAAGGTGGCCGGCTATTCAGTGCAGTATGTCCCGGTTGTGGTTCAGGATGCCAGCGGCTATCCAATCCCCGTGCTCGGGGATGCTGACCTGCAAGTGGTAGTGACAGCGCCGTCGTACGACCAGAACGGCCAACTGACGTACGCTCCGGCTGCAAAGGCTGAGTTGTCCGACGTTTCCGGGTATGAGACGTTCCGTCAGGTGGTTTACGCGGGCAGCTTCGAAGGCTACACGAGCATCGGTTTGGGTGTCCGTGCCCGGCTTCCGTTCCGCGTCTTCACTTTGGACGGGCCCGACGGCGGTTCGCGCCTTGTGGTGGACGTCGCCCACCGTTGGTGAACTGAGGGAAATCCGCCAAAACCTACGAAAGCTGCCAGTTCGTCCGGACAATTCCGGCGAACTGGCAGCTTTCCAACGATTTCCCGGGAAGAGCTACTCCGGCACCACCAAGGCGGGGGTGTCCTTGCGGATGGTCTCTCCGCGGAAGAAGCCGGGGCGGACGCGGGCCATGATCAGCATGAACACGGCACCCAGGGCAAGGATTCCGATGCCGAGCACGAACACGAGCCCCACTCCGAAGATTTCCGAGCCACTTCCAAACTCCGGTGCCCAGCTGTCCACTGCGGTCTGCAGGAAGACAACGAACAGGCCGACCCCGCCCAGCAGGGGGCAGAAGAGACGAAGGAAGAAGTTCCGGGCGCTGGAGAACACGCTGTTCCGGAAGTACCAGACACACGCGATGGCCGTGAGCCCGTAGTAGAAGCAGATCATCAAGCCCAGTGCCAGGATGGTGTCGTTGAGGACGTTTTCACTGATCACGTGCATCACGGCGTAGAAGCCCGCGGACAGGACGCCGGCCGCGACGGTGGCGAAGCCCGGCGTCGAGAACTTCTTGCTCATGTGGGCGAAGCGCTCGGGCAGGGCGCCATAGTGTGCCATGGCCAGCAGGCTGCGCGATGGTGAAGTGAACGTGGACTGAAGTGATGCGGCCGAGCTCGAGAGGACTGCGAGGGACATGAGGATCGCGAACGGACCCATAACCGGTGAAGCGAGGGCCGTGAACACGTTGGCGCTGTTTTCCTCGTTGTTCAGGCCGACTCCCGTGTCCCCAACGCCTGCGAACATCATGGTGGCGATGGTGACCAGGAGGTAGATGCCCAGCACGATGACAGCGGTCAGGGTGCCTGCGAGGCCGGCGGTCTTCTTTCCGTTGGCGGTTTCCTCGTTCACTGTGAGGCAGACATCCCAGCCCCAGTAAACGAAGATCGACAGGGAGATGCCGGCCGCGATCTGGCCGAAGGTCTCGATCTTGGTGACATCGAACCAGTCCCAGCTGAACGGAATGGCGGTCTCGGAGGTGGACCAGTTGGCGAACGCCATGGCCACGAAGAGGCCAAGGACCAGCAGCTGGAAGCCCACCAGCCCGTACTGGACGATCTTGGTGGTGTGCAGGCCGCGGTAGCTCACCCACACGGCCAAGGCAACGAAGACGAAGCAGGTGGCAACGTTCAGTACCTTGTTCGAGGCGAGGTCGGCGAGCTCGGGGGAGCTGGTAACCTGTGCCAGGAAGAGGTAGAAGAAGTCCACTGCGACGCCTGCCAGGTTGGACAGGACGATGATGTTGGCTGCGAGCAGGCCCCAGCCACCCATCCAGCCCACCCACGGACCAAAAGCTTTCGTGACCCACGTGAAGGTGGTGCCGCTGTCCGGGGAGTCTGCGTTGAGTTCCCGGTATGCCAGTGACACAAGGATCATCGGAATGAACCCGATAAGGAAGATCACGGGCAGTTGCAGCCCGGCTTCGTTGACAGTCGGACCGAGCGCGCTGGTAAGCGTATACGCCGGGGCGATGGTTGAAATGCCAAGAACGACGACGGCGAGGAGCCCCAACTGCCCCGTCTTCAGTCCCTTGCCGCTGATCTCGTGCGACTTGTCGGCCGGGCTGCTGCCTGCGGCCGTGCTACGGATTGTCTGGCTCATGAAAGGCCCTTTCTAGATGGCCGTAGGCTGTTGCTGCGTAATGCAGTGGATACCGCCGCCCCGGGCAAAGAGTTCCCGCGCGTCAACACTGACTACGCGGCGTCCGGGGTAGGCGTCGGCGAGGATGCGGAGTGCTTTCTCGTCCATGGGGTCATTGAAACTGCATGCGATGACCCCTCCGTTGACCACGAGGTGGTTGATGTAGCTGTAGTCCACATACCCTTCGTCGTCGGTGAGGGTTTCCGGGGCGGGAACTTCGATGATGTTCCAGTCCCGGCCTGCTGCGTCATGGGTGGTGCGCAGGAAGTCGATGATTTCCCGGGAGACGGTGTAGTCCGGGTGTTCGGGGTTCTGCTGGGAGTGGACCAGCAGCGTGCCGGGGCTCGGGATCGCTGCCACAATGTCCACGTGGCCGCGGGTGCCGAATTTCTCGGAGTCACGGGTGAGGCCGCGGGGCAGCCAGATCACATGGGTGGCGCCGATGGTGCGGGCCAGTTCCCCTTCGATGTCCGCCTTGGTCAGGCCCGGGTTGCGGCCTTGGTCAAGCTGTACGGTCTCGGTCACCAGGACTGTGCCTTCGCCGTCAACCTGGATGCCGCCACCCTCGTTGACGATGCCTGACGGGATGTGGTGGGCATCGGCGCGAGCGCTGATCTCCGCTGCGATGAGCGAATCCTTGTCCCATGTGGCCCAATCCTGGCCACCCCAACCGTTGAAGATCCAGTCCACGGCACCCAGCTGCTTGTTGGCATCAAGCACGAAGGACGGCCCGATGTCGCGCATCCAGGCATCGTTGAGTTCAGCGGTCAGTACCTCGACGCGAGGATCCAGGTAACGCGCGGCGGTGTCGACGTCGTCCGGGTGTACCACCATGGTGACCGGCTCGAACTCAAGGATGGCGTTGGCAACGGCAGCCCACGTGGACCGCGCTGCGTGGGCCTCTTCCTCCGTGTCGCCCAAGGTGTAGCCACCAGTGGGGAAGGCCATCCAGACGCGATCCTGGGGAGCGGTCTCGGATGGCATGCGCCAGGCGCTCATGCGGACACGGCCTGATACGGCGTGGCCTCGGCTGTGGAGCCGAGTGGGGCGTTGGGGTTCACTGGCTCGGTGAGGCGGCCGTACGTTTCCGGGCGGCGGGTGGCCAGGAACGGGAAGAGCGTGAGCCAATCCTTGCGCTGGTCCAGGTCGAGATCGGCCACCAGGACGGCGGATTCGTCGCGGGGTGCCTGGACCAGGATGCGGCCGTAGGGATCGGAGATGAAGGACGAACCATAGAAGTTCAGTGTGCCCTCGCTGCCGTAGCGGTTGGGGGCAATCATGAACAGGCCGTTGGCGATGCCGTTGCCCACGATGACCTGCTGCCACAGCGGTTGGGTATCGAAGTCGGGGTGGTCAGGTTCGGAACCAATGGCAGTGGGGTAGACCAGGATTTCGGCACCGCCCAGGGAGTACATACGGGCGAGCTCGGGGAACCATTCATCCCAGCAGGTGGGCATGCCCAGGCGCGCGCCGCCGAGTTCTGCAGGAGCGTGGACCGCATAGGCATCTTCGGCGGCAGGGCCCTTGCGGAAGAACTTGTCCTCATAGTAGCCGGCCGTGACGGGGATGTGCAGCTTGTGGGTGCGGGCCACGAGCTCGCCAGCGGGGGAGACGAGGATGGCTGTGTTGAGACCCAAGCCGTCGTCCGTGCCGTCCGGGTTTTCAGCACGCTGGTAGAGCGATGCGTGCACCGAGACGCCGTATGTCCTGGCGGCCGCTGCGGCGAACGTGAACGTGGGGCCCGTGAGCAGGTCTTCGGTGATGTCTGAAGGGCGGATACCTGCGGCCGGGTTGTTCTCCGGCCGGGTGTCTGCAGGGTAGCGGGAGAGGGTCAGTTCAGGCAGGAAAACAACACTGGCTCCCAGCTTGGCTGAACGTTCGATTCCCTCGTTCAGTTCGGCATGCAGGACTGCTTCATCAGCGTGCCAGCGGTGCTGAACGACGCCGACCCGCAGCGGGGTGCGGGTGGACGGCTCGGTGCGGGCCAGGGAAGTCGGGGCTTCGAGGCGGGTAATTTCAATCATGGGGGCATGTACTCCGGTGAGACGACAGTCACTAAATGAATAGCGTTCATTTAGTATGGCGGTACTCACGGCTGGATGCAAGAGGCAAAAATGAATTCCCTTCATTTCCCGCGGATTCGCGGCGCCTAGCGCTTCGGCCGCGCCCTGACGTGCATGCGCTCACCCTGCTGCCCAAAGAGGGTAAGGAGCTCCACCGGCTCCTTAGTGGCGCTGGCAAACCAGTGCGGCGTCCGCGTATCGAACTCCGCCGCCTCACCGGCCTTGAGGATGAAGTCGTTCTCGCCCAGGACAAGCCGGAGTTTGCCGTTAAGGATGTACATCCAGTCGTAGCCCTCATGCGATTGGGGATCGGGAACTTCCTTCCCCGTGCCGCCCGGCAGCACCATCTTGAACGCCTGGATTCCCCCTGCTCGTCGCGTCAGCGGCACGGCTGTGCCCCACTCGTGCACGTGCGGCTTGAGGTGAATCCGCGGATCACCGGTTTCCGGGGCGTCGATGAGTTCTTCAAGGGGAATTTGATGAAAGCGGGCAATGGGCAGGAGTAGTTCGAGCGTGGGCTTCCGTTGCCCCGACTCCAACCTGGAGAGCGTGCTGACCGAAATGCCTGTGGCTGCTGCGGCCTCCGCCAGGGTCACATTGCGTTGGGTCCGCAGCGCTCGCAGGCGAGGGCCGACGGCGTCGAGCATTTTGCTGAAATCCTGGGTCATCGCTCAATTTTGCCATACTGGCAAAATTTGTTGCTGCTTTCGGAGTCTCCGGTTGAGCATTGAAGCAGACCGTTGTGAGGCCAGCTTTGCGCCCCAAACTTGGAAATAACGCGCAGAGCACGCCTCGCAACAAAACAGGAGGCAAAAATGGAACAACAGTACGACGTCGTCATTGTGGGAGGTGGCGCAGCTGGGTTAAGTGCCGCCGTCACGCTGGGTAGGGCGTTGCGGTCCGTGCTGGTCATCGACGCCGGGGATCCACGGAACGCCCCTGCCGCAGGAGTGCACGGCTTCCTTTCCCGGGACGGTCTCAGCCCGCAGGAACTCTTGGCTCTGGGCCGCGCTGAAGTTTTGCACTACGGCGGCCACATCGTTTCGGGCCTGGCTGTGGCGGCGCGTTCGACGCCGGATCCCACCAACGCTTCCGAACCCGCCTTTGAAGTGGACCTGGCAGACGGGCGGACTGTCGGGGCGCGTCGGATACTGGTGACCTCGGGCTTGACCGACATTCTTCCCGACGTGAAGGGTATCCGGGAGCGCTGGGGCAAGGATGTCCTGCACTGCCCGTACTGCCATGGTTGGGAAGTGCGGAACAAAGCAATCGGCATCCTGGGGTCCGTACCAATGGCTTTGCACCAGACCTTGTTGTTCCGGCAGTGGAGCCCCAACATCACGCTGTTCCTGAACGACGTCGTTGAACCCACTGAAGAGCAGTGGGTTCAACTGGCGGCCAGATCCATCGGCGTGGTCGAGGGCAAGGTTGAGTCATTGGAAGTTACGGACGATGCCCTGAGTGGCGTCGTCCTGCAATCCGGAACGGTGATACCAGTTGAGGCGGTGGTGGTTGGTCCGCGGATGGAGGCGCGATCCAGGCTGCTCGAATCCCTCGGAATTGTGCCCGTGGAACACCCCCAGGGAGTGGGACTTCATTTTGAAGCGGCTGCGCCAGGAGGAGCCACTTCAGTGCCCGGCGTTTGGGTCGCCGGCAACGTTACCGATCTCACCGGGCAGGTAGTGGCCGCTGCGGCAGCAGGAAACATGTCCGGTGCAGTCATCAACGCGGATCTCATGATGGCTGAAACCAGGCTGGCGGTAGCGGCAGCGGCCAGCCGCGCTGAAGGCCTTGTTTCACCGTGAGTTGCATTAATTAGCAGTCGACTTACGGTCCAGGTGCGAGGACGATTAAAGAACAGCCACTAAGGAGGTTGGGTATGTGCTACTCGTACTATGAGGGCTATGAGAGGCGTACGAAGAAGGACTCCGTGCGCACGCCCGAGATGCACAAGCCTGAGACAAGCAAGGATCAGGCACCTGAGGCCCCTGCTGAGAAGAGCCCGCAGACAGAAGGAACGTTGTGGACTTTCCTGGCTCGTCGTCGCAGGGAATTTGAGGTTTCAGAACCGAAGATCGACCGCATCCGCGAAAAGGTCTAGGCGTCGGTCTCGGCAAAGACCCCGTACAACGGACAATTCACCACCGCGCGCGGCGGTGAATTGTCCGTTAAACGGGGTTTCCTGCTGCCTGCTTCGGAGCGTCCAGGAATTCGAGGGCAGCAGTAACCAGTGCTTCCGTGCCTAGGGTCAGTGTTGGCTGGATGATCGGGGCAAAGTAGGGCGAATGGTTCGAGGGAACGTCCTCGGGGAGGCGGCCCGTCGTCGCCCAATCCTTGAAGTGGGTGGCCTCGATCCCGCCCAGGAACCAAAAGACGAGTGGTGCGCCGGCCGCCGTCGCGAGTTCCCCGACGTCTTCACTGCCTGAGACGGGGCCGGGGTCCATGATCCTCGCCGCGCCGAACCTATCGCGAAACGCTGAAGCGATCCTTCCCGCGGCCGATTCATCATTGACCGTCATGGGGAAGCGCTCCTCATAGTGGAAGTCGGGTTCCTTGAGGGAGCCTGAGGCAGCAGCTTCACTTCGAATGATGCGCTCGATCGAGTTCAGGACTTTCTCCCGCGTGGGCTCGCTGAAGGATCGGATGCTGAGGCCAAGGGTTGCGGTCTCGGGGATGATGTTGTTCTTTGTTCCCGAATGGATTTGCCCAACAGTAACTACCGCGGAATCGCTGGCGGCGAGTTCCCGGGACACCACTCCCTGCAGGCGCATGGTGGTTGCCGCTGCCATGAGCACTGGATCAATGGTGGTTTCAGGCCGGGAGCCGTGGCCGCCGCGCCCATGCAAGGTCACGTTGAGGGAATCGGCTGAGGCCATGGCGACGCCGGGACGGATGCCGAACCATCCGGCAGGAAAGGGCGCCACGTGTTGGCCCAGGACCACGTCGGGTTTTGGAACGAGGTCAAAGAGTCCATCGGTGACCATGGCTTGGGCTCCGCCGCCCCATTCTTCCGCCGGCTGGAACACGGCGATCAGCGTGCCCTGCCAGTCCTGCCGCCTTACGGCCAGCGTTTCCACTGCTCCGAGGAGGCAGCTGACGTGCACGTCGTGCCCGCAGGCATGCATGACCGGCACCTCACGGCCTTCATGATCGACGCCGACTGCCGTACTTGCGTAGTCCAGCCCCGTGGCCTCTTTGACCGGCAACGCGTCCATATCGGCGCGAAGCATCACTACAGAGCCGGGGCCATTGTCCAGGACTCCTACGACCCCCGTCTTCCCGACGTTGCGGTGAACCAGCAGCCCCAAGTCCTCGAGGTGTCCGCTGATAATCCCGGCTGTCCTGAGTTCTTGAAAGGAAAGCTCCGGGTTCGAGTGGAGGTCACGGTAGAGGGCTTCAAGGTCAATGCTCATGGGGAATTTTCCTTAACAGGTCGAACGCCGCAGGGTCTGGCCAGTGTATCGATGTCACCAGAGGGGCAAACTGGGTTGCATGGAATCTTCACAAGAGATCACTACCCAACGTTCAACTGTTGAGGATTGGACCAAGGCTCTGGCAGAGTCCAGCGGATCGCCCGGCGGAGGCGCAGGAACCGGCGTGATGCTGGCCATCGCAGCATCCCTAACGTCCATGGTTGCTGGTTATACGGAGGCGCCCGGGCAGCAGTTGGCCGATCTGCACGCGCGGGCCCGCTCTCTCCGCGAGACCGCCCTGAAGTTGGCTGACGACGACGCAACGGCGTCGAAGGCTTTCGGTGCGGCCTTTCGGCTTGATCCTGGCCCGGAAAGGGAGCAAGCAATCCACCGTGCATCCGTCGATGCTGCCAAGGCCTCCGCGGTCCTCGGAGACCACGCCATCGAAGCCATAGAAGACCTGGGATGGTTGGCTGCCAACGGGAATCCGGCGCTCATCGCTGACGTGGTGGTGGGGTTTGGGGCCCTCAGGGCCGCCATCGCAGGAGCCCGCACCAACGTGAGCTTTGATCTCGCGTCGCTCAGATCCGCAGGCGCCACGCTTGATGAGATCAAGGAAAAGCACCCTGAATTGTGGGCAACGGTGGGGCGGCTCAGCGAAGCCCTGGACCGGATTGACCAGTTGGTGGCCGCCGTAGATGGCAAGGCTGCACCTACGGACGGCCACTGATTGCCGCGGCGCCTATTGCGCTTTGGGAACCCGCCGGAGCACGACGGCGGCAAGGACTGCCGCGCCAGCCATCAGTACCAGCCCAATCGCCGCAGTGATGTGGACGCCGGACTCGAAGGCTACCCGGGCGGCGGCTGTCAGGGCATCCGATAGCGGAGCGGGTAGGGCCGCAGCAGCATCCACTGCGCCCGCCAGGGTTTCTCCCGATTTACCGGCTGCTTGCATGGACAGGCCCTCCGGGATGACGAGGTTGCGCTGGTAGGACGCAGTGAGGATAGAGCCCAGCACGGCTGTTCCCAGGAGCGAACCCAGCTCGTAGCCGGTTTCGGAGATCGCGGACGCCGCTCCGGATTTGTCGGCCGGCACCGAGCCGAGGATGAGGTCGTTGGAAATGGTTTCCGCTGCGCCTACGCCAGCGGCGAGGACAGTCAAAGCTGACAACAGGAACACAGGTCCGCTGCCGTGGTCACCCACGGCCACCACCAAATAGCCGGCCGCGCTGAGGGTGAGTCCGCCGGCCACCACGAATCCTGGCCGGACGCGCTTTACCAGCGGGACCACTACCAGGCCGGCGATGACCGTTGCCAGGAGCGCCGGAATCATTGCGATGCCCGCTTCCATGGGGGACTGGCCCTCAACAAGTTGTAGGTGCTGGGCGAAGAAGTAGATGAAGCCCGTCATGGAAAACAAGGACAGGACGTTGGCCACTATCGCTGTGCTGAACACCTTGTTCTTGAACAAAGAGACGTCCAGCATGGGGCTCTGGATCCGCCGCTGGCGACGCACAAACACAATGCCCATCACCAGGCCGAAGACCATGAAGGCCGCTGCCGACGCCCCGAATCCGTGAACAGCGAATTCCTTGATGCCGTACACGAACGGAGCCATGGTGATCACGGACAGCGCGATGCTGGGCACGTCCACCCTGCCAGGGTTGGCGTCCTTGGATTCGGGAATGAGGACCCTGCCGAAGGCGAGGAGGGGCAGGAGGAGGAAGGTCGCTACCAGGAAGACCGCACCCCACCAGAAGTGTTCCACCAGCCAGCCGCCAAAGATCGGGCCAAGGGCTGCGCCACCAGAGAATCCGGCAGCCCATACGGCGATCGCGAGCCGCCGACGGTTCGGATCAACAAAGATGTTCCGGATCAGGGACAGCGTTGAAGGCATCAACATCGCGCCGAATACGCCAAGTGCGGCGCGGCCGGCAATCAGCCATTCCGCGGAAGGCGCGAATGCTGTAGCAGCCGAAACCGCGGCGAAGCCCGTGCTGCCGATCAGCAGCAGCCGCCGTCGTCCGATCCTGTCGCCGAGGTTGCCCATGGAAACCAGCAGCGCCGCCAACACGAGAGGGTAGGCGTCAATGACCCATAGGAGCTGCACGCCACCCACATCCAAGGAGCGGGCAATTGCCGGCAGGGCGAACGTGAGCGCGGTGTTATCGACGGCCACCAGCAGCACCGGGAACATCAGGAGTGCCAGGGCCGTCCAATCGCGCCACGGTGCTGCCTGACCCGTCAAGGTACGAGTGGAGCGGGGCGCTTGGGTTGAGGACGGCGTGAACATAAAGGTTACTGTACCGTCTAGACGGTACAGTTTCAAATTCAGCACCGCCAACCCCGTAGGGAATGATGTAGTCATGCCACGCAAGCCAGTTGCCAGGGATGCAGTCCTTGATGCCTACGAAGCCCTCCTTATCGAAGTGGGGGAGCGGGCTGCCACGCTTGACGCAGTCGCCAAGCGGGCAGGGGTCTCCAAGGGCGGACTGCTTTACCACTTCCCCAACAAGGAATCGCTGATCAGCGCTCTGTTGGAGCGCTTGGATGAGTTGGCCCAGGCAGACATCGAAAAAATGAAGACGGCGCCAGATGGCAGCGCTGCCTACTTCATTCGGACCTCACTGTGGGCCGGAACTCCCATGGATCGGGCATTCGTTGCTGCCACGAGACTGGCCGAAGTTGCCCATGAGGAGACCCGCCACAGGTTTGCCGGAATCCAGCAGCAGTGGTTGGACGTCCTGGCCGAGGATGTTGGTCCGGAGGTTGCCAAGGCCGTCAGTTACATGGGCGACGGCCTGTATTTCAACGCCATGTTCGAGGGTGGCCGGGAAGGCGGCAAGGCCGGGCGGGAGGCCGACGTCGAGATCCTGCTGGGAGTCCTGGACCGGCTCCGCAAGTAGCGGGTCATCCATTTGCGGCGACGCTCCCAACGTAGGACAATTGAGCCTTGTGGTGCGCCTTTACTGGGGCACGCAAACAATTGAATATGCCTTTGATCTGCGGCGGGAGAGTCCTGCAAGCAAGTGATGCGGGCGCCGTAGGAGCAAACCCTCCCCAGGAATCTCTCAGGCCCACGCACCGCCGCGGCGAGGCAACTCTGGAAAGTAGCAGGCCTTTTGCCGCGTCCTTTGGCGCGGAAAAGATGCTGTGCTCACCGACGGTGCAAGCGATGGTTGTGCAAGCAACACGCGGAAACTCTCAGGTCCAATACAGAGCGGGGAGGAACCCAGCCACTGTGGCGTACCCAAACGCCGCCCAAGTAATGGAGTTCCTTCGTGACGGTTAGTTCAGCCTCCACCACCTTCGTCGATCGGCACATTGGCGCCCGCCGCCAGGCCGACATTGACACCATGCTCAAGACGGTCGGCTACGACACCGTTGATTCGCTGGTTGATACGGCCGTTCCCAACGACATCCGCCAGGACGTTGCCCTCACGCTCGAAAATGCGCTCAGCGAAGTCGAGGTGCTGGCTGAGCTGCGCAAGCTTGCGTCCAAGAACAAAACTGCCGTCCAGATGATCGGCCAGGGCTACTACGACACCGTCACGCCGCCGGTTATCCGCAGGAACATCCTCGAATCCCCGGCCTGGTACACCGCCTACACGCCGTACCAGCCGGAAATCTCGCAGGGCCGCCTGGAAGCTCTGTTGAACTTCCAGACCATGGTCCAGGACCTCGTGGGCCTGCCGATCGCCAACGCCTCCCTGCTGGACGAAGCAACAGCTGTGGCAGAGGCCGTGCTCATGATGCGCCGCGCCAACAAGAACAAGGCAGCCCATGACGGGAAGACCGTCCTCGACGCCGACTGCCTCCCGCAGACCATCGCTATCGTGAAGGGTCGCGCTGAGGCGCTCGGTTTCGAAGTTGAGGTCGCCGACCTTTCGCTCGGCCTCCCGGAGGGCGTCATCAACGGCGTCGTCCTGCAGCAGCCCGGCGTTTCCGGCCGCGTGTTTGATCACTCCGCGGTCATCGCTGACGCCAAGGAACGCGGTGCACTGGTCACGGTCGCAGCAGACCTTCTCTCGCTGACGCTCATCACGCCTCCGGGCGAGCAGGGTGCGGACATCGCCGTCGGTTCCGCCCAGCGCCTCGGCGTTCCGCTGTTCTTCGGTGGCCCGCACGCCGCGTACATGGCCGTCCAGAAGGGTCTCGAGCGTTCCATGCCGGGCCGTCTGGTGGGCGTTTCCAAGGACGACGCCGGTGTCCCCGCCTACCGCTTGGCGCTGCAGACCCGCGAGCAGCACATCCGCCGCGAGAAGGCCACGTCCAACATCTGTACCGCGCAGGCGTTGCTGGCCATCGTCGCCTCCATGTACGCCGTCTACCACGGCCCCGAAGGCCTGAAGGCAATCGCCGAAACCGCCCACGGTCACGCCCGCACCCTTGCAGCGTCACTGAAGGCCGCCGGCGTCGAGGTCGTTCACGCGTCCTTCTTTGACACCATCACAGTCCGCGTTCCYGGCAAGGCGGACGAGGTTGTAGCTGCTGCCGAGGCCAAGGGCATCAACCTGCGCGGCATTGACGCTGATCTGGTGGGCATTTCTGTTGACGAGACCACTACATCAGAGATTGTTCGCGCCGTCCTGGATGTCTTCGGCGCTAAGGTGCTTGAATCCGCTGAGGGCTTTGCGCTGGAATCTTCCGTGGAGCGCTCGAGCGACTTCATGCAGCACCCGGTGTTCAACACGCACCGCTCCGAAACCCAGCTCCTGCGCTACATCCGTAAGCTCTCGGACCGTGACCTGGCATTGGATCGCACCATGATTCCGTTGGGTTCCTGCACCATGAAGCTGAACGCCACGGCTGAGATGGAGGCAATCTCCTGGCCGGAGTTCGCTTCGATCCACCCGTTCGCTCCGGATTCCCAAACCCAGGGTTGGCGTGAACTGATCACCGATCTTGAGTCCCAGCTGACTGAGATCACCGGCTACGATCAGGTCTCCATCCAGCCGAACGCCGGTTCGCAGGGTGAGCTCGCCGGGCTTCTGGCTATCCGTGGTTACCACCTGTCACGCGGCGACGAACAGCGCAACGTGTGCCTGATTCCTGCTTCTGCGCACGGCACCAATGCTGCTTCCGCAGTTCTGGCCGGTATGAAGGTTGTGGTGGTGGCCACCGCTCCCGATGGCACCATCGATCACGTTGACCTCAAGGCCAAGATCGAAGCCCACAGGGACGCCCTCTCGGCCATCATGATCACCTACCCGTCCACGCACGGTGTGTACGACGCCGACGTCCGGGAAGTCTGCGACGCTATCCACGAAGCCGGCGGCCAGGTCTACATCGATGGCGCCAACCTCAACGCGCTCGTTGGGCTCGCGCAGCCCGGCAAGTTCGGCGGCGACGTCTCCCACCTGAACCTGCACAAGACGTTCTGCATCCCTCACGGTGGTGGCGGACCCGGTGTCGGCCCGGTTGCGGCAAAGGCACACCTGGCACCGTTCATGCCAGGTGACGCTGCATCGTGGACCGAAGGCAACGACGTCCCGATCTCGGCGTCCCGCTTCGGTTCGGCCGGCGTGCTCCCGATTTCCTGGGCTTACGTGAAGCTCATGGGTGGCCAGGGGCTCACTGAAGCCACCAAGTCCGCGCTGCTGGCTGCGAACTACATCGCTTCCCGACTCAACGAGCACTTCCCCGTGCTCTACACCGGCGAGGGCGGGCTCGTAGCCCACGAATGCATCCTGGACCTCCGTGAACTGACTGCCCGCACGGGTGTAACAGCTGAAGATGTTGCCAAGCGCCTCATCGACTTCGGCTTCCACGCTCCCACCCTGGCGTTCCCTGTTGCCGGAACCCTCATGGTGGAGCCCACAGAGTCTGAGGACCTCGTGGAGATCGACCGCTTCATCGAGGCCATGATCACCATCCGCGCCGAAATCGAGCAAGTCGCCACCGGCGATTTCACTGTTGAGAGCTCGCCGCTGCGCAAGGCACCCCACACGGCTGCCGCCGTCGTAAGTTCTGACTGGGACCGCGCATACCCGCGTGAGCAGGCCGCGTTCCCCGTCCACCACCTCAAGCAGGACAAGTACTTCCCGCCCGTTGGCCGCATCGACGGTGCAGCAGGAGACCGCAATCTGGTCTGCTCCTGCCCGCCGATCGAAGCCTTTGAAAACTAAAGGACGCCCTGCAAATGACTGAGAACTACACCGCTCTCTACGAAGAGCACAAGAAACTGGGCGCGTCCTTCACCGACTTCGGCGGCTGGCAGATGCCACTTAAGTACTCGTCCGAGTTGGCCGAGCACCACGCAGTCCGCAAGTCCGCTGGCTTGTTCGACCTCTCGCACATGGGCGAAGTCTGGGTCACCGGACCGGACGCGGCGGCGTTCCTGGACTATGCGCTGGTAGGCAAAATTTCCGCCATGGCCGAGGGCAAAGCCAAGTACTCGCTGATCTGCCAGGAAGACGGCGGCATCATCGACGACCTCATCACGTACCGTCGCCCCTCTCCCGAAGAAGGCCAGGACAAGTTCCTCGTGGTCCCCAACGCGGGCAACGCTGCGGTTGTGGCGGCGGCACTGCTGGAGCGCGCGGCTGGTTTTGACGTGGTTGTGGAGGACGCCTCTTCCGAGACGTCGCTCATCGCCGTCCAGGGTCCGCGCGCGGAAGCCATTCTCCTCCGCCTTGTGCCCGCAGAGCAGCACGCCCTGGTCACCGAACTGAAGTACTACGCCGCAGTTGAGGTGCCGTTCACGTTCGACGGCGGCACTCAGGACCTGTTGCTCGCCCGCACCGGCTACACCGGTGAAGACGGCTTCGAGATCTTTGTGTCCAACGACTCCGCTGCTAACCTCTGGCAGGCCATCACCGACGCCGCTGAAGAAGGCGAGCTCGTCCCCGCAGGCCTGGCTTCCCGCGACTCCCTGCGCCTGGAAGCCGGCATGCCGCTCTATGGCAACGAGCTGTCCCGCGAAGGCAACCCCTTCGCGGCAGGGCTCGGTCCCGTCGTCGCAATTTCCAAGGAAGGCGACTTCGTCGGCAAGGACGCACTCGCTGCCCTCAAAGCAGCCGGAGCCGGCTCCACCAGTGGACGTAAGCTCGTGGGTCTCAAGGGCCTGGGACGTCGCGCTGGTCGAGGCCACTACCCGGTCCTCAAAGACGGCGCAGTGGTAGGCGAAGTCACCTCCGGCCAGCCCAGCCCGACGCTTGGTTACCCGGTAGCGCTGGCCTACGTCGACGTCGAGCATGCCGAAATTGGAACTGCGTTGGACATCGACCTGCGGGGTAAGAGCGAGCCGTTCGAAGTGGTCGCATTGCCGTTCTACAAGCGCCAGAAGTAAGCGGGGGTTGTCCCGACGGGTCGCCTTTTGGCCCGTCGGGGCCGGCGACCTCTGCATGCTCCCCACCGTCCCCCTCGCCTCGCAAGCTCGGCCAGGGAACCCGGACGGCGTGGCCCCCGTCGAATAGGGCGCCCGCTGAGCGGACGCGATGCTCTCTTAGACGCATGCTGCCGGTCACCGGACCCGAAGGGGCTGCGCACATCACCAGGACGCGCGGCCACTCTGGCGCCCCTCGAACCGCTGAATGCTGGGGGAGTGGCAACCTGCCGAAGGTGATTCGGTTGGATCACCTTGCCCGCAGGACATGGCTCCGTTCGACTTGGCGCCACGGCGCAAGGCTGGCTCCGCGCGATGGTTCGGATCCAAGTATGTTTTGGGTTCTCGCCAGGGAGGGCGGGCCGACGGCGGGGGAGCGGGTTCCGGGAGCGGGCGTCCAAGGGAGCGGCACGTCCGCCCAGCGGGCGTCCTCGCGACCGAGCCCGCGGAGGAACCCGGTTCCACGCCCCCAACCCAGCCAAGACTGCCGCACACACAGCCATAGTTTTTGATCAACCAAAGAATAGGAAACAGAATGCCCAAAGTAGCGCCCGAACTTCAGTACTCCGACGAGCACGAGTGGGTTTCCCGCGGGGAGGGGAACCTGGTGTCCGTCGGGATTTCCGAGGTTGCCACCGACGCGCTGGGCGACATCGTGTACGTTGACCTGCCCGAGGTTGGCTCCGCCGTTACCGCCGGCGAGACCTGCGGCGAGGTTGAGTCCACGAAGAGCGTGTCGGACCTGTACTCGCCGGTCACTGGTGAGGTCACCGAGATCAACGACGCCGTCGTGGGCGATCCGGCCCTGATCAACAACGACCCCTATGGTGCTGGCTGGTTGTTCAAGGTCGCCGCTGAGTCCGAGGGCCCGCTGCTCTCGGCCGAGGAGTACGCCTCCAAGAATGGCGGAGATCTGGCGTAACTGCTCTGGCCCAAGGGTCCTTGGCCGGGTGGGCCCGTTGGGGCCGACGTCCTCTGCGTGCTCGGTCGCGTAGACGCCCGCTGGGCGGACGTGACGCTCCCTTGGACGCACGCTGCCGGACGCCGGTCCCGAAGGGGCCAGCGTTCAGGTGCCACCGTTTCGTGGGGTTGGGATGCTCGCTTAGACGCCCGCTGCCGGACGCCGGTTCCATAGGGGCCGGTTTCTGGGCGGGTGGTGAGGGGTTGCCTTGCCCGTTTCGGGGGTACGCTGCCGGAGATGCCGTGCGCACGGCATGTTTGGCAGCGGAGCCCCGAAATGGCCGCTGGAGCCCGCGGAGGGCGTCGACCCCATGGGCCCACACAGCGCCCACTGTGGCGTAGCGTGGGATTGTATGAACTAAATAATTCGCGACGCCGGGTTGCCGCCACAAGGGGCCGCCCGGCGTCGTTGTTCGGTCGCTTTCCGCCACAAGCGGGGGAGACCATCCGCCAGGACCATCTGGCGGACCGTTTTCAAGATTTGTTAAGGAATCCCGACCATGGCTGTTGGTGTTTTCGATTTGTTCACTGTGGGTATTGGCCCGTCGAGTTCGCATACTGTGGGGCCGATGCGGGCTGCCGCAGTGTTTGCCGGTGAGCTGAAGGACGCTGGTGTCCTGGGCTCCGTGGCGTCGTTGCGCGTTGATCTGTATGGCTCCTTGGCTGCGACTGGCCGCGGGCACGGGACCATGACTGCGACGCTGCTGGGCCTCGAGGGTTACCACCCGGAGTTGATCCTGCCCGAGGAAGTGGAGGAGCGGCTCGCGTCGATCGCTGAGACGGGTGTGCTGAATCTGGCCGGTGCCTCCGGCGAAGGCGTAGAGCTGCCGTATGCGGTGGAGGATATGGTCCTGCATCCGTTGACGGTGTTGCCGCGGCATACGAATGGGATGAAGTTTGCCGTCTCTGATGCCGCGGGGAATGTTCTGCGGGAGGCGACGTTCTTTTCGGTTGGTGGCGGGTTCATCGTACGGGAGGGTGAGGAGGACGCTGCGCGGGCGGAGTTGGAGGAGACGAAGGCGGAGTTGCCGTTGCCGTTCCGGACGGCTGCCGAGTTGCTGGGCCGGTGCTCCTCGAAGGGCCTGGGGATCAGCGACATCATGTTCATCAACGAGCGTGCGTCACGGAGTGAGGAGGAGATCCGGGAGGGTCTGTTGCATATCTGGTCCGTGATGGAGGCGTGTGTTGAGACGTCGTTGAAGCGTGAGGGTGTGTTGCCCGGGGGGTTGAAGGTCCGYCGTCGTGCTCCTGACTGGTTGGAGCGGTTGTTGAAGGAAGACAAGGACCGCAACGATCCGAAGTATTGGCAGGAGTGGGTGAACCTGATCGCCCTGGCCGTTAATGAGGAGAATGCGACGGGCGGGCGGGTGGTCACGGCGCCGACGAACGGCGCGGCGGGGATCATTCCGGCGGTGTTGTATTACGCGTTGAACTATGCCCCGGGCATGGATCAGGCCAGCCAAAAGGACAGGGACGATGTGGTGGTGAAGTTCCTGCTCGCCGCGGGCGCGGTGGGTGTGTTGTACAAGGAGCAGGCGTCCATTTCGGGGGCCGAGGTGGGCTGCCAGGGTGAGGTGGGCTCGGCGTCGTCGATGGCTGCTGCCGGGTTGGCTGAGGTGATGGGTGGTACGCCGGGTCAGGTGGAGAACGCGGCGGAGATCGCGATGGAACACAACCTGGGGCTCACGTGTGATCCGATCGGAGGGTTGGTGCAGATTCCGTGTATTGAGCGGAACGCGATCGCTGCGGCGAAGGCGATCAACGCCGCGAAGATGGCG
>NZ_JBFRDV010000044.1:0-19204 GCF_052113945.1 Paenarthrobacter sp. RAF54_2
GAGCAGCGTAACTCGGCTGTCCCGGTTGAACGCAAGCCCGAGTGGATCAAGGCCAAGGTCCAGATGGGCCCGGAGTTCGTCGGGTTGAAGAACCTGGTGAAGAAGGAAGGCCTGCACACTGTCTGTGAAGAGGCCGGCTGCCCGAACATTTTCGAGTGCTGGGAAGACAAGGAAGCGACGTTCCTGATCGGCGGGTCCGAATGCACCCGACGCTGTGATTTCTGCCAGATCGATACCGGCAAACCCTCCCCGGTGGACATGTTCGAACCCACCAAGGTCGCCCGCAGTGTCCAGGCCATGCAGCTGCGCTACGCCACCGTCACCGGGGTGGCCCGTGATGACCTCGCCGATGAAGGTGTCTGGTTGTACGCCGAAACGGTCCGCAAGATCCACGAACTGAACCCGGGCACCGGGGTGGAGTTGCTGATCCCGGACTTCTCCGGCAAACCCGAACACATTGCCGCGATCTGCGATTCCAAGCCCGAGGTGTTCGCGCACAACGTCGAGACCGTGCCCAGGATCTTCAAGCGGATCCGCCCGGCGTTCCGGTACGAACGTTCCCTGGATGTCATCACCCAGGGCCGGGACCTGGGCATGGTGACCAAGTCCAACCTGATCCTGGGCATGGGCGAAACCCGCGAGGAAATCTCCGAAGCCCTGAAGGACCTGCACGCGGCCGGGTGTGATTTGATCACGATCACCCAGTACCTGCGCCCCTCCGAACGGCACCTGCCTGTGGATCGGTGGGTCAAGCCCCAGGAGTTCGTGGACCTCCAGCACGAGGCCGAGGAAATCGGGTTCCTCGGTGTCATGTCCGGTCCCTTGGTCCGCTCCTCGTACCGGGCCGGGCGGTTGTGGGCCACCGCGATGCGCAAGAAGGGCTGGGAAATCCCCGCCGCCCTGGCCCACATCGAGTCCTCCGGCACCACCCGCCAGGAAGCCTCCACCATCCTCGCCGCCCACGCCTAACCTTCGCCGCACACTTAACAGAGTCAAAAAGGACACCTCATGCTTCCCCTCCGCGTTGAGATCATCCCGTCCGAGGGAATCGTGGACGCTGTCAACAAGGCATTGCCGACGTCTGCCGCGACCAGCATTACCTGCCTGCCCAAGCACGGAGTTGGTGCCACACTGCGGGCCGCCGTCCAGCTAAGGGAACTCGGCTATACGGTTGTTCCCCACCTTGCGGCGAAGGCTCTTGAAAGCCGGGCCGAGCTTTCGGCCATACTGGGTGACTGCTCGGCGTCGGGCATCACGGAAGTCTTCGCCATCGGTGGCGACGGGCAGCCTTCAGGTTCGTATTCCAATGGTGGCGAATTGCTGCGGGATATCGCCCAGATCACCTCCGGTGCAATGGCCGTTGGAGTGGCTGGGTACCCCGAAGGGCATCCGGACATCACCAGCCTGCAGTTGGTTGATGCGCTGCTGGAGAAGCAAGAGCACGCCAGCAAGATCGTCACGCAGATGTGTTTCTCGGTGGACAAGATCCATGATTATGTGGGCATGCTCCGCCGTGAGGGTGTGCTCCTTCCGGTCTGGGCAGGTGTGGCAGGGACCGTGCCCAAGGTAAAGCTGGTCTCGCTCGCCACCAAGATCGGAGTGGGATCCTCCCTGAAATTCCTCAGCCGTAAAGGTCCGCTTGCGCGGAGGCTCCTGATCGGGGAGAGGTACACGCCGGACACACTCATCGACGAGCTCTCAGCGCGCCCCGGCATCGAGGGCATTCAGCTCTATAGTTTCAATTCCTTGGACGCACTCCCAACGCCGCAACACGTCGTCCAGGGGCGCCGGTAACCGGAGCTTTGAGGTGCGGAAGTGCCCCGATTTTCCCGGAAAAAGTAGTAGCAAACTCCATGGTTGGCAAGGTGGGGCAGAGGCTGTACGTTTGCCGTAGGAAGGTTACTTAGCAACTGCATCGCAGCGCAGGATTACGCCGGCGCAGCGCGCTTAGACGCAAGAGGTGTAGGGCCGTGAGCGCAGGCGGTGAAGCTCTCGTTGATCCAACAGGCGGCGGGGACATTCTCAACGGCCGCTACCGGATTCTGGAGGTACTCGGATACGGGGCAATGTCTACGGTTTGCAGGGCCCGTGATGAAGTCCTACTGCGTGACGTTGCACTTAAGATCTTTTCCCCAGGCTCAGCCGACGAGGGCTTCGAAGAGCGTCAGCAGGCAGAGATGCGGTTGCTGGCAGGATTTGATCACCCCGGTCTGGTGCATATTTACGACGCCGGCGTGGACACCACAACATCCGGCCCGCCACGGGCCTTCCTCGTCATGGAACTCGTTTCCGGCAATAATCTTCGTTCGGTGCTTGCTGAGGGGCCGCTCAGCCTCGCGGAGATCACGCATATCGGCCACGCCCTTGCAGGTGCCTTGGTGCAAGTTCACGGCAGCGGAGTGATTCACCGGGACATCAAGCCTGCCAACATCCTGGTTTCCGAAACTCCGGGCCCTGATCGCATAGTGAAACTCGCCGACTTTGGCGTGGCGAGAATCCTGGAAGGTAGCCGCCTAACCGCCACCGGAATGACGGTGGGAACCGCCCAGTACCTCAGCCCCGAACAGGCCCTCGGCCGGCCCTTGACTCCTGCCAGCGACATTTACTCCCTCGGCCTGGTGCTCTTGGAGTGCCTCACTGGTAGGACCGAGTACCCGGGAACACCCATGGAGTCGGCTGCAGCCCGTCTTCACCGTGCCCCCGTTATTCCTGAGCAGATCCATCACCCGATAGCCGAGTTGCTGAAGTCCATGACGGACCTCGAACCAGACAACAGGCCGACCGCTGCGGAGATCGAAGAATTCCTGGGTCGCCCTTGGCAGGAGGCCTATGCACACCCAGCGGCTACCGCGCTTTTGCCGCCTCTGCCTGCCAGGGCACCCGCCGTTGGGGCAAGAACCGAAGTTTCCCCGAAGCTTCATAGAAGTGGCGGAGGGGGCCGACTCGGGGCATTGTTGATGGTCCTTCTTGGGGCAGCGATTGCCATCCCGGTCGGGGTGGCGATGTCTGGCCAGGGACCCTTGCCGGCAGACGTTACCTCGCCGTCCCCGGTTACCCAGGAATCCAACCTTCCTTCCCCCGTTGTCACCCCCGCGCCAGTGGTGACAATTACCACCCCTGGGCCGGTGGAAACAGTCATCATTCCAGGACCCGTACAAATCGTTCAGCTGCCTCCGCCGGGCTCAGGAGGCGGCGCGGTAGTGGCTCCGCCGGCAGCTGTGAGCCAACAGACCAGTCCAGCAGAGGTTGCCCAGCATACCGAATCGCCCGAGGTCGTTGAGCCGGGAGGCGGCCCATCAGCCGGTGCCGGCCAAGGGGGCGGCCAATCCGACGAAAAGGGCCACGGAGACGAAAAGAAGGGCAAGGGCAAGCGCGGGAATTGAAAGGTCTCCGCAAGGGCGCATTCTTGATTTGATGCACCTTTCTACGGGCGCAGGTCGAGCTCCAGCTCAGTTTTTGCTCAAGATGGGCACAATGTTGACGCATCCCGGCCAAATAGCGCGGTTTGCGTTGCAACGGCAGTGGCTCCGTTGCCCGGAGCATGCTTCCAAAGACTGAGTACAGGCCGGGGTGAGAAACCTGGCACCTATGGATGCCTTCAATGAGGTCCGGATCCCCGGGGTTTCCACGGATCCCATCAACATGCAGCAGCGCCGTTGGCGCCAGCGGGCATCTGGAACCTGTCGGGCAACCAAGTAATCGCTCTCGGCAGACTGAGTACTCGCTGGCCCGTTCAGCGTATTCCTGACCCCTTGGTCGGGCGAAAAAGAGGCGTACACCCAAGAGTAGCCACGCTGCCACTGCTGGCTGAACTATTGGGGGCATCGCTTCATCCGCCAGCAACGGCCGGATGCTGGGGGTTGCGCTGCGGCTCCCCGGTACATCGATCAACCAAGGAGTCTTATCATGCGCAAACTTTCCAAGAAGAGCCGGATCACTGCCGCAGTCGCAGGCGTGGCATTGGTGGCCGTGGGCGGCGGAGCTGCATTCGCCTACTGGACCACAACGGGCTCAGGCAGCGGCTCGGCCACCAACTCGACCGGCGGTGGAACCGTCACCCTGCACGCAACGTTCGCCGGAGGCCTCGCACCAGGCAACCAAGTGCCGGTGGCGTACACAGCGGACAACTCGACGACGACGGGCACCGTTGTCGGAGCCCTGACCGCCAACGTGAGCACCAACGTGGCCGGCTGTCTCCCTGCCTGGTTCGAAGTCACTGCGGTTACCACCAACACCCTCGTCGACGCCAATTCCACCGGAACGTCCGTGGGCAGCGGGACGCTGAAGTTCAACGACAGCGGCACTGTCAACCAGGACGCCTGCAAGGCGGCCATCGTGACGGTCAACGTCACCAGCAGCTAGCTCGTCCAGGCCGGGGACCGCCTCTTCGGAGGATGGTCCCCGGTTCGTCCCTGGCAATCCGCGGTCGTCCCGAACCCACTCGTCCGAAAAGAGGCTTAATGCAACCCCAAGCAGCACGCATGAGCATGCCTTCCGGGCGCACGGGAGTTGCCACTAGGGCGCTGCTCCTCACGATGTTGGTTGCCCTGGCGTCTGTTGCAGCCCTCGGTGCAAGCGGGGGCCAGAACAATGGGAAGGAGGCCGGGGCCAAGGAGTCAAAGGGCATCGTGATGGCGCTGTCACCTTCAAGCCGCAGCGTGGACCAAGGACAGTCAGCTGCGTTCGACGCCACTGTCTCCTCGGCGGGAGGCTTCTCAGGACCCGTGACCTATTCCGTTTCAGGGCTGCCTGCGGGCGCGACGGCGGCCTGGTCGCCGTCGTCGGGGACGCTGAACTCCGGCAGTTCGACAAAAATGAATTTGACCGTCTCCACGAGTCCCATCACGCCGGCTGGCAAGTACGACTTCACTGTCACCGGAACCGGCGGCACGATTCAGTCCAATCCTGCAAAGGCGCAGTTGCACGTGAAGGAAGTGAAAAGGAATTTCGGTGTTTCGGGCTCGTTGACGGGTGCGCTGGCCCCTGGGATTTCACTTCCGATCGACCTGCAGATCGCCAACCCGGAGAACAAGAACATCGCCGTGACCAGCCTGTCCGCTTCGATCAGCCAGGTGGTTCGTACGCCCGCGGCAGTCGGGGCCGGGCTTCCCTGCAGCGCTGCTGACTACAACATCACGCAGTACACAGGCACATACCCGATCACCGTCCAGCCAGGATCAACGTCGCTGTCCGCCCTGGGAATTCCGCAAGGAAGCTGGCCGCGTATCAGCATGCTGGATACCTTGCAGCTCCAGGACGGATGCAAAGGCGCGACGCTCCAACTCTCCTACTCCGGGACGGGACAGGCGAACTGACATGAAGAAGACAGCGCGCACTTTCCCAACAGGCCGACTCGCACGGACTGCGGCTGCCACGGTGGCGCTCTGCGTCCTTGGTGGCACCGGGGCTGCGTATGCGTACTGGGCCAGCACGGGCGTTGGCGCCGGTTCGGCCGCCAACGGGACGATGCAGACGGTCATCGTGGACGCGCTCATCGCAGGGGACACTCCGCAGAACAGCCTAATTCCAGGTGGAACCGCCGACGTCATCCTTCGAGCCACCAATCTCAATGCGCACCCCGTCACCATCTACGGAGTCGCGGCCAACGGTGCCGTGACGGCGGACGCCGCCCATGCCGCCTGCACCATCACGGGAGTTACCTTCACCCCGCCACCCGTCCCGCTCTCACCGCCGGTGACCATCCAGCCGAACTCCTCCATCCTGCTGACGCTTCCGGGCGCTGCCAGCATGAGCACTGCTTCAGTTTCGGTCTGCCAGGGAGCCCAGTTCCGGGTTCCCGTCACGCTGGAGGTGCGGAAATGATCCGGCGTCGCAGGTTTTTGGGCAAACCGGCTCCCCGGCCGGAAACCATGGGCCGGTGGAACCGCTTTGTAGTGATCGTGGTGGGCATTCTCCTCGTTTCGTGGGGCGGGCCGGCGGCCAGCGCATTCTGGAGTACGGTCAGCAGCGGCCTCGGAGCGGCCAAGGCCGACACCGTTAACCAGGGCGCCAAGCCAGCAGCGGCGGTCGGTTCGGCTGGCAGCGTGACGGTCACCTGGACGGCAAGCACGACGGCGGCAGCACGGCCCGCGACCGGTTACAGCATCGCTCGCTATGCTTCCGCTACCGGAGGCACCAAGGTCGCGGCCGTGGGTACCTGCACCGGCACCGTTGCCGCGCTGACGTGCACGGACACGGCGACAACCGGCACCTGGTACTACACGGTGACTCCCATGATTTCCTTGTGGCAAGGCGCGGAAAGCCTGCGAAGCACAGCTACGGTCGTGGACGCCACAGCTCCCGCTGCCCCCACGGTCAACGCACCAACAAACGTTATAGCATCCACCGCAGCCAGCATCACCGTGACGGGCACGGCGGAAGCCAACTCAACGGTCCTGCTTACCGTCACTGACGCCGGCTCTGTGCACACCGTCACGAAATCGGTCACTGCCAACGGTTCAGGCAACTGGACAGCGTCAGCGCTGAATCTAAGTACACTCAACGACGGCATTATCACCTACTCGGCCGTAGCTACTGACGCCGCAGGAAATACTGGCCAGCCGGGGACGGACACTTCGAGCAAGGACGCTACCGCTCCGACGGTCACCAACGTCCTGCTCAGCAACCGGGCCGGAGGCAGCGTCGGAGAAATCGAAAAAGACGACCTAGTGACTCTGACGTTCTCTGAGGCCTTGGACGCGAGCACCATGTGCAGCGCCTGGACGAGTGATACGGCAACGCAGACTATCAGCGGCAACAATCAGGTGACGGTCACCGTCAATTCCTCTAACAGCCTTAGCGTCAGCGTCTCCTCCAGTGCCTGCTCGACTTTCAGGCTTGGCACCGTAGCGCTGGTGGGCAACTACGAAACCTCAGGGTCCCTGACATTCAAGGGATCGGGTTCCAATGCCTCGGTACTTCAGTGGAATCCTACGGCCAAGACGCTCACTATGACCTTGGGTTCGATGACGGGAACACCGAATTCGACCGCCCAGTCGGCGGCCGCAGCAAAGTTCACGCCGGCATCGGGGTTGAGGGATATCGTAGGCAACCCGCTAGCCACCACGCAGTTCACCAGTCCCACCGCGTCCCGGTTCTGACCCGGCAGTTTGTGTGCAGATAGGCCGCTACGGTCCGTGATTCGAGGCACTATCTGTACGCCATCGCAGAGTAGTCCAGCGCCCGGAGCGTAGCCTTGAAGCGGACGCCAGCGCCGTCGTCGTACGTTTTGATCCTGCGACGAAAGGCGAGCCACCCCTTGAAGGCTGTAGCGGAAATGTTCACGATGGGTCCGGGAAACAAGGACCATCACCCGGCTCTCCGCTGCGCTGTTGGTGTTTTTGTTCCGCTGATTACGCTGACGCTGATGGGGCGGTTGGATCTGGCCGTGTTTGCCTCGTTCGGTGCGTTTACCGGCATTTATGGCCGCAATGAACCGCATGGCGTCCGCTTCCGAAGCCAGTTGCGTGCCGGTGGTTTCATGCTGCTGATCATTTTGCTGGCGACGCTCATGGCCCGTGTGGCGCAGGCTTGGGGAATCGAAGGTGCCGCGTATTCGTGGCTCCTGACCGCTGCCACCACCATCGTTGCAGGCGGGTGCTCAGTGGTGGTCGCGGCCTGGAGGCTGAGGCCTGGCGGTTCCCTCTTTCACATCTTCGCCTTCGCTGCGATCGCATCCATCCCGGCGCAGCCGCCGCTGTGGCAGGCAATGCTGGTCGCGGCAGGAACCACCATCTTCTGCCTCCTGATCGGTATGTCATCCCGGGTGCTCAAGAGCCACAGGACCCCATGGAAACGACCGCCGCGCATCCGCCACACCAGCCTGGAACGTCGGGCGATCTGGTTGGAAGGCGGCGGGTACCTGATTGCTGCAGGCCTTGCGGGGACCATCGCGACGCTGGTGGGCGAGCGGCTCGGTTTCGGCCACACGTACTGGGCCATGGTTGCGGCAGTGGTTCCGTTGGTGGGGCATTCGACGCGCCACCGCGTGAGCCGTGGCATCCAAAGAATCGCCGGAACGGTCATGGGATTGGTGCTGCTTGCCGGCATCCTCTGGCTCAATCCGGCGCCGTGGGCCATGGTCCTGGTAATTGCAGCTTGCCAGTTCGGCGCTGAAATGTTCATCGCCCGGCAGTACCTTGTGGCGCAGGTCTTCGTGACGCCGCTTGCCCTGATCGCCACTTTGCTGGCAGCCCCTGTTGATCCCGGCCTGTTGTTGCGGGACCGCATCATCGAAACCTTGATCGGTGCCGCCGTCGGCGTTGCCGTTGTGGTGGCTCCCGCTCTTTGGCGGCGTGCGCGGGTAACCGTCCCGGCTGGTTGGACTTAAGTGATAAGTACACATATAACTAGGTAGCCAAGATAGTTACTAGGGAATGTGTGGGAGAAGACGATGACAGTCGCGCTGCGAGAACCAAGCTCCACCCCGGTGGCTGAGGCTACGGTGGACGTTGCTACGGAACAGGGGCTCCCCATGGGACCCGTCCACTGCGGTTCGCACATGGCCATTTCCGCAGGACCCGCCTACGACTCCATGCAGTGGATCACCGTGGAACCATTATGGCCGGAGTGGGCTTGCAGTTGCGGTTTTAGAATGGATATCGACGCCCTGGACCCGGTCAGCGGCGTCTGGGTCGCGGCGCTTCGCCGCCAAAGCCTTGAACGTGAGCTGTCCATCTCCCGGAACACCCTCGCCCTGGCTTTCAAGAAGGCCGTCGRCGCCGGAGTCGACCCCCGCGCTCTTGCCGAGGTAGCCGGGCTGCCGGTTGGAGAGATCGAGTCGCTCCTTCAATGACACGGGTCTAAAGCCTACGGCTCTACCTACCCAGGCGCCTGAGAGGGAGGCTGTCGGGGTTGGCGCAGAGCACGGCAAGGTTGCTGATTGCCCGTGCCCTATCGCCGCGGTCAAGAACCTTCCAGGATTCATGGTCGGGATCGGCGAGGGCGCGTCTGAGCGCTAGAATCCGCGAGCGATCGCTGCCTCCCATGTCGGCCACAAGCTCCAAGGGGCCGGTAATGGTTGCCAAGAGCGTGGCTGCGTCATCGAGGTGGCGGCCCGTGTCCCGTGAATCCTCCTGATACGCAGCGCCTTTGAGGACCAATGCCCCCAGCGCATTCGGGATGCTGATCGACACCGGACCCTCATTGTCCACGTGGATCCGGCAGTTCACTGTTCGCCGGAGGGCTTGGGTCCCGCCCGTCACCTGAAAGACTTTGCGGCGTCCTATACGCGGAACCCACCTGGGTACAAGATGGTCAGCAACCATGAGGTCGATCTGCTCATGGTCGCGAAGGAAACGATGTGCAGGGCTATCGCTATTGATGGACTGCCGGAGCGCGTAGCCGAGCGAATGTAACACTGCCGCGACACCAGGCATGGTTGCAGCTCCGGTTTCCATGTGGAGGACGATGTCGACGTCGGCGGTCGGCCGCGAAACGGTTAGACCCGCCACGGCGGAGTGCAGTTGGACCATAAGTCCCCCGACCAGCGTCCACTGATTGGAAGGCAAGGCGCGGGCCAGTTCAGCGCATTGGGGCCATGGCCGGCCCCAGCCACCCGGGGGCGGCGAAGCCTCCCACAGCACTCGTTCCTTCAGGCCATGGTCATCGTCCACTAAGCAGCTCCTCAAGAATACGCAGGCCAGCATTGCGCTCGCGGGTCGCTGGCGACTCCATCAGGTCCAAAGCAATAGCCGCCAGCGGGACTCCGTCTGTAAACGCCTGGATGGTCACGACTTCCCGAAGCACTACGTTGCCCTCCCGGTCGTCGATTAGTCCGTACGCTTCCTTAAGTGCACCGGCGTCGCCGGACATGACGTAACCATCCACAATTCCTGCGCCGCCGGTCAGGCCAAAGCGTTGGCCAGTGCTGTCGTCGGCCATGGCAGCCGCACTCGTGGCAAGCACGTGACCCCTTAGCCGTTGGACGACATCGGTTGTACCTCTGTATCGATGGACAAGCGCGCGTCTGCGAGCCAGGATCGGCAACTCGGCGGGTTCCATCTTGGTCAGTTTGCGACGCAGTCGGGACAGCTGGGTGGAGCCCACCCACTCCACTTGGCTGTTCCCGGAGAGCAGGAGGAGGGCTGCCCAGGCGTTCTCTTCGGTCCATGGCCGACCATGGCGTGTGCCGACCCGGGCCAGTTGTTCCACAGAATCGGCGTCCAGCAGGATGACCCGGCCAACGACGCCGACGCTGATCAGCTGACCAGTGCCGATCAACTTACGGACAGCTACCTGAGTCACGCCCAGGCGCGCGGCTGCTTGGGCAGTGGTTACGTGGTTCATGCACTAACGTTCCCTCGAAGAAACGTTAGAGTCAATGGCAACTGGGCATTCTGCACTCGCCCCCGGTCACAAATCCCCCGCAGCAACCGGAGTGCGGCCGCCCTGGAAAGCTCGGTTACGCTGCATTCGAGTTACACCACATCGCACGCTAAGGGTTATCAACGATGCTCACCTCAGCTGTCGACGGCGCGCCCCGCCGTCGGCCGGATCCTGCCGCGAAGAAGACTGCAACTGAACTCGGCGCCATCGGGACAGCCTTGGGCGCATTGGCTGCGGTCATCCTTGCGGGAGTGCTCGCACTTGTCCTCCACACGCTCGCGCAGCAATCGCCGCGGCTCGGCCCTGCGTTTGAAGGCTGGGCTGCTTCAGCCAGCAACTCACCCTTCCCTGCAGTCAGGTGGTTCCTGGGCGACATGACCGAGCCCCTGTTTTACAAATCAGAGCTGGCGGCATGCGGGTTACTTGCGGGGGCTTTCTTGGCTTGGTGGGCTGGACGACGAGGAAAGAACTGGGCCGGCCAACTGACCTATGGCACCGGCTTGTGGCCGTGGGTGCTGGCCTCGGCGTCGCTCAGCCTGCTGTTGTCCAACGTGGTTTTCGGCCGGATGCTCGACGACGGATGGCAGCCCACGTTTGTGCCTTTCGTTTGCGTGGCTCCCGCCATGGTCCTGATGTATGGGCCCGGTTGGCGCACCTGCGTGACCGGCGCTGTACTGGGCGCATTCACCGTCAC
Organism: Paenarthrobacter sp. RAF54_2; assembly: GCF_052113945.1. Taxonomy (NCBI): domain Bacteria; kingdom Bacillati; phylum Actinomycetota; class Actinomycetes; order Micrococcales; family Micrococcaceae; genus Paenarthrobacter; species Paenarthrobacter sp. RAF54_2. The sequence goes on from NZ_JBFRDV010000044.1 coordinate 11,021, forward strand.
GCCCTGTGCATTGTTGCTGATCCCAACGGTCGCCGTGCCGCTGGGGCTGCCGCCCGTGGTGGCGAACGTCCTCGCGATGTCCTTGGGATCAGTACTGGCTTTCCTCATTGCCCGGAAATTGCCTTGGCTTGTCCTGCGCAAACCGCCTCTGCAACCGCAACCCATCCAGCCGCCGTCGAGCGATAACCGCGTCCTCAAGGATGCAGTGTGGGCGGCGCGCCGGGTCCTCTCCGACTTCACCGAGACCCAATTCTTCGCCAACGAGCTCGCCAGCGCGGGCGTGATCCTTGGCGTCGCAATGGCGTTCGTGCTGAATCCTGCGCTGCCCTCGTACGGTTCCAACCTGGTTCCGCACATCCTGTTGGCGCAGGCCCTCACCTCGGCTATCGGCGTGGTCGTTTGGCGGGGTTGGTTCCGCAATGGTGGGTGGGCGGCCACCTACGCGTCGCTCGTGTCAGTGGCGCCGGCCGCCGTGCTCGCCTACGACGGCTCGTGGCAGAGCATCATCGGCGGTGCCCTGCTTGGAGCCGTGCTTGCCCCTCCCATCGCCAGAGCGATTTCAGCCCGGCTACCGGAGGGCTTTCATCCGGTCATCGGCAACACCGCCGCCATGGCACTTTCGACGGCGGTCACCCTCCCGATGCTGGGGCTGCTGCACCGCTGACTTAGTCTGCGAACCGACTCAGTCTGCGACGAGCAGTGCCTGCGGCGCAGCCTGCTTCATTCGGGTTTGCAACCAACTGAGCTGCACTTCCGTCACTTTGTGGCACTGTTCGACGACGGTGAGCAGCTCGTCGTCGCGAAGTGCGGACCCGGCTTGATTCACCACAGTCCACGTGACGTCGACCAGGCTCGCCAGCAGATACAGGTCCTGCAGGTCGCGAAGGAGGCCGACAGGGCCGGTCCGGGTTTCTGACAAGCCCTCGGCGTGGAGCCGCTCGGGCTCGTGGTCGGATGTGTCCTTGCCGTACCGCTCCACTACTGGGAGGAGGAGTTCCCCGTGCTTGTCGCACTGCCTGGCCAAGGACTGGCAGAGGAAATGTATATCGGGCTCGGAGCCGTGGCCATCGGAGACCTGCCGGAACGACTCGGCCAAAGGTGGCTTCGCCCTGATGCAGTAAACCCAAGTAGATATTGAGGTTCATTGTTGTTGTCCAGCCTGCCGTGAAGCGGTGGTGTTGGGCGCCGGAGCCGGTCCATCGCCGTCGCGGATTTTGTCCACTTTCACCGCGGCATTCTTGAAAAGCGGTTGCTTTGATACGGGATCCCATTCAGTGATGGTCAGCTCGTTGGCAGCAGTCTTCCGTGAACCCTGGGCAGAATCTGACGGGTCGGACGGCACTGTCGAGTCCCAGTATCCGTAGTGGAATGGCGCAAAAACCGTTCCGGGGCGGACACCGCTGATCCGAGCCGGTGCTTCAATAAGGCCCCGCCGGGACGACACGCGGACGATGTCGCCCTCTGTGATCCCGAGTGCGGAAGCATCCTCGACGGAGAGTTCCACCCACATCCTTGGTGCCGCTGCGTTGAGTGTCCGGGAACGTCCCGTCTTGGTCCGTGTGTGGAAGTGATACGCCGTCCGCCCCGTTGTGTACCGGAGTGGGTAGTCGTCGTCCGGTTCTTCGTGCGGTGGGTGGTACTTGGTTGTTTTGAGCCAGGCGCGGCCCTTGGGCATCTTGGCGCGGTAAGGCTCCGGCTCCACCTCGGCCCCTGTTAAAAGGTCGTGGCCGTAGTTCTCGCAGTAGTCAGGATCGCTGGGAAAAACACCGTCCGTATAGAGGCGCGTGGTGCCATCGGGGTTTTGCTCATTGCAAGGCCACGGGATCCCGCTGCCACCACGGAGTTTCGCATAGCTCAGTCCGGTGTAGTCGCAAGGGCGTCCGCGCGAGCACTCTTTCCAAGCTTCGAAGGCGTCTTCCGGACCCTCCCACGTCAACAAGGGCGTGCCGTCCAGAGTAGTGAAGCCCATTCGGGTGGAGTAGTCCAGGAAAATATCCAGATCGCTGCGGGCGTCCCCGGGCGGGTCTACGGCTTTGTCAGAAATATGGACCACGCGGGAAGCATTGGTGAATGTCCCGGTCTTTTCACCCCAGGCTGCGGCGGGGAGGACGACGTCGGCCATGCTGGCGGTTTCTGTAAGGTACAGGTCCTGCACCACCAGGAACAGTTCCGGTTTGGCCAGGATCTTCCGGATCCGGGGCAGCTCGGGCAGGGAGACGGCAGGGTTCGTAGCCGAGACCCAGAGGAAATTAATGGATCCTTGCTCGGCATACCGGAAGATCTGCATTGCGTGTGTTGGGGGTGCCCAGTGGGGGATGACCGCGGGATCCACATTCCACAGGGAGGCCAGTTCTTCAACGTGTTTCGGGTTGTGCCAATTACGGAAGCCCGGGAGGTCGCCGTCGGCTCCGCATTCACGGTTGTTTTGTGCCGTCGGCTGCCCATTCATCTGAAGTAGGCCGGCTCCAGGCTTGCCGAGCATGCCGCGCAGCAAGTGCAGATTATTAACCTGGCAGGAGGAAGCTGTGGCTTGGGATGACTGGTAGAACCCCTGTAAAACAGTGGAAAGAACCCGATCCGAGGTGCCGAAGATGCGGGCGGCCTTCCTGATGTCGTGGGCGCTGACGCCGCACACCTCGGCAGCAGCTTCTGGCGTCCATTCCTCCACGGTGGATTTCAGCTCGTCGTAGCCGAGCGTGTGATCCTGGATGTAGGCAGGGTCCTCCCAGCCGTTCTGGAGTACCTCCCGGACCAGGGCGTGCATGAGCGCGAGATTGGTGCCTGGCCGCACAGCCAAGTGCACGTCGGCAAACCGCGCGGCCTCTGTATTTCTCGGATCGACGCACACGAGTTTTGGCGGGGTGGGTCCTGAAAGCCGGTCCAGGATGCGGGCCCAGAGAACGGTCTGGGTTTCGGGCATATTGTGACCGTAAAGGAAGATGGCATCGCAACTGTCGATGTCCTCATACGCACCGGGCTGACCGTCTGCGCCAAAGGTTTCCTTGAGCGCGGATGCCGCTGTCGCAGTACACAGACGCGTATTTCCGTCCATGTGGGTGTCCCGATGCCAGCCTTCCCTATCATGCCCAAGGCGTAGTACTCCTCAAGGAACAGCTGGCCGCTGGTGTAGAAACCATGGCTGAGGGGGCCCTTCTCCTTCAAGAGCTGCTTGCTGCGTTCCACGATCCGCTTCATGGCGGTGTCCCAGTCAGTCGCGACCAATTCGCCGCCCTCGCGGATCAATGGCTGGGTGAGCCGGTCCTTGTTGGAGACACCTTGCCAACTTGCGAAAAGCCCTTTTGGTCCAAGGCGTCCCCTGTTGATGCGGTCTTCCGCGCGGCCGCGAATGCCCACCATGACTTCGTCCTTAACGGCGATGTCGCAGCCGCAGCCATTGCTGCACAGCACGCAGGCGGACTGGACCCAGTGGTCGACGTCGCCCTCCGTGAGGCCTTCCAGGAGTGCGTAGTCCACGCGGGAAGGCCACTCAGCTTCACGCGCGAACGGGGTCCTCGAGCCCCATATATCGGTAATACGATCCACCATGATCCCACCTCTTTATCTAGGCTTGGCCTCTGGTTACAGGATTATCAGCTTGCTTATCATCAGTCCAGAGTTCCTGCTTGTGGTGGGAAGGAATCGGCCCTGCAGGATTCAGTCATCCATCCACAATCGCCCCACCGGACGAGAGGTTCATGACCGGTGGCGGGCCTGCGCTTCCGCATCCACCGATAGCACCCCATCGGTATCAAGGCAGGCTAACCGGGAACAGCAGGGATGGTTACCGGCGGCCGGCTCGGTCCTTCGGGATTGCAAAGTGCATAGAAGCGTCCCCCACGAAATTTCTTGAGCCATTCTTGAGCGGTTCCGAGATAAAGACTGAGCCGGATCAGCAACAGTGGAAGACATCGGACAACACCCAGCACGGAGGAAGCAATGAGTTTCGTGGCGCCGCGCACCAACATCTGGCGGATTGCCGCCAGCACCGCCGCGCTTCTGCTGCTCGCACTGGCCGGTGCACCGTCTGCGGCTATTGCTCAGTTCACCGGCATCGGACAAGCCTCATCCCAATACGGTGCCGCGGATCTCCCTGCCCCGGCGGCTGCCGCGACCAACATCACCATCACCTGTGAGCGGCACGGCAACGACCTCAGCGTCACCATCAGCGTTGCAGCATACGGAACGGTTCCCAGAGCCAACTACTACCAGATCACGATCATCCCTCCCACCGGACCGGTTATTACGACGGAGCTGACCCAGACGTCCGGGCGGTTGTTCACGTTCGCTAGTAACCGCAAGGACGGCGTCGAATGGGCGTATCAACTGCAGGGACAATACAAAGTCCCCGGCGTGTCCAACGTCTGGTATGGGGACATCCTTTCGGGCACCCTGACGTGCAAGTGACCAGCCCCGGTGGCAGGGCTGAAGCCAGCGACCTTGAGTTCTGACGTACGCGGCCTGATGGCCAGGAGAGTTGCGACGGTGGCCAGAACCAACGAACCGTCAAAGGCCCAGCTTGACGATCTTTGCCCCGAGGTCCGGGCCGCCGGTCGTGTAAACCGCCCCCAGGTCGACGAACTTCTGGAAGACTCCGATGATGCCGCGGCAGTTCCCCGTGCAGGAGGGGCTGCCTGTGTTGTTCCAGTTCAACTCCGCCTGTCCGTTGCCGCCGAACTTCCAGCCGGTGATTTTGAACGCCGCGAAGCCGTAGATCTTGTACCAGCCGCTGTTTCCACTGCCGCCGGCGTCTTCAAACATCGGGATCAGAATGGTCTTGTTCTTCATGCTCTGCATGGCGGTAATGCACTGGCTGGACAAAGGTATCGAGTTGCCCGTATCGCTGGGCGTATGTGCAGTGGCGATACTGACGTTGACCGAACACTGGCCGCCCGTGCTCAGCCAGCCGAAGCCACCCGGAATGGGGTGGTTGGTCGGTCCGTTGCATCCTACTCCCGCCTTGTACTCGATAAGTCGCGTTGTTCCCGCCATAGCGGCATCGAACTGACACATCGAGAACGTCAGTGGAAGGACGGCGGGGCCGCTGGCGGGACTGGCCCAGGACGCGGATGCCCGTGCCGTGGCACTTCCGTCGTGGATCCCCAGAGCGGTGGCGAACAGGTAGTTGAGCTTTGTGGACCCGTCCTTGTTAAGGGTCCCGGTCTCCACAGTGACGGTGCTGCCGGTGATCGTGGCTGTGGCTGTGGCGTAGCCGTCGCGGGCGTTGGAGCCCGCAAGGTCCTTTGCCGTAGTTACGATGTTCCCGCAATTTCCTGCGGCACAGCCGCGTGCGATAGCGAGTGCGGCGGCGTCGGCGCCGTTTTGAAGTTCGGCTTTCTCGACCGTTAGGGCCCCCAGGTCAATGGCGATAGCTGCGAATCCCAGCAGCACCACCATCAGGAGGGCGACGAACACCGCCACGGCTCCGCGTTCGCCTGTAACCGCACCGGCGCGAGTGAAACGCATGCGTCTCAAAATTCCCCCATTTCCGGTCGCCTTTCACCTGGCAACACCCGAGTCCATTGTGCGTGATGAACATGCGCAGCGGGGAGAGTCTGACGGAAAAATGTGCTTGAAGCCACCTCCTGGCCCGACCGGCGCACCGGCGGCGGAACAGGCATCAGCACTCTCGCCGGCGGACACGCAGCCGAAGCAGACGGCCGCAGCGGTCCGGTCCGGCCCACCATCACAGGCGAGATGGCCAAGGGGGCGGTCTCACACCGGCTGGGGGCCGCGGAGAACCATCTCGTCATCGATTACTGGACCACCGAGAACACGGCCGTCTGGACTCCGGAAAGCTCACCGATCATCCGATTGAGCGCCACGGTGACCGGTTCGCCGGAAGCGAAGGCCATCAGGATCACCCCCTTCAATGCCCGAGCCAATGCAGCAGTAAGCTGAGCAGGCCCTGCCTGGCCCGGCACCCACAGCAGCGCAGAACTAGGCCGCCCACCATGGATCCACGCCGCGCCGTCGTCATTGAGGACGATCCGGACCTCAGCCTCCTGATCAGCACTATCCTGACGGGAATCGGCTACACCGTGAGCATTGCCGCGACCGGTCAGGCCGGGGTCCAGGCCGTTCGGGAGCAGGAGCCTACGCTGATCACTACCGGCCTTGGCCTTCCCTCCCTCCGGGGGCTCGAAGCCATCCGTGCTATCCGGGAATTCAGCATTGCGCCGATATTGGTGATCAGCGCAAGCAACGATCCCAGGGAAGTGGAACAGGCATTGGTTGCCGGAGGCGATACTTTCCTGCCCAAGCCCTTCAGCACCCGGCCTTGCGGGCCCACGTCGCGACGCTGGAGCGCCGCGACGGCCAGGTCCATTAACAGCAGAAACGATCCCTTCCCAGGCACGGTCCCGTCAGCACGATGAGGATGGTTCGGGGATTAGACACCTTGTACCACCGCCAGCCTGTAGCCCACCCCGCGGACAGTTTCTACCCACCGGGGAGACAACGCGGAGTCCCCGAGTTTGCGTCTGAGGTTGGCGACGTGGACGTGAACGGCCTGTCCGTCCGCTTCGCTCCAGTACCCGTCCTGGCCGGACTGTTCCCCGTGCAGGATCCGGGCCAGTTGAAGCTTCGTGCACACCGTTCGTCCGCTCCTCAGCAGGGCCAGCAATAGGTCAAATTCGGAGCGGGTCAGGCTCAACTCCAGACCGGAAAGTTCCACGGTCCGGGTGCGCGGGCTAAGCCGCAGACCATTGTGTTCCAAAGCCTCCAATGCCGGTGTCTGGAAAGAAGTGGTCGGCTCCTCCGGGGAGGCCGGCTCAGCTTGGACTGCCGTGGACGGAATCTGTGAATCGCTGCGGGTGCGGGGCCGGCGAAGCAGCGCCTCAACCCGGTACGTGAGTTCGCGCGGCCGGAAGGGTTTGGTCACATAGTCATCCGCTCCTGCTTCAAAGCCGAGCAATGTGTCCAGTTCCTGCGTGCTGGCGGTAAGAATCAGTATGTAGGCGTCGCTGAACAGCCGTACCCGCCGGGCAACTTCAAACCCATCAATGTCGCCCAGGCCCAGGTCCAGTGTCACCACGTCCGGGTGCTGGTGGCGTACTCCCTCGACTCCCTCCAGGCCAGTTCCAAACGTGTGAACGATAAAGCCCGCTGCACTGAATATTTCCATTAATACCGAACGGATGTCAGATTCGTCTTCGATGATCACAGCTGTGCGAGTGACGTGGGCAGGCGCTTTTGACGTATCCAAGTCGGTCCCCTCGTCGAAACTTTTGCTTCAAGTTGTGAGCACGCTAGCATCCAACCAACAGCAAAAGCCAAGGAATCCGTAATTCTTGATGAATTCTTGCGCCCCTCCCTAGTCCTTTCTTGATAAATAATGCGGCTGCCGGTTACAAAAGTCGGGCCTTACATGGTTGTAATACTGGCCGGGAACCAGCTGTCCTATTACTGTCAAAGTAGGTGGACGCCGTTTTGGCAGTAAGCGATTCCAAGTCAAAAGGGCCAATCCGTTCCTGCCGTAAGCCGTCCCTGGCCGCCACTGCTGCCGGTTGGTTGCAGGTTAGGACCTCTAGCTTGGCAGCCGACCTTCCCCGGAGTAGACGGCGTTGTAGTACTTGATGATCGTCGCGCTGAGGCTGCCGATCTCCGCGACCGGCAACCCATGCTCCTTGGCCCATAAACGGATATCGGCAGCGGTCGGCGCGTCGATGTCCACGGCCCGATCTGGCTCCCTGGCTTGGTCCACGGGCCGGGCAGCGTCAATGTAGGGACGGAGGTCGCTCCTGAGCTTTTCGGCCTCGGCAGGGCGAAGGTCTACTTCGTAGAGTGTTCCATCCAGGGAGAAGGACACCCGTTCGAGGTGCCCGGAGCCTCCCTTTCCCGACATGCTGCGAAGCGATCCCATGCCCCACACAGTACTGGACACCAGTCGTGGCACAACACCGTCCGACACATCCTTGTCCATGGGGCGACCAGCCGCGGGCTGTCCGGTGGGTGTTACTTGGTGGTTTCGGTGCGTTGAGTGCCGGTGAAGGCGAAGCCGATGGTGCTCGTGGCGCCCTGGAAGGTGTCGTTGGCCGTGGTGGGGAACGCGGTGGTGACCTTGAGGTAGTCGGTTTTGGCCGAGGTGAGGGCGGTCAGGTTGTTCAGGACCTTGTTCGCGGTGATCACCGGGGCGGAGGCCATGACGGTGGTCTTGGTCCCGGTGCAGGTGTAGGGGGCTGCGGC
>NZ_JBFRDV010000045.1:0-26983 GCF_052113945.1 Paenarthrobacter sp. RAF54_2
GGCGTCTCCGCTGCGCTGCTCTTGGACCTCGGCCTCGATCCCCGCCTGGCACGTCCCATCCTGATGACTTCACGGACGTTGTCTCTTGCTGCGCACTTCATCGAAGAGCAGGACCAGGGTCAGAAGTGGCGCCACGTTCCCGGCAGCCAAGTCACTTACACCGGGCCACAACATCTACGCACAACCGAATAGACATCTCGTGCAGGACTGGGATCTTACAGAAGGCATAGAACGCAATAAGGAGGTGCACCATGACACTGGACTTCAACACCGTTAACGTTAGCCCCCGCATTGAGGCAGGGTCGGAACTACTGCACGTGCAGCGGTTGGCTGATGTGCAGGCAATCCAGCAACTGGGTGCGATCTATCCGATCCTCGTGGACAGCCACGACTTGAACGCCCTTGTCGACTTGTTCGCGCAGGACGGCACTTTCCTGCGTGCCGGACATGTGCACACAGGTCGCAAGGAGTTGCGTGAGTTCTTCGCTCAGATCATGCGCACCTACTCCATGACCGTCCATAGCGTTCATTCGCACGTGGTGGACCTGGCGTTGGGTGCGAAGACAGCGGTCGGTGTGCAGATGGGGCATGGAGAGGTAGCGATCAAGGGGCAACGGTGTCTCGCAGCGTATCGCTACGACGACGAGTATCGCTGGGTCGAGGGCCGATGGTTGTTCGCTCGCCGACAGATGCGTTATGAGTACTTTTCGTCCCACGATGCTTTGGGTAGTAGCCTCGCCGGTCGCCAGCGCGTTCGCGTTCCCGGCACCGCGCCGCGAGACGCAGAGATTCCGGAGGAGCTGCCTAGTCATCTGGGTGCACAAGCGGCTCGCAACGAAAGGGTTCAATGATGGCAGAGACCAAGTCGATAGTTTCAACTCCCCTCGACCGGGCCAAGGCGATGCTGGAGCACGCACTGCCGGCCCACGGTGGGGGAACACTGGAGGACCGCCGCGAGGGCTATGAGGCGGTGCTCGCACAGCTGCCCATTCCCGAGGACGCATCGATCACCGCCGCCACGTACGGAGGCGTCGACGGGTACTGGGTCCACGCCGCTGGCGCCTCTACCGGACGGATCGGCGTGATGCTGCACGGAGGCGGCTACATCATCGGATCGGCCAAGGGCTATCGTGCGTATGCTGCGGAGGTGTCACGGGCAACCGACGCGCGGGTCTTCGTGGCGGAGTACCGTCTGGCCCCGGAGCATCCGTTTCCGGCGGCCCTCGACGATGCGCGAAGCGTCCTTGCTGCCGCGATCGACGAAGTTGGGCCTCAGTCATGCTTCGCAATTGGAGACTCTGCAGGCGGGGGACTGGTGATCAGCTCCTTGTGGGATTTGCACCGCACAGGGGCGACACTCCCGGGCCGCATCGTCCTCGTGTCGCCACTCGTCGACCTGACAGTCACCAATCCCAGCTACGAAGAGCGCGCAAACATCGACCCGGTCGTTTCGCGCAAAGGCATTCAACGCGCTGCCGGTCTGTACCTCGGCGGGCGAGGACCGGCTGAGGTGCCGGCAGCGTTCCCGATGCTGTCCGATCTCGGCTGGCTGCCGCCTTGCCTATTGCTCGTGGGGGGTGCGGAGGTCCTGCTGGACGACTCACGCAATCTAGCGGAGAAGCTTGAGCGGGAAGGGGCGCGCGTCGAATATCGCGAGTACAACGACATGGTGCACGTCTGGACGCTGTTCTCGTCATTCCTGCCTGAAGGACAGGAAGCGCTGGAGCAGATCGGCGCATTCGTGAACACAAAGGCCTCTGGGACCAGCCCTGGCTACTGACGCGGTACGGCGTCGAAATCGAGCACCCGTCCCGCCGAATCAACCGGCACAGCCCACTCGACATATTGCATCAGATGAATGAATCATGCAATTAATGCAGAATGCCTGCAATCTGTGGGTCAGCGCCCAGTGCCTGCCGCCTCTACAGTGCCTTGAACCCAGTGATCTTTACATGGAAGGGCTGTTGGCCGGTGCGCCACCAGACGGCCTGGATCCCAGTAACGGCAAAGGATTTCAAGGTCCAGGCGGCCGAAATCGGGGATTGCGTAATCAGCGGCTGGTCGATCGCCTGCAGGCTTCAGCCAGTCCTTTCCGTCCATGGACGCAATCAGTGTTTTCATCGGTCCACCTCCATGCGTCACCATTAGTTGACAGCCGGGGGAGAGGTCAACATTTGTGTGACACACTGCGAGGCGCCGAGGCCCGTCTCGTGAACTCCCCGAGGAAAGTGCGCCTGTGGACGCGAGAGCAGGTGATGACTTCGACTGGATGCCGGTCAAAAGCTTGCGCTGGCAACATTCCCACGGGAAACTCGAGGAACGCATGCTGAATTGATGAAAATTTGGACCGCGGGATCCGGCAGGGAAAACGGAGGCAACGATGCCCCGTGCTTGTTGGGGTGGCAAAGATGCGGCCTCAAGATCCCGCAGACGAAAGGATCGCAATGGCAGGAATGTTCGAACTCTTTGTCGACCCGGAATCAGCGTTCAGGTTTCGGCTGACCGCACCCGATGGTACTGTCATGGCAGTTTCCAAGCCCTTCGATACCAAGTCCGATGCTGTTGCCGGCATCGCCGCCGTGCGCGAATATGCCGGCATGGGCCTGATCACCGATCACTGCACAACATCCCCAAATGCCGCACCGACAGCCACCTGGACTGATCCTGGGAGTCAAACTGACGATTCCCCGCGCATGCCAAAGATCGACTTCCACACACGCGCTAGGGCGCTTCGCCGGGCCGTCTCCGGACCGCGCTGGGCCGGGGCAATCCACAACCTTTGCTGAGCGCCGGGGAGGGGCGTCGAGACCAGTCTTCCCAACCGCTACGCGGGCATCTTTGATGAGCCAACACGCTCTGTTGACATCGAATTCAGACCTGAGTTAGGTGAATGTCGCGACCGCGATTCCTCGGGAAGGGGATGGGGCGCTGGCATCGACGTCCGTTCTGAATATGATTCCAAGGTCGTGAGGACGCGGAGACTATGGCTCGCCTTCAGCGCACCGCTGTTGCACAGGTACCAATCACCGCGACCAGTTTGTCACCTTCCTGCCGGAAGCGCGTAAGGCTCTTGAAGGTATCGGCACGTTCGTCAACGATCACGTCTCAGGGCCCTAAACGCGCCGACGCCGGTCGAGTCCTGTCGTGTGTGAACGCGGCGGGCGCTACTTTGGATACGATGCCATTTGTCCTTGACTATTCCTCTTACGTTTGATGCAATTCGATGGTGCGAACAGATGAGACAAGCGCTGACGGCTTCACCGCTCGGGTAGCTGAAGAAGTCGCCGCGATGAGTTATGCAGACCTGCCACCGCTTGTTATAACTAGAGCGCGCCACGTGTTGCTCGACTGGCTCGGCGCAGCGATGGCAGGCTCTGTGGAGCCAGTGGGGCGAATAGCGCAGGGGATTGCAGCCGAAACCGGATCGCGACCGGTCGCCACCATCATCGGAACGCAACTGCGCACGTCACCACGCGAGGCAGCAATGGCGAACGCTATGGCTGCGCACGCACTGGACTTCGATGACTCCAGTTTTTGGATGGATGGACACCCGTCGGCGGCGGTCGTATCGGCGGCGGTCGCACTGGGTGAGGCTTTACGGTCAACCACCGGACAGGCCGTGGCAGCGATCGTTGCCGGACTGCAAGGACAGGCCCGCATTGCTCTCGCAACAGGACCTTCCGCCTACGAGAACGGCTTCCACGGCACCGGCATCTACGGCACGTTTGGCGCCGCAGGGGCATGCGCGCATCTCCTCGGCCTCGATGTAAACGGTTTCGAGCGGAGCTATACCCTCGCGGCCACGCAGGCAGCGGGGCTCAGGCGCACCTTCGGAACAATGAGCAAACACCTGAATGCGGCGAACGCTGCCTCCGGGGGCATGCTCGCAGCGCAACTGGCGGCGAAGGGGTTCACTGCACCCACGGACGGAATCGAAGGACGGCAGGGGTTCGTCTGGACGCACAGCACCACCTTTGACCCATCTCGTCCACAGGCGGTCATGGGAGATCGCTTGGCGATCGAGTCAGTTCTCTTCAAGCGACACGCCAGCTGTCACGGTACACACTCGACCATCAATGGAGTCGCCCAGCTACGCGCCGCACATGCGTTCACTGAAAACGACATTGCCGGCGTTCGCCTGTTTGTTCCCGACAAGGTGACGGACATCTGCTGCATTAGCGACCCTGTTTCAGGGCTAGAGGGCAAATTCAGTGTGCGGCATGCTGCCAGTATCGCTCTCGCAGGCCTGGATACCGGTCCCGCTGGATTTACTGATGCAAGCGTGCATGACGCACGACTTGTCGCCCTACGCCAGCTCGTCACCGTGTGCCCGGAGGTCGACCGTCAGTTGACGGCCCCGACACGCGTTGAGATAACGCTTCATAACGGACATGTTCTGGAAGCGGAAGTCGATGCGTATCAGCCCACACAAGATTCGGAACTGGGAGCCGAGTGGGAGGCCCTCAAAAGCAAGTTCATTTCTCTCGCGAGTCCAGTTATCGGCACTTCGGCGGCGCGCGACGTGGTTGGCGGCATCGAGCGACTTGATCCGGATCGCACGATCGGACAACTGCTCAACCTCGAGTAGCGGTGCGGTCTCGGGGATGATGTGTCTGACAGTGAGCTAGCAGAGGCTCTCCGCACCGGAGCCACCTGAGCAGAAGCTGCGCGAGGGCTATTCTTTTGCTCAAAAACATGTGATCAGTGTCCAAAACGACGTTTGTCAAGTGTTTCGCCCGCTGCGAGCTTACGATGACAGTCACCCTTGGCTGAGGCCGGTGGGCCAGCCAAATGCTGGCGTGCACAACGCTTCGTTGCTGACGAAACGTGTGACGCAATGCTCCGCAGGGAACCTGGGATCACATGTCGAGGGGTCCTGGATTACGACCTCTTCCTCGACCGCACCGTGAGACCCGATATTCATCTATCACTCCTCAGTGACCAGTGTTGCCTGAACCAACATTGTTGAGAATGCCGAAAAGTGGTTGGTTGCAGATCGCTGTTGATCGCTGTCAGTCTTCGCCTTCGGATTGACGCGGGTCAAGTCCTTTTGAGTGATCCTGCGGTCCTTCGGGGTCGGAGTTATGCGGTGAGGGCGTGGAGATCAGGCTCGGTCACCTCCTCGGAGCTGGGCTCGCCGGCACGGCGTGCGGCGGTCGAACTGGACGTGCACGGCCTCGGCGTCGGGCTGGTCGAAGACGTCCCGGGCAGGGTCTTCACCCACGGATGCGGTGAGGGCGTGGAGGTCGGGCCGGGGGTAGGACGGAGAAATCGCGGGGAGTTCCCGCAGATGGACTTCCGCGCTGGCGCCGCCGAAATGATCGCGCTGTTCCGCGAGCAGGATCGAGTCCCTGCCGAGCAGGGGGGACCCAGCACGCGTGGCGTGCGTTGTGACTTGGGAAGCGATTATCCCGGATGAGCTTCCTGAGTTCGACAACCAACCCAAAGGAGAATCATGGATTTGAAGGGCGTGACTACGCTGGTCAGGGGAGCCGCATCCGGACTGGGCGCGGCAACCACTCAGGCACTCCTCGCCGACGGTGTCACTGTCGTCGGTATTGATCTGCCTTCCTCCATCCATCAGGTGCCCATCCAGGACGGACTTGACCTATGTCGCTGCCGACGTCATCATGAAGACGAAGTGAGGGCAGCGCTCGACGCGGTAGGGGGCGCGGAACTGCGCCTCGTCGTCAACTGCCTGGGGATCGGGCCTTCGCGGCGAATCCTGTCGTCCCGAGGCAGGCACGATCTGGCGCACTTCCAGCGACGACCGACATCAACCTTGTAGGGACGTTCAATTTGATGCGGCATACGTCCTCCGCGACGCGTCCGGCTGTCGAAAAGGATGGCGTCGACGGCATCCGAGGATGAGAACGATCAGCGGGGCTCATCATCAACACCGCTCCCGTTGTCGCGTTCGAAGGGCAGATCAGGCAGATCGCCTTCTCGGCATCGAGGGGCGGAGACGGGGCGATGACGGTCGTCGCTGCTCGAGACCTCGCCCGGTCTCGCATCCGGGTCGACACGATCGCCCCGGAATCGTGGACACGCCGATGCTCGCTACGGTCTCGGAAACTTACAGGGTGGGCCTGGCTGACGGAGTAGTTTTCCCCAAGCGACTGGCGCGACCCGACGAGTTCGCGCAACTGGTCCTGATGCTTGCCGAACACGGTCTACGGCGAAACCGTGCGAATGGACGGCGCGCTCCGGGTGGTATCTCAGTAACCGTCGGGGCCGCAAAGGAAATTGACGTAGCGTCAAGGAGGCACGCATCGGATTCGGACAACCAGGAGTGCCGCGGGATCGGATCATCGCGTCGATTCTGAGTGGAACGAAGACGGCGACCAGTCGACTGGTCGCCGTCTTCGACCTGGAGCCGGAGCCGATCTCGAGGCCTGGCGAGCGATACGAGATCATCGGTTCCGGCGGCGAGGTCCCTGCGCTCATCGGGATCGACGAAGTCAGAATCCTCCGCCTAGCAGACGTCGGGCAAGACGTATTAAGCGCGGAGGGCGATTCTTTCGAGAGGGTCGACGACCGGCGGAGGGTGCACGTTCAGGGTTGGCAGTCGTTCACGTCGGCAATCCGGGATGCGACGTGCGACCCTAGCCGGACAATAACTGACGACACACCCGTGGTTTCAGGTTCCTCCATCGGATCGGGTGACCGGGGTCAGGGCCCCGGTCGATGCCTCAGGGCGACCCCGGTAGCGCTCCCGGCATATCAAGGAGACTTGCGACGGTGGAGTAGTGCATGTCGGTTGTGCATTCTCCGATCAGGAGCCCGGCGGCGTCGCGCAGGTAGATTTCGATCCCTTCTGAGGTCTGATACCCGCGTCCACCGTGCAGGGTCATACAGGTGGTCGCGACGTCGAAGGCCATCTCAGTGAGGAAGGGCTTCAGGAGGTGGTCCAGGACAGGGTCACCCTGGCCGGCCTGAACGAGCTGCGTTGCATCGTAGAGCATCGATCGACCGGCTTCGATGTTCTGCTTCATCCGCACCATCTTGTGCTGAAGTGCTTGCATCGATGCCAGTGACTCGTGGTTGAACGTGCGCTCTCGCAGGAATGCGTCCGTCTTTTCCCACACACCCTCGGCTAGGCCTAGTGCCATCGCTGAGATGGGGTGCGTCGAAACTTTGCTAGCACCCGTCACGTCGGTGAGCTGGCGGTCTTTCACCAGAACGCTCATGTCACGCACACGTTCCGCCGGTACCCGTACGTCCGACATTTCGACACGGCCCCAGGGCGCACCAACGCCCATCTTCGGCATCGCGGTTATCGTCAAGCCCGGCTGATCGGTGGTAAGCCAGAACAGGTGCATATCGCCGTTGACCAGACCCGAGACGCCCATCACGTCCGCGAAAGTCCCCTGTCCTGCGAAATGGCGGACGCCGTTGAGAACATACTCATCCCCTTCGCGGCGCGCCAGATCCGGATGCTCGCTGTAATTGGCATAACCGGCAGGGTTGGTCGATGCGAAGGATACGGTCGTTTCGCCGGCTAGTGCACTTCGGGCCCAGCGCTCTGCGACGGCCGGCGTACTGACCATGTTCACGGGAATGTTCATCTGCATCATCGCGCTCAGGGCGACGCCAGGACACTCGCGTGAGAGTTCTTCCATGACGATAACCATCCCCATGACACCCATCTCGTCGCCGCCGAGCGACTTCGGTGCAAACACGCGCAGGATGCCGGCGTCGCCCAGGAGCCGGTTCATCTCTTTGAGAAATGGGGGGTTGCCGTAACCCTCCAGTCTGCGTGGGCCGAGGGTTTCGCGTGCAAAGGTTCGTACCTTGTCGCGAATCGCGAGCTGGTCCTCTGTCAGGATTCTGGACATGGGGCTTCGTTCCTAATCTTCGTCATGCCGACCTGGCATCCCTGCTGGATGTCGTGTCGGACCGTAGTCGGTGACGCCCCACGCGACAAGCTGCCTGCTGCCGACGAGTGCATGCTTTAGACGCACTCGACCCGCTGGCGTTCGAGCTTGAAGGTATGGATGTACCAGTTGCCGTCGTCGAGTCGGACGTAGGTCTCGTGGTAGGCGCCGATGTTGTGCATGTATTTGACCGGCCTGCCGACCGGGAACCAGTGGTAACTCTCGAACCTGAACCTCGCCGTGGCGGTGCTATCCGAGGTGAGCACGATGTAGGGATCCATGATGTGGTGCACCATCACGTGATCGTCGGGGAGGTCGACGTGCGCGGCGAGAATCGCGTCGCGGCCGACCAGAGGCCACTCGGCCTTTTCGGCAGACTGCTTGAAGTAGTCGGACACGGTACTGGGGACAGGGTCCTTGGTGTACGGCTGAAGCGGATTCGGAAAATCGCTTTCGTCGAAGACTGCATCCGGAGCGAACACCGAGGCGAAGTCATCCCACCTGTGACGATCAGCACTGTACGCGTACTTGCTCTTCACCTGCTTGATCTGCTCGATGGCGAAGAGCTGATCGGCGATACTCATCGTGAGTTCGGCGGACGCTGTCATTCTTTCCTCCCGGTTCGCACATGCTGGCGCCGAGGGGCGCCGAGCCGGCATGTGGGCTTCTTTCTATCAGTCCCCTGCGGCAGGGTCAAGCGAGCCATAGAATCGAATGCAGACGGTCGTGGTATCGGATTCAGGCGTTCCGTGGTATCGTATGCAGAAATAATTGGGCGGGTCGCCGCTTGGGTTCGTTCCGGGACCGCGGATAAGTGTGCTAAGTCGAGGTGAGTTCTTGTCAATGAAGACGGAAGAGATGTTGAGCGTGCCTTCGGAGGCGGTGGATGTTCGTGTGGACAAGTGGTCAACACCGGTTTTGAATGATGAGAATCGGTTGAAGTTGGCGACGTTTGCTACGAATATGCGTGGGAGTGTGACGCTTGCCAATGTGGAGGGCAAGGTCCTGGGCAGTTGGGAGGAGAGCCTTCGGTTGGCGCAGCATGCTGATCGGATCGGGTTTGATGCGGTGATCCCGGTGCAGCGGTGGCGTGGGTTTGGTGGGCAGTTCAATTTGTCGGATCGCTCTTTTGAGCCKTTCACGTGGGCGACGGCGTTGTTGGCGCGGACTCAGCGGATCCAGGCGTTTGCCACGGTGCAGGTTCCGATTATCCATCCGGTGATGGCGGCGAAGATGGCCGTRACGGCGGATCATGTGTCGGGGGGCCGGTTCGGGATCAATGTCGTGGCGGGGTGGTTYCCGGAGGAGTTCGCCATGTTCGGCCTCACCCAGCGGGAGCATCAGGCCCGGTACGCCTACGCTGATGAGTGGACGACGTTGTTGAAGCGGTTGTGGACCGAGGACGCTGGGTTCGATTTTGAGGGGGAGTACGTCAAGGCTGTTGAYGCGTTCTCGGACCCGCACCCGTTGCAGGACCCCTACCCCGTGATTATGAATGCGGGCACGTCCGGTCCSGGCCGGGAGTTCGCCGCCACGCACAGCGACCTCATTTTCGCGTCCTTGCAGGACATGGCGACCGCGCAGCGTCAGATTGCCGAGATCAAGCAGCAGGCGCTGACCTCCCACGGTCGCGAGGTGCGGGTTTTCGGGCGGGTGCACATYGTGTGTCGGCCGACCGAGCAGGAAGCTCAGCAGTACTTCCGCTGGGTGCACCGCGAYAACGCTGATGTTGCCGCGATCGAGAAGTTGCTTGCGGGGGTTTCCGCCAACTCGGACAGTTTCGACGTTGATCCGGAAGAGCACGCCAAGACCATCGAGCGGCTCGCTGCCGGCCGTGGCGCAATGACGATTGTTGGTACCCCTGAGCAGGTCGTCGCATCCCTGCTGGAGCTGACCAACGCCGGACTCGACGGAGTGGCCATCTCCTGGGTCGACTATGACGAGGGACTCCAGCAGATGGAAGACGACATCCTGCCCCTCATGGTCCAAGCCGGCCTCCGCCGCCTGTGCTCTATAGAGAGGAACACCGAATGCCATTGAGCGGTACAACCAGGAGGCCAGGGGCGGCCGCCGCTCGCTTGCGTGAACTGATCGCGGGTGATGGGCTGATTCATATTCCTGGGATTCACGACCCCTTTTCGGCGCGCGTTGCGCAGGACCTGGGTTTTGGCGCGGTGACTATCGGCGGTGGGGTTACGGTATCGGTCGCTTACCATGCGATTCCTGACATGACGATGATCTCCACCCGCGACATCATCGATGTGGCCCGGGGTATCACGCGGGTGATTGACATTCCGCTCATCGTCGATTTCGACGACGGGGGAGGCAACCCACTCCAGGTACGCCAGGCGGTGCAGATGGCGGAGGCTGCCGGTATCGCCGGCGTCATGATCGAGGACACGAACTTCGCCTACCCCAAGCACACGCCCCCCAAAGAGCTGGGGAAGGTCATGCAGTTCAAAGACAATCACCACCTGACACGCGATGCGGCCGTCCAACGAGTTCGCGCCGCGGTCGAGGCGCGCCGGGATCCAAACACGGTCATCGTGGCAAGGACTGATAGTGCCCTGATATCGAAGGACGAGGCACTGTTGCGCATGCGGCTATTCGCTGAGGCGGGGGCCGATGTGATCAAGCCAACACATTTCGAATGGGAGGATGCTGCCGAAGCAGTAGAGGCATCTTCCGGAGTGCCGGTGATGATGGTGCCCATCCGATTCGGGAGCGCCACGCGTGAAGAGCGCAAACTCGCTGAAAAGAGCGGTGTGAAGATTCTGCTTGACCCGGTTCCTGTCTCGTACGCAATATACGAGGCAGCAATAAAGACCCTGACTGAACTCAAGCAGACGGGCGTGGTCGACGCGGATTATTCAGGCACCGCCAAGACCGTCCAGGAGACGATCCGCTACCGTGAATGGGGCGAGCTCGCGGTGCGGTATCAAGCGTCGGATGCTGCGTCATGATTGCATTGCTGGCCGCGCTCAAACTTAGACCACGGTCATTGGCTGTGCTGTCACTCGGTTTGAGGACTCCTCACGGCTCCCGTTGCCGTATGCCTAAACTGGCCGAGACAGCAACCGCGTACCCTTGCATCCGATCACGACTCGAAATCTCACCCTACGGAGGTCAACATTATGGAGTCAGTAATTGACACCCCGATCTGTGACACTACTCACACGTCAGAAGAAGCGCAGCGGTGGGTTGACATAGCACGCTCGCTGGCGCCGCTCGTAGAGTCTGAAGTACCGCAAGCCGACCAGGACAAGGTCATCACCTCAAAAGTCGTTCAGGCCTGGAAGGACGCCGGTCTGTATGGCGTGTTGCTGCCAAAACACCTCGGAGGGGCGGGCGTGGACGCCGTTACCTATATTCAGATCGCGGAGGAGATCTCGCGTCAGGACGCCTCTGCTGGTTGGGTTTACGGTAATCACCAGACAGGCACCCTGTTCATTGGAATGCTCCTGCCGGCTGAAGCATTGCGTGAGCTGATCGGCCCTAAAGCAGACGGCGTCGCCTGCGGCTCGGGTGCTCCGCAAGGACCCTTCGGCACTGCAAAGCCAGTTGACGGTGGCTATCTGGTCAAAGCGCCCCAGAGGTTTTTCGGATCCGGCTCGCAGCATGCGACGCGAGTGGTCAGCCGGGTAGCCCTGCTCAATGAGAACGACGAGATGCTCATAGGTGAGGACGGGGAGCCGAATGTCGTCTTCATTTGGGTGGACCCTGAACACGTCGAGTGGAAGCACGATTGGGACCCGTCTGGTCTCGCCGGATCAGGCTCGGGGTCCTATCTAGTGAAGGAACACGTAATCGAGGAAAAGTGGATGGCAATCCACGACGGAACGGACTTTCCTGACGACCCAGTGTTCACCCAGGGGTTTACAGGGGTTACGACCCTGCACCACGTCGGTACGGGGCTCGGTCTAGCGAAGCGAGCGATCGAGGAGATGGCGAAGTCCGCTCAGGGACGACGTCGCGGAGTGGTGCCTTCCCTGGACAACTATCCGCTCTTTCAGGCCGAGTTTGTTCGTGTTGCTTCGCTGTACCAAGCGTCGCGCGCATTCATTCTGGACTCCTATAAGAACCTGTGGGAGGCGGCGGCGGAACACCGTTTAAGTGAGCTGCACACTGCGCTCATCGAGCAAGCAGCACTTCACCTCTATCGGTCGCTTGACGACATCATTGCAACGGCATCGTTGTGGGCGGGGTCAGACGTCATTGCGAAGGACGGAATTTTCGCTCGCCTTAATGCAAACGCGCGGGTCGCGATGAGCCACCTTTTGGTAGGTCCGCAACACGCCGTTCAGATTGCGCCCGCGTTGCTGGACGACTGGCTCGGTAGCTCTCGGCCTGTTCACGGGAACAGTAGTCATGAGTGACTCGCTGAGCACGTCTTTTGCCGCCAGGTGTCGTTCGAACGATTGATTACATTTTGAATGTGCGCAAGATGCCGTCGTCTGCGTCGTCGATCTAAGTCTCGCTGATGAAATAAATGCCGGTGCCTACGCATCGCCGAAGGCGGCACTAGGTGCAGTTTCGAGCGAATTTGCCCTTAATGCGGCAAGGGATGGCGTTCGATCCCAGTCGGGTTTGCTGCAGAGGGCCAATCGATATTGCGTATGGCGTGCTCTACGACAATTAATTGCTTCTAGAAAGGGAAATATAGAAATGTTCGGCCTGAGCGAGGACCAAGTAGACCTTATCGCCGCCAGTCGCACTTTGGCGCTCGACAAGTTTAAAGCGAAAGCCATGCAATGGCACCGTACCAAGGAGTACCCCGCCGAGAACATCGCCGCTCTGCGAGATGCGGGGCTGCTTGGGCTTTGCGCACCAAAAGTGGTCGGCGGCGGCGGACGCTCGGAGTTTGACGCGCTGTTGGTGCTCGACGCGATCGGGAGCGTATGCCCGACTACAGCTGCGGCTATGAATGTGTTCGACGTGGGTCCCCTCAGCATCCTCACAAAACATGGGAGTGCGGCCCAGCAGGAGAAATATATCCCCAGAATGCTGAATGGAGAGCTTCGCCTTTCGATTGCACTTACCGAGCCTGACGCAGGCTCCGAACTGACAGGCTTGAAGACTAGCGGCCGAGTCGACGGCTCCGAGGTCCTCCTTAACGGAGTCAAGGTTTTCTCTGCCGGCGCCAATGCAGCTGACGTGTTTCTAGTCTATGTCCGTTTTGGTCCGAAACTGAGCGATATTGGGGCGGTAATTGTTGAGAAGGGGTCGCCTGGTCTGGTAACGGGACCCGTCAGAACCTTTATGTCTGGCTCCACCTGGGCGGAACTGCGATTCGAAAACTGTCGGGTGCCCGCGGAGAACATTCTGCCTTTGGAAAACGGGTTCAAGGACCTCATCCTGACCTACAACATGGAGCGTCTTGGTGCCGTTGCCAAGAGTCTCGGAATCGCCGAGTGTGCACGGACTCGTGCGCAAGAGTATGTCGTAAGTCGCCACCAATTCGGCGGGCCGTTGTGGGACCAGCAGGGACTGCGGTGGAAATTCGCAGATATGGAAATGCGAATTGAGTCAGCGCGGCTGCTCATGATGAAAGCCGCCGCCAATGCCGTTGACGGCAACCCTTCGCGCATTGAGTCGAGCATGGCCAAGCTCGCCGCTAGTGAGGCGGCTTCCTTCGTTTGTGATGAAGCAATCCAAGTGTGCGGGGGCACGGGATTCGACGAGGAAAGTGGTCTGCCTTGGCTCTTTGGACTTGCCCGCAGTTACCGGATCGCCGGCGGGGCGTCTGAGCTTCATCGAAACATGATAGCAAAGGATCAGCTGGCGTCGAGCTGGACCTTCAACGACCAGGATCATAGCGAGGCCGCGGCTTTGACAATGTCGCCGTAGTGCACGAGAACCATCCGCCTTGAAGTCGGAGAACGACTTCAAATTTGATGCTCTTTCGCTTATTTCACCATTAGGAAAGTTGAGAACGGGAGCCAAGAGACGAATGAGATACGACATGAGCGGCGAAAGGCCGGACCTTCCGGACTATGACGAGCTACCAAAAACCGACTTCGGAATCGGATCATCCTGGGGGATATTCGGGCCGTCGGACGAGGACGGACTGCTGAATCTGCACGGCCCGGCGACAACACTTCAGGCGGCCCAATCGATTGTCAGCGGTGAAGTCATCCGGCTCGATGCGCCGCTCGATTTTTTTGACCCGCCCTTGTACGGTCGGCCGCGTTACACCAGGGATATCGTGGTCACCGACAACGGCAGCATTGACGAATCCTACTCGGCGCTAAACCCGCAGTCCAGCAGCCAATGGGACGCCCTCAGTCATGTGGCAGCGTACCCTGGCGTCTATTACAACGGAGCAACCCTCGATGAAGTCCTGAACGGACGTAACTCGATCGCGAGTTGGGCTCGGCGAGGAATCGTTGGGCGAGGTGTACTTCTTGATCTCCAGAGGGACGCCGAGCTCAACGGGGAACCATACGATCCGGCAACTCCGCACGCATTCTCCGTCGCCGATCTCGAGAGAGCGCGGCAACGAGCTGGAGTGGAGTTCATACCCGGGGACATCATCCTATTGCGTACCGGGTTTGCGGCGTGGTACGCAGGGTTGGAGCCGCACGAGCGTCAGCGTGTCTCGGATCGCGCGAATATGATGGCGGCAGGACTCGAACACACGGAGGAGATGGCGCGATACCTCTGGAATATCCACTGTAGTGCAGTCGTGAGCGACACACCCTGCGTTGAGGTTTTCCCCATGGGGAACTCGAGCCCGGAGTCACCGTTCGGCATACTTCACCGAGCCCTTCTCGGCCACTTCGGCATGGCAATCGGCGAGCTCTGGTGGCTTGAGGAGTTGGCCGCACGAAGCCACGACGACGGCCGAGCTACATGCATGCTGGTGAGCGCTCCGCTATACGCTCCCGGCGGTGCTGGCTCCACGGCAAACGCACTTGCGATCCGTTAGCAACGCAACGTCCAAGCACTAGGCAACATTCATAGAAATAATGCAAAACCTATCCGTGAGGAGATTAGCGTGACCCTTTCGTTTGACTTTCGAGGCAAGACCGCCGTCGTGACTGGGGCCGCGCGCGGCATCGGATATGAAATCGCCCGACTCCTCACTGAGGGCGGCGCAACCGTGTACATTGCCGACTTCGACCCCGGGGAGACGGCTATCGCCGCAGAGCGTCTGGGGGCGCGTTCGCTCATAGTCGATGTGTCTTCGCCCTCAGTCGGTGAGGTCATCGACCAGGTCATCGAGGAGGCTGGCTCGCTGGAAATCTTGGTCAACAACGCTGGCATTCTTCGTGACGGGGTGCTGTGGAAGATGACCGACGACGACTGGCAAAGCGTGCTGGACGTCCACCTCACCGGCACTTTCCGTCTCACACGCGCGGCCATCAAGCCGATGCGCGCGCAGGGCTTCGGGCGGATAGTGAACGTCACCTCCTATTCGGGCATGCACGGAAACTTCGGCCAAGCCAACTACGCCGCTGCGAAGGCAGGGATCATTGGATTCACCAAGACCGCGGCGAAGGAACTCGCTAACTTCGGGATCACTGTCAACGCGATCTCACCCAATGCGCAGACCAGAATGATCTCGTCCATCCCCGAAGCGAGGCTTACTGAACTTACCGAGATGATCCCAATCCGACGGTTCGCGGACCCCCACGAGATCGCCACCGGAGTCGGCTTCCTCGCTTCAGAGGAGGCCGCTTACATTACAGGAGTCGTGCTGCCAATCGACGGGGGAGTATCCATGTAGTCCGCACATCCTGACCTGGAACGTGTCATTTTGAGTCATATCCAGTGTTCGGGACGTGCCCAGCCTTTTCCGGGGCGCTGGTGCCCCGGTTTGGTGTCGTCCGTGGTTCCAGACTTTGTCGGTGGGCTTGTGGGGGTCCCGCGAAGTGTTGAACACGACTAGTGAGCTCGGGCCTCGGCTGCTGGATACCCGCATGAGGCTCGGTCCGGACGCTCGCTGGCTTGTTATGCGTCGCCACGACGCTCTACTTCCACGCCACAGACGCAAGGCCGGATTGCGGCCCCCTGGGCGACGCGGTAGCGGACCTTGAGGCCGTCCACGGGTTCGACGCCCTCGCGAGCGTCTCCGGCCCCGAAAGCCACGGCAGCTTGCGAGGACATATCGGCCGCATAGGGGTCGACCGGCAGCTGCATGGGGCCGTATCGCCCGGGATCCAGGCCTTCAGGCCGCCGCTCGCGCCGGGGAAGCCCTCAAGCCCGGCGCCTTGAACACTGACGATGACGAATCCGTCGGCTATGGCCTCGGGTTCGTCGACGACGTCGTAGACGAGGGCTGACGCTGGTCCAATGGACGATCAATGCGCCGTTGAACTCAGCCGGGTCGGCAGGCCGACGCACCACGATACGAGTGCGGTTACGGCGCGGACTCCGTCTTTGAGACAAACTGGCTCTTCGTGGTTGGTGGGGAATTGAGTTCGTGTCGTAGAAGACAAGAGGGCCCGTGGCCCTGCTGGGATGAGTGTGTCTAAGCATTCAACCTGGAACAGGACCACGAGCCTTGAACGAGCCTACCGGGGTCGCAGCTGACGCTGCCACCATCCTCTTCAACCTGCCCGACTATCACGTCATTTCCACCACCATCACTGCCGGCTGCCGACAGGTGATCGTTGAAACCAATCAGCCGCCGGGCTGTCCGAGCTGTGGTGTCATTTCTTCTCGGCGGAAGGAACGCCGCCTGCAGCGGCTTAGGGATATTCCTGTTGCCGGGCCTGTCGAGGTGCTCTGGTCCAAGTACCGCTGGTACTGCGACGAAATGGGCTGCCAGAGGCTCTCGTTCTTTGAATCCACGCCCCAGGTCCCACGCCGTGCCCGCTCCACCGGCCGGCTTCGGGACCAGCTCGTGGACGCGGTCATCCGCTCCGGCCGCGCCGTTTCGGAGACTGCTGCCGCGTACGCGGTGTCCTGGTGGATGGTCCGTGTCGCGCTGAACGAAGCCTGCTTCCTCACCCTCCCCGATGTGGATCAGCTAAGCCCAAAAATGCTGGGCATCGATGAACACCGGTTCCGGTCCGTGCGCTACTTCCAGGACCCTGAATCCAAGGCCTGGACGCGGTTCGAACCGTGGATGACAACCATCGTGGACCTGGACACCGGGCAAGTCCTTGGCGTGGTCGACGGCCGAGACCACAAGGGTGTCGGTGACTGGCTGTTCGCCCGGCCTCTGGAATGGCGCCTGGCCGTGCAGGTCGTCGCGATCGACCCATCGGCGGCGTTCCGCAAAGCGTTGCGGATGTGGCTTCCCCGCACCGCGGTCGCGGTCGATCATTTCCACCTGATCTCGCTGGCCAACCAGGCCGTGACCGAGACACGGCAGAACCTCTCTCAACAGGTCAAGGGCCGGCGCGGACGGGCCGTCGACAAGGCCTGGGCTCACCGCATGCTGCTCCTGCGCGGCGGCGACACCCTCAGCTGCAGAGCCGCGCTCCGCCTGGAGGAAGTATTCGCCGCCGACGATCCGACCGGCACCCTACAGGCCGTCTGGCGGGTCAAGGAACAACTGCGGGTTCTGCTGCGCACCGGCTCCCTCGACGACGCCGCGGCAGCAAAAAACGAACTCGAGGAACTCGTGAAGAAAGAAGCACGGCCGGAAACGAACAGGCTCTACCGCACCGTCTGCCGGTGGTGGAAAGAGATTGAAGTACTCATCATTACCGGGGCCACGACAGGCAAGGTCGAGGCCCACAACACCGCGATCAAGAACATCAAACGCACTGCCCGTGGCTATCGCAACCCAGACAACTACAAATCAGTTATTCTCTTGAGAAGTGCCGCCCGGACGGCGGCATGACGCTCATCCCAGGGATCTATTTCCCCACAAAACGCGAAGAGCCGACAAACTCCCCTGTCCGGGGCGTCGGTGAGAGGGTACGATCGGCCTTGCCCGCGATACAGTACTCCTCCTGGACGTATGCGACCGACGCGAGATCACGCCCGCTGGCGCCCGAGCGCGTGGCCGCGAGAGCTGCCGGAGGCAGGTCCAGAGACGGTGGGCGGGACGACGGTTCAAACCCTAAGACGCAGACGCTTGAGTTGCAAGTGATTGGGCCGCGCGTCAGAGGATCTTGCGGCTTCAAGGCGCAACACTGATGTGGCCCGTTGCTCGTAATTGTCCCGAGTCCCACTGACCCTGCCCGGCGGTCAAAGAAGCAAGAGGATCACGTTCTCCGTGACGCAGGCGGGTTTGTCTTGTCCTTCGATCTCCACTGTGACTCGAGCCTGGAGGCGTTGACCATGAGTCGTCGGCTCTAGGGCGACGATTTCGACGCCTCCGCGTAGACGGGAACCAACCTGGACGGGTGCGGGAAAGCGGGTTCGCTCTGCACCGTAGTTGATCCGGGTTATCGATTCGCTGATATCAACGACCTGTTCAATGAACATGGAAACGAGCGACAGCGTCAGATACCCGTGCGCGATTGTAGATCCGAAGGGACCAGATGCTGCGCGGACTGGATCGACGTGGATCCATTGATGATCGCCGGTCGCCTCGGCGAAAACGTCTATGCGCTGCTGTGTAATGGTTGTCCAGGGTGAGAAGCCGAGATGTTCACCGACAGCCCGGCTGATCTCATCGATGTTCGTAAAGTTTCGCCGTCCTACAACGGTCACGACACAACCTCGAATAGTCCCGCTGCTCCCATGCCGCCGCCGACACACATTGTGATGACAACCAGGCGCGCTCCACGGCGCCGTCCCTCCAGGAGTGCATGCCCCACCATCCGCGCACCTGACATGCCGTAGGGGTGACCGAAGGCGATTGCACCTCCGTTGACGTTGAGTAGGTCAGGATCAATGCCAAGTACATCGCGGCAGTACAGGGCTTGTGATGCAAAAGCCTCGTTCAGCTCCCAAAGGCCGATATCGTCTATTTCGAGGGAGTGGCGTTCCAAGAGCTTTCGTACTGCGGGAATGGGCCCTATACCCATCTCCTCGGGACTGCATCCGGCGACTGCCATTCCCTTGTAAAGTCCCAGCGGCGTGAGACCACGGCGCTCGGCTTCGGATGCCTCCATCAGCACCGCAGCAGATGCGCCATCAGAAAGCTGACTGGAGTTTCCGGCGGTTACGCTTGAAACGGCCGATGCCGTTCCATTTGGGAGCACGGGGGTTAGGCTGGAAAGCGCTTCTACGGTTGTGCCGGGACGGTTTCCCTCATCCTTTTCGAGCAGCACTGAGACGCGTTGTTGAGTGCCGGTGTCCTTGTCCGTTACCACTTTCGTTGTGCTGAAGGGAACGATCTCATCATCGAATCGACCGGATGCCTGAGCTGCTGCTGTGCGCTCCTGTGACATCAGCGCGAAGGCATCCTGGGCCTCCCGGCTGACGCCATAGCGTTCTGCGACGATTTCGGCGGTGTGGAGCATCGGTAGGTAGATGCCGGGTAGGTTCTCGTTCAGCCATCCATCGCGTGCGCGGTAGAAGTTCTGCTTGTCGTTCTGCACGAGTGAAATCGATTCGACGCCGCCACCGACGGCAACCTGCATGCCATCTACAACGATCTGCTTCGCCGCCGTGGCAATTGCCATGAGACCCGACGCGCACTGGCGATCGATGCTCATCCCGGCCACCGTATCGGGGAGGCCGGCACGGAGTGCTGCTTGCCTTCCGATATTCATCGAGGTTGTGCCCTCTTGCATGGCGGAGCCGAGGACGACATCTTCGACCTCAGCACCGTCGATCTGCGCGCGTGCTACGGCTTCCCGGATCGCATGTCCAGCGAGCTCCTGTGCCGAGGTGTCGTTGAACGCGCCTCGATACGCCTTGCCGATCGGTGTACGTGCTGTGCTGACGATTACTGCTTGCCTCATGCTTCGCCTTCTTTCTTTAGTGTTCCTTTACACATTGGATACGATACCATTAGTCTATGAATAAGAATCCACGATAGTGGCGGTGCGAACGTTGAGGTTCGTGTCCGATGTCGTGGTTGTTCGTATCGGGTTCGCCCTACGGAAAGTCGACAGGGAGCGGAGGTTCTGAATGAATGCGGAAAATGAGGGCGTTGTGCCGGAGGAAGAGCGGGATTCGCTTCGCGAGAAATATCGGGAAGAGCGGGACAAGCGGCTTCGTGCCGAAGGTACCGCACAGTATGTGAAGCTCGACACGGCTTCGGAGTATCTGCGTGATCCCTTCACCCCGCATGTGGAGCGTGAAGCGGTGCGGCGTGAGGTCGACGTCCTGATTTTGGGCGGCGGGTTTGGTGGTTTGACCACGGCCGGGTTGCTGCGCAAGGCGGGGGACTTGGAGCTGGCGATCATCGAGGACGCTGGCGACTTTGGTGGTGTGTGGTACTGGAACCGTTATCCGGGTGCCCGCTGCGACATTGAGTCCTCGATCTACTTACCGCTTCTCGAGGAGGTGGGTTACATGCCCACGGAGCGGTACGCGCGTACCGACGAGATCTTCGGGTATGCCCGCAAGATGGGGCATCATTTCGACCTCTACAAAGATGCGCTGTTCCAGACACGGATGACGGAGATGCGCTGGGATGAGGAGAGTGAGTTCTGGCAGGTAGCCACTGATCGTGGGGATGAGATCACTGCACGGTTTGTGGTGCTCGCATCCGGGGTGATGTTTAGCCGCCCTAAGCTTCCTGGCATTCCCGGGATCGAAACGTTCAAGGGACATTCGTTCCATACCAGTCGTTGGGATTACGAGTACACGGGCGGCAGCAACCTCGGGGGTATGACCGGGCTGGCTGATAAGCGGGTTGCCGTGATTGGCACCGGAGCCACTGCCATTCAGGTGGTGCCTCGGGTTGCGGCGGATGCTAAGGAAATGGTGTTGATCCAGCGCACCCCTTCGATTCTTGATGCGCGGGGTAATCGGGCGACTGATCCCGAGTGGTGGTCGAGCTTGCCGCAGGGATGGCAGAAGGATCGTCAGACGAACTTCGACCTCGTGCTGGAGGGCAAGAGCCCGGACCGTAATCTGATCGATGATCAGTGGAAAGAGGTCTGGGGTCGTCCGGACGCCAGGGGGATGACGCCAGAGGCTGTTGCCGAGGCGATGGACGCGATCGACTTCGAGCAGATGGAGCGTATTCGCCATCGCATCGCGGAGATCGTGGAGGATCCCAAGACCGCCGCTGGTCTCATGCCGTACTACGGACGGTTCTGTAAGCGGCCGTGCTTCAGCGATGAGTATCTGCAGGCGTTCAACCAACCCAATGTCACCCTGGTCGATACCGATGGCCGCGGGCCGGATCGTATCTCAGAGAATGCCATCCATTTTGATGGTGTGGCGTATGAGGTGGATTGCATCGTCTATGCTACAGGGTTTGAGTCGTTCGCGACCTCGCCGTCGCAGTCGGGTCGCTACAACGTGATCGGGCGCGATGGTGTCACGCTTGATGAGAAGTTGGGTCGTAACGAGTACTACTCGCTCCACGGTCTCTACACCCATGGCTTCCCGAATATGTTCATGGTCGGAAACAGTCGCCAGTCCGCGCCGACGTTCAACATTCCGTTCCGAATGACGATTCAGGCCAGCCATGTGGTGGAGCTGATTACGACGTTGGTCGATTCGGGCGTCACGTCGATGGAAGTCAAACGCGAGGCGGAGTTGGCGTGGGATGCCCACATGGCCGAGTTGCGTCGGGGTGGTGCGGCCCTCGCGAAATCCGTGCTGGAGTGCACGCCGGGTTATTACAACAATGAGGGCAACGTGACCGGCAACATTATTCCTGCGGTCGCGGCAGGCTACCCCGGCGGCACGCTTGGGTTCAGCGAACAGGTTGACACGTGGCGACACAGGGAGGGGTTCCGCGAGGACATGATCTTGAAAAGCCGGTCGCATGCTTTCGGAGCGCGTGATCTCGTTGACTCTTCGCTTCAACTTCAGAAAGGCATCTAATGAGGTATTACCCAGACAGCGCCGATCCCGCCACCAGGCCCGGTCTCGAGCATTGTGTCGAACGGGCTCTACCGAGCATCGAAAATTCGATCATGCTCGGTATCTTTCAACCGAACCAATCGTTCCACGAATGGCCCACGCTCGCACCGAACCCGACGGAGTGGACCTACAAGTACAATTTGGCAACGATCCTCGCCGCCGAGGAAGTGGGTATGAGCTTCGCGTTTCCTGCCGCACGTTGGGCTGGATTGCCCGGCGACGACATCGTGTGGCGGGGCGCCAGCCTCGACACGATCACGTTAACAGCCGCACTGTTGGCGGCCACGACGAAGATCACACTCCTGACCACAATCCACACAAACCTACTCAATCCCGTTGTGGCTGCCAAGTATGGCGTCGGCCTTGATCACATCGGCGGCGGCCGTTGGGGTCTCAACGTGGTTAGCGGGTGGGGAGCGCACGAATTCGCCGCGATGGGCGTTGAGCTGCTTGACCACAAGGAACGCTACGCCTACACCCGGGAATGGTTGGACGTCGTCGAGATGCTCTGGTCGGACGGCGAGGCTACGCTGGACGGGAAGTACTTCAAGATCAACAAGGCTTCAGGTCGGCCGCGACCCTTGCAGGCTTCACCATTGATCGTAAATGCCGGACAGTCGTACACCGGCATGCGCTTCTCTGCTGAGAACGCGGACTATATCTTCTGTTTCGGAGACCTCGCAGAGAAGTTCCGCAAGGTTCGGGCAGAGGTCGGCAGCGAGTGCGGATTCATTGGCGCCAAGTCAGTGATTCTGGGCGCGACGACTGCTGAGGCGAAGGACCGTGCACGGCAAATCGTCGACCAGGCAGACCGCGGAGCATTGCGCAACATGCTAGTCGCCAGCGGTGCCGAATCACTAGAGAGCGCACAAGGACGCATGGTCTCTCGTGATGAGGTAGAGGAATACCTTCTCGGTGACGCGATTATTGCCAGCGCCGAAGACGCGGGCACACAGTTGGCGGATTGGGCGGCGACGAACGGCGTCGACGGGATTTGTCTGAACCTGTTCGACTACCTCGGTGATCTCCAGCTGATCGGTTCTGACACTATTCCGGCCTTCGAAGCACAGCTTGCCAAGTACGGTAAAAAATTCCGCCGGCCGTCCGTGCCGGAGGCAATTTCTGAATCGACGCCGGTCTGATCCACCCGCTCCGATAAGAGGGAGGCGACCGTGGCGGCGGCAATCAATGACTGCTCAACCGATATTGCCCAGGTGCAAGGCGACGACATGCTCATTCGCGGTTACCCGCTCACGACCATTGTTTGGCCACCGCAGCTTCGGTGAGCTCGCCTACCTGATTATCGGCGGGCGGTGGCCGACGAAAGGCCAGGCTCAGGTTCTGGAGGCGATCATGGTTTCGGTCATGGAGCACGGAATTTCGCCGACGACCACGGTCACCCGGATGATGGCCTCGTACGGCAACCCCATCCAGGTAGGAATTGCTGCGGGAATGCTCACCGCCGGAGACCACCATGGCGGCGACCACTGTCTTCTGCTCGAGTCGATCGAGGCCGAGCTGAAAGCTGCTATCGGGCGACCAATCGCGATCAATATCGACGGCGTCTCCGCCGCGCTGCTCTCGGATCACGACCTCGATCTACGCCCGGCAAGCCCGATCCTGATGGGCCTGCGAACGCTGGCTCTTGCCACGCACTTCATCGAGGAGTAGGACCAGGGTCACAATCGGCGCCACGTTCCCGGCAACCAGGTCCCATAGACCGGTACTCAGGCACAAGCGAGATCCTAATCAAGCCGGGAATGGCATGAGCGGTTACGCAAGGCGGCACTGACTTCCCAATGCTGGTCGACGCACCAGCCGTTAAAAGGAGCCCACATCACCATGCTCGACCTTAGCCGTGTGAATTTCAGCCCGGAAGTTGAAAAGGGGTCGGAGCTGCTGCATGTGCAGCGATTGGTCGACCTGCATGCAATTCGGCAGCTCGCTGAGGCGTACCCCATTCTCGTCGATAGCCACGACCTGGAAGCATTAATAGGTCTTTTTGCGGATGACGCCGTTTTCCTGCGAGCGGGAGCTGCGTACTCAGGTCGTAGAGAGTTGCGCGAGTTTTTCGGACAGATAATGAACACGTACTCTCTGACCGCACACAGTGTTCATCAGCATCTTGTGGACCTGACGCCCGGTGCGAGAACCGCGCTCGGAATCCAGATGGGGCATGGTGAAGTTGCGATCGACGGGCAACGTATGGTCGCCGCGTACCGCTACGACGACGAGTATTGCCGGGTCGACGACCGATGGCTATTCCAACGCAGACACATGCGATACGAGTACTACACCTCCCAGGAGGAGTTGGCCCTGAGTCTTGCTGGACGTCAGCGAGTGCGTGTTCCGGGGGCGGCACCGCGTGATGCGGAAATTCCGGAGGAACTGCCGTCCTACCAAGCCGCACAAAGCCGAACCGGACAACGAGTCTGATGGTCCATCCTTCCCGATCGTCCCAAAGGTGCGCCTGACGCCGGCTGCCTGAGTGGCCGCGAGAGTAAAGGCATACTCAAAATCGTGAACATCGATATCGAGGAGATGAGAGCAGGCGCCCGCAGCGCCGCACGTGCCGTAGATCCCGGGGCCGTGAATGGCCGCTCTCATAGGCGGATGGGCCGGTTGCGAGCGCGATGCAGGCCTGACCTTGCAACCTCGCGACGATTGCTGCCGCGACCTGTCCGGTTGAAGATCGCAGTGTTTCACCGAGTGCGACGGCTGCCGAGACCACTGCCGCTGACGGGCGGCCGTCAGTCCAAAGGCTCGAATCGTCAAAGTCCACCGCATGTGCGGCGATCGCATTAGCCATCGCAGCCTCGCGTGGTGAAGTGCGCAGCCTCGAACAGACCATCAGCGCCGGTAACTGTCACTGCAGGGAGCGGGAGTCCCACGGAACGTCGCTGTAGACGATCGGGAACGCGCTGGGCCGATCTGTAGGCACCATTGGCTGGGAGATCAAAAGCAACAGTCACTCGATGCTGGGTACCGGCCATACGGTGCGCCTCGGGCCGCCACCGCTGCCCGGGCGGGGGCCGCCCGTTTCCGAGACCCGATGATTTCCGCTGGCGACGTGGTGCATGAGGAGCTGGGGCTTTGGGGTTCACCGGGTGGTGCATGAGCCACCAGGACCGCCCTGTCTGAGGCACCACTTTCGTTACCTGAAGTAATACTTTTACATAACGTCGCTATCGGCGTTTTCCAACAAGCACATGAGAGGTGAAGGACCTTGTATTCCGTGTAGGGGTGACGCTGAAATGTGGTTAATGTTCTCCACTAGCGGAGGCTGGCGCCCAGCCGTGTGGCGTGACCCATACCTCGAATCCCTCGGATGCTTCAAACATTTGACGCGGGTCATTCGCGTTCGCGGTAATCCAAAGTGCGGAGGAGTCGGGCATCGCATCTTCCACAAAGCCCGTTCTTATGACGCGGCCGTAGTATCGGATTTCCACCCACACGTTGATCAGCAAATTCCATCCGACGTGCTTGCGGACCATTAGTTGATTAGGTTTCATGCTTCTTCCGGCTGCCGGAGCGTCAGCGGCGACGCACGGTGAGCCGTCAACCGCTACTGCTGCGACGTAATCAATGGGCCGGGGTCCTTGGCTCGACGTCGCAACTGCCGTTTCCCGCTTGATTCTCACGTCCAAAATTCCTGGCCGGCCCCGTTGATCCAGAAACGCACATGGGCCACGTCGTCGCGGATCTGTGCTGCGAGTTCATCGGTTCCACGGAATCGCCGTTGGGGGCGGATGTAATGGTGCAGAATCACCTGAACGATGCGCCCGTACAGGTCCCCGTCGTAGTCCAGAAGGTGGGCCTCCAGCAACCGTGTTCCTCTGCGGTAGTAGGTCGGGCGCCGACCTACAGAGACAGCGGCAGCGTAGGTTTCATCATCCCCTCCCTGAAGGCAGACGGTGCCTGCCCAGACCCCGTCCCGGATTTCCACGTCCGGCACGGAGATGTTGGCTGTAGGATAACCGAGCTCCCGACCCCGGGCGTCCCCATGCCCAACCATCCCTTCAAGCCGGACGCAACCATAGATACGGGCACTAGGCTGTACTCGCGTGGTACCGGAAGGTGCACTGGCTCGGGTCGTGGCTTTCATTGACTCACTCGCGGATCTAGCAGGTTTGGGATCATGGCGCCGTCCCAGGGTTGGAGTGTCGGGACGGCAATGGGATGATGACCGGTTGCGGCGAGCACGTTGTCGAGCCAGCCGACTCGATTAGCGAAGCGCTTGGCCTTTTGCGGGGTGGTCCACCGGTAGGAATCGTGTTCCCAGTCGAGCTTCAACCGCCGCCGGGATGTAATCGCAGTGAAAGTGTGGATAAGCCACGGGGTTCCGGAACCGTCAGGAATCACCAGGTCCGGCCCCTGCCGGAGATCGAGGAGGTCTTTGGCCTGCAAGCCCGTTTCTTCAAACAGCTCTTCCAGGGCCTGCTGTTCGGGTGTTGCCCCAGCTTCCACAAATCCCGTGATGCAGTGCCAACAGCCCCCGTCATGGCCCAGACTGCGGCTCCTTCTGAACATGGCAATCCTGCCCCGCCACTCGACGACGGCAGCGATGACGGTACGGTCCGCCGGGATGGCAGGTGCGGCCTCAGAGGCTAATCTGACGCCAAGGGATCGGTTGATCGTGCTCATTCTTCTCCTCACAACACCCCTCTTTCTTCCGTCGTACACCGCCCGGTGGTCCGTTTCCGAGGCCGCGGAGATCGAGCAGTCGACCCACAGCACCGCCCATCGATGAAGACCCGCCCCGTCGTCGCCACCAGTCGAACGGAGCGGCACCATCCTTGCTGGTGTCAACCGCATCGCTCAACCGATGCTGAATACGATACCATCTCTGCTGAATACGATACCACTTGCTTTGATTTGATACCATGGGGTCTCCTTCGACAAATTACTTGCGCTCACGCGCGACCGTGTGGATCTGTGGACCCGGAAGTCTATATTTACGCGCACCTTCCGTGGCGCGATGATTCTCCTGAGACAACCTCTGGCATGGACCTTTATAGGGAGAAGCTGCTGCCGGCCGTATTCGAAGGTGCGGTGGCCGCCGGACGGGATCCGGCCGGGATAGAGAAGATGATTGAGATCAAGCTCTCCTTCGATACGGACTATGCCCTGGCGCTGGAAAACACCCGGTTCTGGGCGCCGCTGTCACTGAGCCCGGAACAGAAAGCCGGCCTGGAGGACCCTGCGGCCAT
>NZ_JBFRDV010000046.1:0-15937 GCF_052113945.1 Paenarthrobacter sp. RAF54_2
ACTTTGTCTCCGGGAAGCAGGCCCGCGACGGGGACGTTGAGGGTGTTGTTCGCGCCGGTGCCCAGGGCGATGGTGATGGTTCCGGCGGTGACTTGCTGGCTGGCTGAGGTGGAGGAGGTGAACGCGCCGTAGGTTCCCATGCCGGCGACCGCGGCTGCGGTGCCGAGCAGTGCGACGGAAGCGAGGACCTTGCCGGAGGTGGTCTTGAGGCTGATGGCCATGGGAATCAGTGTCCTTTCGGGAGGCCACCGCTGCCGGCCGGCCGTTTCATGTGCCGGCCCTGAGTGGCTGACAAGAAACACTGTGCCGGGCCCGGATCAAGAACCACTCCTGCAATCCATCAACACTTGCTCAGGAAAAGATCAAGAAATCCGCATCGCTGAGGCGCTGCCATTCGCACAAGGCCAGATACGGGCGCAGGTTCTACGTCCCGTCCTGGCATTCGGAGATACTTCCGTACCCCGTATGGCACCCCCTCACGGCCTGTGCAATGGGCTCCGGACCTGCTCATCGAACTGCCCATAGAAAGGTTCGTGGTCGACAGTTCCGGGACCGACCGGGTGGGGCTCGGGTGGGCTTCCGCTGAACACCAACGACCACTTTCGCCGGTAAGTTACCTGTACCCGGACAAGAAGCTCCCAAACAAACCGGATCCACCATCGGGCATGGATGGACCAGGCCACGCCGCGCCCGGTGTGAAGCGTGCGAGTCTCGACAGCCAACATCGCACGGGATTAACGTGGCACCATGAGCGGGACCCCAGCCGAGAAACACAACCCACCTCCGCCACAAGAACTGAGCCCAGACTCGCCAGCGGGCCAGAGGCGGAAGAAGCCGCCGACGTCGGCCACGGATGACTCGATTACTCCCGAAGCTGCCCTGGGACCGGACGCCGACACCGACGAACAAAACGCCTGGCCCGAGAACACGGCCCAGGACGTATCGAACCAGGTCCGGCCGGAATAGGAATCCGGGACTATGGACAAGCCACCGGCGAGCTGGCTTCCCGGGCTCATCGCCGGAGAGCACAGGGCGATCAACGGGGCCGTCTGTACCTTGGATTACGCGGAGATTTACCCGGCCGGGGTCATGGTGCACATCAGCATTCGTTTCCGTGGCGCCTTTGACAGGCGACGGTACGAAACGGAGAGGATGCAAGTGGAGGCCGCACACAACAACTCGCCGCTCTCCGGCCCACGACTGGTCCTGAAGCAGCCCGGCGCCATAAACGCCTATGCCTCCATGATCAGCTTCGAGGACCGTGGCGGGTTCTGGACGCTGGCCTACTGGTTCATCCACGAGCCACTGCCCGAAGAAACCCAACTACACCTATCGTGGGCCGAAACGGGGATCGACGTAACGTTCACCATTATGGAAGAGAGAATCACCACAGCCTTGTCCGCCATGGAGGACCTTACCGAACTACCGTGGGCGGATCAGGAAACCGGTAACGGGTCCGGACCGTAGACGGTGGTTACCTGAAGGGGTCGAAGGACCCGGGGCTTTGCTGAGTTGTTTGGATCAGCGGATGGAGATTCGGCGGCGACGGTCCGTTCCGCCACGGAAGTCGCGGTTAAGGCGGCGGTCGCCATGGTACAGAATAGACTTCCAGTCGACTTCTTCGGCGGACTTGGGCACCACCAAGGACTGTGGCGGCGCTGTGGTCTTTGGTTTGACGTAAAGCCAGTTCAAAGCTCCGAGGAAGACGTCGACAACGGAGTTCCAGAGGCCGATGTAGGACTGGATGCAGATCGTCGCCAGGACGGCGTTGAGCGTTGCAAAGGCCACGTTGCCCCAGTTTTGCTGAGTGGCATCCCGCCAGATGGTAAGCAGCGAGAAAGCGACGATGGCGTAGGGGATCAGCACGTAGATGGCAGGCGCAGCGGTGCGGTTTTTGACCTTGGGGGTGCGGACGAATGGGATTTTGTCGCCGGTCAGACCTTGTTGCAGTGATTTCAGCACCCCGGCAAGGTTGACCGGGAGAAGGATGAGATTGAACCCGTAAATACGGAAGATGTCACTGAAACGGTGGCCGCAGTCCCGGAGATCTGAACCCATGCAGAGGAAGTAGGGGAGCGCGGCGACGAACACTGCCGGGCTAAGGAGGCGGCTGTCATATGGGTATGCCAGCAGGAACAGCAATCCGAAGCTCGCCCAAGAAATGGATGCCATGTAGTTTACGCGCAGCAGGACTTCGCGGAAGAGGACCTGTTCGCGCTGGTTTCGACGCCGGGACAGTTGGTTCCAGAGCTTTGGCAGGATCAGCAGCCCGCCGTTGGCCCAGCGCCGCCGCTGTACGACGAGCGCACCGAAGTCTGGTGGTGTTGCGCTGTAGCTGAGGCGTTCGGGGTAGTTACTGAGTGTCCAGCCGTGGGTTCCCAGGTCAATGCTGGACTCGGTGTCTTCGATGACCGTGCGGTCCTGGATGTAGGTTCGCACTTCGAAGCCGCCGGCGGTTTCGACCTCAACGATATCTTCCAAAGCGCATTTGCGGATGATGGCGTTTGCCCCTACCCAGAACGTGGCACCGTAAAACGTCATGCCTTGATGCAGGATGTGCTGGATGTCGGTGGTTGCTCCCGCAATACGCTCAATGCGGGTGGGGGCACCACGGAACGAAGAGTACGGCGTCTGCGTCACGGCAACCCGCTCGTTGCCCGCCGACTCAAGGAAGTACACCAGTCGGAGACAGTAGTCGCGCAGCAGGAGCGAATCCGCGTCAAGAGTCAGCAGGTAGGCGCTGTCTGGCACCAGCAGATCGTCCTCCTGGGGTTGCAGCGAGGGACGGAGTACCACCTGCCCGGCGGTATCTTCCCGGCGCCACCGTTTGCCCATGAGGGAGATGTAGGCATTGAGGTTCATGGCCTTGTTCGCCTCGTGAGAGAGGCTGGCATAGCGCTTCCGTTCGAACGTCACCGTGTGGACATTGAAGATCCAGGTAAGGCGCAGATAGAGCTGCTCCATGCGCTCCGGAGCTGGAGCGGTTTTCTGCGCCCGTGCCGCCGTCAGCGCCAGCAGGACCAGGCGCAGCTCGCGGGCAAGGCCCATGATGACGAGGTCGACAAAGAATTCGTCCACATGGTCGTTGACGAGTTCCGCTTCAGCCATGGCTTCCAGCCACTCGACGGCCGCCTCGTACTCGCCAATGAGGGATTCCAAAGCGGTGGCATCATGTTCGGCCCCGGCCGGCTTCTGGGTCTTCCGGAACGCTGCCAGTGCCGCTCGGGTGCGGGCGGCGGGTTCCTTCAGAGCGTCAGAGATCTGTCCGGCCAAGGCCCGGGTCTCGTTAAGACGCTGCGCGATGTCGGGGTCGGTGGGGTGGGGCGGGTCATCCAGCAGCAGCACTACGCGCAGGTCCGGGAACTCCTGCAGCGCAGCGGACCAGAGTGTCAGCCGAACAACCTGTGGCTCTTCAGCGTATGAGGGAACGAGTACCGTGACGGCGTCTTTGTACCGCGT
This sequence comes from Paenarthrobacter sp. RAF54_2, assembly GCF_052113945.1. NCBI lineage: Bacteria > Bacillati > Actinomycetota > Actinomycetes > Micrococcales > Micrococcaceae > Paenarthrobacter > Paenarthrobacter sp. RAF54_2. The sequence goes on from NZ_JBFRDV010000046.1 coordinate 3,460, forward strand.
GAAATGGTTATCAAGCTCCCCGCGCGGAACCCGCCGGTGTTCTTTGAAGCGGTACAGGGCGCCCTGCCGCGCCATGAGGTACATGAGGGCTGAAAAGGTCAGGAACGTGACGACGATCAAATATGAGAATGATTCGATCCCGAACCGGAACCCGGAGTTTGGATTGTCGACAAACTGCCTGATGATTGTCGAGATGACGTAGTACATCCAGGCAGCGATGGTGACCAGGATGGCGACCCGTCCCCAGATGATCTTCCGGGTTGAAGGAGCTGGATGGACGATCGCCAATGGTTCGGACCGCCGCTCGGAACCCCACTGGCGCTTCCGTTCAGGGGTCTGAAGCCTTCCAGGGAACAGCCCGTTCCCGCTTCGCGTGGTGTTGGAGGATTCAACCAACTGCTCCGTCATAGTTCCCCATCGGACAATGGATCGAACCCCTTTGGCCCGATAACCGGTGAACGCTTCGCACGCCGCTGAGGGTGAGTCCCGCAGATTGCCCTTATAGTAAACGATGGAAGGCCTAAAGCCGGCCGTTCGTGACATGTACGGTGTGCGCAGGCCCGGTTGATCCTGCGGGGGGTACCTCTGGCAACCATGTCTATGTGCATCGAGCCTTCGGGTGTCAATGGGGGTCCCAAATGTCCAAGCGTTTTCCCGGCCGCAAGCTGTCCTTCATCAGGCTGGCCATTTTGACCGCTGTCTTGGCCCTGATGGTGGGAGCAGGGATCGTCACCTGGCGCTCCTACAGCGATACCCGGGCGGCCGCGGCATCCCCGTCAGGTTTCAGCGCATACGTGGACGTTACCGCTACACCGCGTTACGGATTCGAACAGCCCGTAGGCGAGGAAACTAAGACAGTGGTTCTGTCCTTCATCGTGGCCGATCCCCAGGATGGGTGCGTCCCAACCTGGGGATCGTTCTACAGCCTGGACGCCGCTGCATCGGAGCTGGACCTTGACCGCCGCATCGCGCGGCTGCGACAACTGGGTGGAGACGTGTCCGTCTCCTTCGGGGGTCAAAGCAACCAGGAACTTTCCACCTCCTGTACCGACTCTGACCGCCTCCAGCAGGCATATGCGACAGTGGTCGACCGCTATCAGCTTTCTACCATTGACCTGGATGTGGAGGGTGCTGCCCTGGCAGACAGGGTCGGCGTAGCACGCCAGGCCAAAGCCATCGCCGCGCTCCAAAGGGCCCGCAACAGCATCGGCCGACCCCTGTCCGTCTGGCTCACGCTTCCCGTGACACCAACGGGCCTCCTTACCGAGGGCTCCGGCGCCGTCTCCGAGATGCTGGAGGCCGGCGTGGACCTTGCAGGCGTGAACATCATGACCATGGATTATGGTGCCAGCCGCGACCCGGGCCAATCGATCCTTCAGGCAACGACAGCGGCCGCAGAAGCAACCCACACTCAACTCGGTCCTCTGTTCGCCGCAGCCGGGCAGGAAATGGGTGCTCAGACTCTTTGGCGCAGGATCGGCCTGACCCCCATGATCGGCCAGAATGACGTCGTTGCCGATGTCTTCACCATGGCGGATGCCCAGGGGGTGAGGGACTTCGCCTTGGCCAAGGGCATCGGCCGGCTATCGATGTGGTCCCTGAACCGCGACGCCGAATGCGGCCCCAACTATCCGAACCTCACCGTGGTGTCCGACGCCTGCAGCGGCGTCCGCCAGGCGGGCTCCCACTTCACCAAGGTCCTCAGCGGTGGGCTGGTGCCCACCGATCCCGGCTCCACAACGCCCGTGCCGGTCCCGGTGCTGTCAACGGCCGCCCCCGTGGTCGATGACCCCTCAACGAGCCCCTACCCTATCTGGTCCTCCGATGCGACCTACGTGCAGGGCGACAGGGTGGTCTGGCAGGGCAGTGTCTACGAATCCAAGTGGTGGACCAAGAACAACGTGCCCAACGATCCGGTCAGTGATGGAGCCCAAACGCCGTGGAAACTGATCGGCCCGGTGCTTCCCGGGGACCGGCCCGTGCCAGACGTCGTGGTCCCCACCGGGACGTACCCGGGCTGGGCCGCGGATGTGGTGTACCACAAGGGGGACCGGGTCATCCTGGAAGGACACATCTTCGAAGCCAAGTGGTGGGTGCAGTCAGAGAGTCCCGCGGCCGCCCTGGAGGGGTCCTCCGGATCGGCATGGCTGAAGCTCAGCAACGAGGAAGTCAGCAGAATCCTTCACGGTTCACCGGCGAAGTAGCCAGTGCTGTGAAGTGATTGAGCGCTCTACCGTCAAGGATCGCGGAAGTCTCGCTGAAACCGACAGAATTTGGATGAGCCTCAGGACCGGCGGGTTGCATGCTTTTGGAGCAGCACCTCAACCTCGGCTGTGGTTTCGGAGTTCCCCGTTGATGAGGGGACCTGTCGGCGCAATGGCACTGCATTGATAGGCGAAGCGTCGACGTGCCAGCAAATGCCAGGCATCAGGAGTTCCAGCAGGTTTCATTGCCGTGACGGGTCAACGTTCCATGTTGATCCGCCGCAGCCGGCTGCTATCCGTTCTGACGAGGCGGCCCATCACCGGGGCGGGACGGTTCTTGCATCCACGGCATCGGTGTGCCGGCTGGCAAAGAGGCTACGGTGGCCGGCCTTGGTTGTTTCCGCAGCGCGCGCACCAGGAGAATTGCCATGGCGGCAAGGGCAAGGACGAGGACGGCCAGGATTCCGATCATCCATACCGGAATTTCCTGTTGGCTTGGTATGACGGCGGAGGGATTTTCAACGGCGGCGGCGGGGTTTGCGGACTGTGAGGCCGCGTCAGCTAATTTGACTCCGTTGGCCGTCAGGAAGTCCCGGAGTGTTTGGGTGTCGGTGATGTAGTTGGCTTGGCCGGCTCCTTGGTAGACGTAGGCGGAATTGATGCCAATGACCTGCCCGGCTTCGTTCACTGAGGGGCCTCCGGACATCCCCGGGGTGATGTCGGTGTCAATTTCAGTGCGGGGAACACCTTGCGTGGAATAACTGCGTGAGCTGACGGCACCGGAACGGTAGGACGGCTTTTGCCTTTCCACGTCGGAGGTGGAGCCTACGAGGTCAGGAAAACCAATGGAGGTGACCTTCTCACGGACTTTGGGCGCGTCGGAGCCGATCGTCAGCGCTGGCGTGCCTTTCATGTCGGCAATGCGCAGGAGGGCGTTATCACCTTTCTCGAAACCTTGCTTGGCGATAAGTTGCGCTGTGATGGCTGTTTTTCCGCTGAGAACTCCGCCCTCGATGCCTGACGGTTGGTCAATTTTGATCGACGGATCGCCCAGTGTCATGGGCCAGTCCACGTTCTCGGCCTTGACCCCGCTTAGGCGCTGCTCGTCGATGACGTTCGCATAGACGTTGACACGAAGCCCATCATCGGCGTCGACGCAGTGCCCTGCAGTTGCCACATGCCCGGTGTCACTGACGAACCATCCCGTGCAGTAGACGTAAACGGTGGTCCTGTAAGTTTCGGTCGTTCCATCCTTGAAGGGAACCTGCACCGAAGCGCTCCACGCGGCATCAACCCACACGATGGACTTGTCGATGGTGTCAGCATCGATGTCGGCAGCGGCGGGGGCCGCGGCCAGGATCGGGGCAGATAGAAGTGCCGCCAAAACAGCCGGTACTATAAGTTTCATCTCCGGTTTCTTGACCGTCGTTGACCTTTTCATGATCATTTCCCTCGGCTTCGATGTGGGCAGACGTTGGGCGGATCCCAGGCTGTACGTGGAGTGTAGGGGAGAGCCCCGGGGTTCAGCACGAGTAGGGCGTACTCGACTTCCCGCGGCGGCGCTACTTGGGTTCGCCGACAGGTACTCTCGTCCACCGGGTAGGCTACTGGCCCGGGGCCTGTCGCGGTTTGTTTGGCGGACCCCCTCCCGGCTCTGGGTACCGGAAGGGGGCCCTATCGGCCGTCCGTGGTCTGGGATCTACGAACGACCGGTCTGGTGGCCTCGATCTATCTGTCGTGGATCATTCGGGCAGCCTGATCAGGCGGGAATTGGTGCTGATGGCGTTGATAGCCGAGGCGAAAATCGGGCCCATCTCTGCTCCTGTGGCGGCGCAGAAGAAGTAGTCACCATCGGCGTTTTCGGTTGTGCGCAGGGCGGCTGTGGAACAGTCGTTGGAGGCCGTGCTGGGCACACCGGCTGCCTTCGGTGAGGACGCTGCCGCCAGGACGTTGCGGACGTAGTCACCCCCGGTGGCGCAGGTTGCGGAGTTGGCACCCCCGAAAGCGACGGTGATGATGAGCAGGCCTTGGTTCTTGGCGTTGGTTGCGACGTCCTTGAGGTTGTTGCAGGCTGTCGTGCCGTTGGAATTGCCGATGTCGTTGCTGTTGCTCAAGGAAGTCGAGCTGCCGGAGATGGTGGTCTCATTGGGTTCTCCGTCCGTTTCCAGGATGATGGCTTTCCGTGCCGGGGTGGACCGAACCGGGAGGGATCCGAGGTTGTTTGGAGTTAGTCCGAGCGCGTATCGTGCGGCGGATTTCAGTGGTGCGGCCAGATACGTACCCGTGCTGGATGAGTTCAAACAATTCAGCCCGCCGACCAGGGTGCTGCTGGTGTTCAACGGCGGCACCGCACCGGGAGTGGCCGGGTTATTGGTGTAGTTATTGGAGAACGGAACCGGGAGCCATGGGCCGGTGGTTTCGTTTGAAGACGGGCTGGTGATGCAGCTGCCCGGGCTGGTGGCGCTGCGGCCGATGGTACCCAAAGCAACGTATTGCTGTTCCTTGGTCATGGTCTGCAGGGTGCTCTTGATACCAGCGACCATTGCGTTGCGGTCCGCCGTGGACATGCTGCCGGTGCGGTCCGCAACCATGACAACGTCCATCGGATTCGGGATCTGGGAACCGCACGAACCCTTGCAGGCAACAGACACCAGCGATCCGGTGTTCCCGGTGTTGACACCGATGACAGGGGCGAACGCAAACGGGACGTCCTTCGAGGCGGTGACAATGATCGTGTTGCATGTGTGGGTGCCCGCGGGGATGCAGGGTATGGAGCAGAGCGTTTCGTTGCATTTCGCCCCGGAGGTTGTGCCCGGATCGCAGACATTGGGTACTTGTCCGGCGGCTACGGTCTTCGCTGTTCCGGTGGAGGCAACGAGGCAGCGGAAGGTGATGGTCGGGTTGGCCTGGGGGTCGTTGGTGTTCGCATACGATATGGCAGCGCTCTGCGCCGCGGCCGGGTCGTTCGGAAGCGATCCCGCGCCCGCCAAGGCTGCAGCGTCCAGTGCGTTGCTCAGATCCTGCCGCTCGTACGCGAGCTTCCCGAAGTCAAGTGCCAAAGCCAATGCTCCAAAGAGTAGGGGCACCATCAAGGCGAAGATGATGATGGAGGCTCCGCCTTGGTTGGCCGGTTCGTCTTCTCCTGCCGCCCGGGACCATATCTTGCGTATCGTTATGCTGCGCATGTTCCACCGGTCCAGTTCTTGGCCCCGGAAGTCACGGTTGCCGTGCCTTCCATTTTCATGACGTATTTGGTCTCGAAGTAGCCGTTCAGCATCCAGGAGAAGAATCCGCTGACCGAGCGTTGCGGATACCTCAGGCAGACGACCAGTTTTCCTGGGGCTCCGCCGGTGGTATCGACGACGAATTTGGTTTGGATCTTCGTGGCCTCGAGGTTGCCCTTGGCCCCCGTGATGGACGCGATGACATCGCCGTTGGTGACTCCCTGTCGCGCGCCTTCGCGGGCCGCGGCCTGGAGGCCGATGTTTTCGCTGTACGCGACGCCGAAGTCAATCACGCCGAGGAGCATCGACAACAGCAGGGGGACGATGATGGCGAACTCCACCACTGATGCTCCCCGTTGGCGCTCATCGGGCTGATGGTGAGGCCGTTTGGCTGATCTGAACATGGTTTCCTCCGAGGACCTTCACTTTGAGAACGTGGCGATGGCGTTGATGACAGCCGGACCGAGAATGATGATGAACAGCGGCGGGAAGATAAACAGGATCAGTGGAAAGATCACCGCGACGGGAAGTTTCATGGCTTTCTCTTCGGCCCGCAGACGTCGCTTGACACGCATCTGCTCGGCCTGGGGTTTCAGGATCCGGGCAATGGCCAGCCCTTGGATGTCTGCCTGGACCACGGCGCCGACGAAGCTTCGAAGGTCAGGGACCGTGGACCGGTCCGCGAGAGCCCTGTACGCCTCACGGCGGGACCTGCCGGCTTGGATGTCCTGGAGGGTGCGCACCAGCTCGTCGGCGAGGGGTCCGCTGCCGCTGGCACCCACGCGGGCGACGGCGGCTTCGAAGCCGAGACCAGCTTCGACCGAGATCAGCAGTTGGTCCAGCACGTTGGGCAGGTCTTTCTCGATCCGGGCCTGGCGTTTGGTGCCGTTGTTGTACACCAACAGGTCCGGCAGGAAGTAGCAGGCGGTGGCCAGAACGAGTGTCAGGAACAGCCCAACGGTGGAACGGCTTCCGCCAAGGACCAGGGCCAGCAGGCCTCCGCCCAGGGCCGCCAGCGGTTTTACGGTCAGCAACCGGTCCAGGGGCATGGATGCCGGCCGTCCGGCTTTCGCGAGCGTCTGGTCGAGCCGGAGAACGTAGGAGGTGGGTGTGAGCCTGCGGATGATGCGTGGCATCAGGGCCGGTGTTGAGGATGCGTCCTTCAGCTGTCCCTGGCCCACTGTTTGGAGCCTGGTGCGGATCAGCTTCCCTGTGGCCCGGTCCACGGCTATCAGGGACCACGCAAAGTATGCTCCAGGCAGAACCACCGCGGCGATCATGAGCCAGACAGATGTAGACATGGTGCCAGCCTCCTTAGAATTCGATCTTGACCATGCGGCTGATCCAGATGGATCCGATGCCCATCATGATCACGCCGACGATGATGAGTCCCCAGCCAAGCAGGGAGTGAAAGAGCGTTGCCATGTATCCCGGATTCACGACGTTGATGAGGACGGCGATGACAAAGGGCAGGCCGATCAGAATGTAGGCCGAAAACTTCCCTTCCGCGGCCAAGGCTCGGACCTGTCCTTTGATCTGTGAGCGTTCCCGCACCGTTTCGGCAGCGTGGTCAAGGACCCCGGCCAGATCGCCGCCGACTTCACGGTTGATTTCGATGGCTTGGCTCAGCCACTCGAAGTCTTCACAGCGCATCCTCCGGCCAACTTCGGCCATTGAATCGGACACGGGCCGGCCGACACGGTTCTCGTTAACAATCCGGGCGAGCTCCTCTGACATGGGCGCGGGCATCTCCAGGCTGGCACTGTGCATGCTTTGGGTGACGCTGTGCCCTGAACGCAGGCTCCCCGAGATTGCCCTGAGCATGTCGGTCAGCTGCCCGGCGAACTTTGTCCTTCGTTTGCCAGTCTTAACTGTGAGAAGCATCCAGGCGAGCAGAGGTGACGTCAGGGCAAGAACGATGCAGAGGAAGAGGCCTCCGGCCATGAATCCGCCGGCTCCCAGCACGAAGCTGCCGACCAGCAGGAGTACCACGAACTCGGAGGCTTTGATGGCGAGCCCGGCCTCCTGGAGCGTCTCGGGTCCGAAGATCCCGCCCCGGCGTTGGCCAACGCCGCGTTCCACGGCTGCGACGGTGGCGTCGCTGATTTTGGTGATGACGGATTGTTCGGTTTCTGTGGTCGTAGTCGGCCGTCTCCTACTGACGTGGATGTCCTGGTACCTTGGCCGCAACGCGACGAACAACAGCAGGGACAGTGCCACAAGGATGGCGATGATCCCGGCTGGCAGGGTGATGTCCTGGAACATTGTTCTCACCTGCCCATCGCTCGCGGAGGCATGAACGCCTCTGCCGGCACGTAGATGCCCATGTCGGCGAATTTCTCGATAAACCGCGGCCGGACGCCCGTTGGCAGAGTCTGTCCCACGAAGCGTCCTTCGGCGTTGACGCCGGCTGAGAAGTCGAACGCGAAGGCATCCTGCAAGGTGACCACCTCGCCTTCCATGCCCAGGACTTCGGTGATGTGCGTGACTCGCCGGGTCCCGTCCCTTAACCGGCTTAATTGCACGATGAGGTGCACGGCGCTGGCGATCTGTTCCCGGATGGCTCGCAGGGGAAGTTCCATCCCGGCCATCAGGACGAGTGTTTCCATGCGGGCGATCGCGTCCCGGGGAGAGTTTGAGTGGACTGTGGAGATGGACCCGTCGTGGCCGGTGTTCATGGCTTGAAGCATGTCCAGGGCTTCGCCGCTGCGGACCTCGCCGACAACAATCCGGTCCGGTCGCATGCGCAGGGAGTTCCGGACCAGGTCACGGATGGTGATGGCGCCGCGGCCTTCGATGTTTGCCGGTCGGCTTTCCAAACGCACCACGTGGTCCTGTTGCAGTTGCAGCTCCACGGCGTCCTCGATGGTTACGATGCGTTCTTCTTCGGGAATGAAGGAGGACAACACGTTCAAGAGGGTCGTTTTGCCGGTGCCGGTGCCGCCGGAGACGATGATGTTCAGCCGCGCCTTGACGCAGGCATCGAGCACTTGGGCCATCGCGGGGGACAGCGATTCAAAGCGGATGAGATCCTCAACGGTCAAGGGCACTGCCGAAAATTTGCGAATGGTCAGCGACGGTCCGTCGACCGCCAACGGCGGGATCACGGCGTTGACGCGGGAGCCGTCCTCCAAGCGGGCGTCCACCAGGGGCGAGGACTCGTCAATCCGGCGCCCGATCCTGGACACGATACGTTCGATGACCCGGCGCAGGTGTGAATCGGAACTGAACGAGGTGCCGGTTTGGTGGAGCCGGCCCGACCGTTCAACATAGATACTGTTCGCGCCATTGACCATGATCTCGGTGACGAGAGGATCGTCCAGGAGTTTCTGCAGCGGGCCCAGGCCCAGGACCTCGTCCACGATCTCCCTGATCAGGCGGCGCCGTTCTTCGGACGTCAACGGGACCTGTTCGTCGTCAATGAACTCACTGAGGGCTTCCCCTACCATCTTGCGGACATCGCCCTCGTCGAGTCCGGTGTCCGTGATGCGGCCTCCCAGACGGGTGGTCAGTTCTTCAGCGGCCCGCCTTTTGATCCCTGCCAGGGCATCAGTCGGGGTCTTCACAGCGGCCCGCGCCAGCTGTTCCATGGGACGCAGCTCTGCCGGGTCTTCGCCCCCCTGGGCCGGCGGTGGTGTGGCCACGGCGGATGACGCCGATGCGGCGTCGGCTCCGCCGATCTGGGCTCGTACGGCTTCCAAGCGTGTAATGAGGCTCATGTCATGGCCACCCTTCGGCGTGAGGTTTTTGTTCCGGAGGCTGCACCGCCGGCTGCGATCTTCCCGACGAGCGCTGCCAGGCCCCGGCCAACCGCGTCCCGGCGGCCGCCTTGAAGTACCGGCACGCCGGCATTGGTGGAGAAGGGCACGATGCGGGAGTGCGGGAGAACGACATCAACGGGCAATCCCACGGTGGCTTCGATGTCTTTGACGGTCAGGCCGCTGCGCTTGTCCGCGAAGTTCAGGACCAGCGTGCTCGACGGTGGCATGAGGTCCAGTTGCCGCAGAACCTCGAGTCCATGGTTCAGGCCCCGGATGCTGGGAATGTCCATGCCGCACACCCACACGGCGTCGGTGGCGAGTTCCAGCACGGCCAAGACAACCTCGCCAAGGCCGGGGGACGTGTCGAGGATGACGTACGGGAACTCCAAGGACAGCTGATTGACCAGTGCCGCGACCTGGGCGGGCTTGATGAGGTCCGCTTCGGCGGGGCGCAGTGGAGCGCACAAAGCATAGGCGCCGCTGGGGTGCGGACTCAGGAACGCTTTGAGCACCATCGAATCCGTGGCAGCCGAACCTTGCACGGCGTCGGTAATCGTGTGGGCAGGCTCCAGGCCCAGGCCGGATGCGACGTCTCCGAATTGCAGATCCAGGTCCACCACGACCGCGCCCATCGGCGCGGTCCGGGCCAGACCCACGGCGAGGTTCGTGGACACCGTGGTTTTCCCCACACCGCCCTTGGGAGACATCACCGGGACGACCCGCCCACGGCGGTGCGTTTCCTGGGCGTCAACCTGCGCGGACTGCCTGCGTGCCTTCGCTGTCTGGGCTGCGCGGTCCAAGGCCAAGGCCAAGTGGCTGGCATCGAGTTCAGGATCGATAATGTCGCGGATTCCCGATCGGAGAGCTGCCAATGCCAGGTCGCTCGTGGACGGGGCGGCCAGGACGATCACGATCTCCGGGTACTCCAGGTCAATCCCGGATGCCAACGCAAACCATTGGTCGGCGCTGATATCCGGACCGAAGAGCATGACATCGATGGGTCCGCCGAGGTTCCGGCTCAAAACATCGGCGGGAGTCCCGAGGGCAGCCGTCCTGTCCATCACCTGCAATTCATGGGAAGAATCCAGGGAAAGAGCAAGGCGTTGCTGGAACTCAGGGGAGCCCGTCAGGGCTAGAAACCGGCTCATTGGAAGATCCCGGAGGTGCTGATAGGTGTCTTTGGACTCTCAGGGGTGCTGGCTGTTTGCTTGGTCAGCCAGATATTCCCCACCCGGGCGCTAAGGATGACCTTGGCCGCGTCAGTGGAATTGCGGGCCAGCGTGACGAAGGAGGAACCGCTGGGCACCGGAGAGGTGCCCTCCTGTCCCGTGCCGTTGGCGGCCGGTGCCTGCTGGACGGCAGTCACCAGGACTTTGTCGAAGACCAGTTGCGTGCTGGCCTGCTGCGCGTTGTTCGGATCAGTTTGAGTGACGAACAGGCCAACGAGGTCCCCGGCCCGCAAGGTCCCGCCGACAACACTCTCGGGGGGCAAAAGAACAGTGACTTCCTGCATGCCATCCGGTACCGGAACGGCCCCTGGCGTGATGCGCTCGGAAGGGTTGATGAGGCGGCTTCCCAGGAGCTGCTCTCCAGGCTCCAGCGCAACCGCTGTGACCTGACCACTGGCCTTGTCCAGTGCTGCCAGGGCACCATCAGCCTTGGCGGTACTTGGCACCGAACGGATTTGGACGAAGGAACTGAGTTCCTGAACACTGGTGCCGGCCGGAACCGGCTTCTCTACGACAACAACATCGACAGGGTCCAGCGACGCCTGAGCGCGCCGGTCCGCGTTGGAGACATAGGTCGCCAGCATGATCGTCCCGATAACAGCCAGGACGAGCGCAGCAATGCCCCCGATTAATCGTGATTTCATTATTGCTTTCCTCACCTTTGGTACACCTGGACAGGTGCGGAGGCTGCCGGCCTGGTTAGGTCCGCGCGCCCTCCGTAAACGCCACTGCCGGCTGTCCGGTTTGGGCGGACAGCCGGCAGAGTATTGGCGATAGCCAGAGTTCGGCTCGCTGATTACGGCTTGGGTCCGACCTTGCCGGCGATGTCGGTGAAGGCCGTGTTCAGGTTGGTTCCGATGAGGGTCACAGCACCGATGATGACGACAGCGATGAGGGCGACCATGATGCCGTATTCAACGGCGGTTGCACCCTTCTCGGAGGTGAATCGTTCCTTTACGCCGGCGACAAAAGCAATCATGTTGATCATAAGGGTGTTCATTGTAATTCCTTCCCAGAAATTTTACTTCGGAATGTTGATGCAATATAGGTCCAGCAAATTATCGGAATTTGCCTCGATTTCCGAACCACCCCCATCCAGCTTTAGCGGTTCGGAACTCGTGTATCAAGAATTGCTGGCCGGACGGGTTTCGCAACAGCGTAGAGGTACTCGACTTTCAAAGAACGGCAAGGGTTCGGGTACTCGCCTCCAGGCTGGCGGGTACTCAGTTCCTGACATGGAAACGCGATGTGACTACTTGGAAAACAAAGTGACCTTATTATTTTCCGCCGGCTGTGGAGGGTCCTCCACGCTGGTTACGCGAGTACCCGGTTACGTAGTCGGCTACACCCTCTGCCTTGCTCTGGAACACGGACAGACGCGGGCATCTGCCGCCGTGTTTTAGGGCTTTCCCCGCAACAACATCAGCACCGCAGGTAGTCTTTAGCACCACAGACCACATGCGTGACGGACCGGCGAGGGGTGGATATCCAAGTAGTTCTGAGTACCGGGCCACTCCTGATCCAGGCTCCGCGACGCCCGTGAGATGCTCAACGGCGACCGAGATTCCGGAATCACCTTGAAACTGGACAGAAATAGGGCCGGAAGACTACAAACCAGCCGGGGCCGGACCGAAGCGTCGCAGTTTTCCGGATCCAGCTCGGCGACAACAGTGCACGTGGGGAGCGGGGGAGACTTGATCTTTTCCTGAGCAAGTGTTGATGGATTGCAGGAGTGGTTCTTGATCCGGGCCCTGCACAGTGTTTCTTGTCAGCCACTCAGGGCCGGCACATGAAACGGCCGACCGGCAGCGGTGGCCTCCCGAAAGGACACTGATTCCCATGGCCATCAGCCTCAAGACCACCTCCGGCAAGGTCCTCGCTTCCGTCGCACTGCTCGGCACCGCAGCCGCCGTCGCCGGCATGGGAACCTACGGCGCGTTCACCTCCTCCACCTCAGCCAGCCAGCAAGTCACCGCCGGAACCATCACCATCGCCCTGGGCACCGGCGCGAACAACACCCTCAACGTCCCCGTCGCGGGCCTGCTTCCCGGAGACAAAGT
>NZ_JBFRDV010000047.1:0-12681 GCF_052113945.1 Paenarthrobacter sp. RAF54_2
AGCAGGTCGTCGCATCCCTGCTGGAGCTGACCAACGCCGGACTCGACGGAGTGGCCATCTCCTGGGTCGACTATGACGAGGGACTCCAGCAGATGGAAGACGACATCCTGCCCCTCATGGTCCAAGCCGGCCTCCGCCGCTAACCCGCATCACACCGACCCCCGCCACCCGCGGCGACGGTCGGAACCCCCGGCGGAACTGCACCTTTCCAGGTGCAGCCACAACAGCCTTCAATGGAGAGGAACACCATATGTCGAGAAGCGACTCAGCAGTCCGGACGGACGAGCAGGTTCGACTATCGCTACAGAATTCTGTGCTTCTGATCGAGATGGTGCGGGACGGCAACCGCAATGCTCTGRCGACTGAGATGAAGCTCGCACTCAGCGATGCCCTCGTCGAGGCTTCCAAGCCGGAGGTTCGCTGCGTAGTCATCACGGGAACCGGCAAGGCGTTTTGTGCCGGAGGCGATGTCAAGGGCATGGATGAACTGCAGTCTCCCGACGCCGCGAACAAGGCGATGCGCCAACTGCACGAAACCATCGTTCTGCCTTTGCTGCGGCTGGCTAAACCGACGATTGCAGCGGTCAATGCCGTGGCGGCCGGAGCTGGGGTTGGCTTGGCTCTTGCTTGCGATTTTCGCGTGGTGTCGAGACAGGCGGATTTCGTCTTGGCATTCAGCCGTATTGGGCTTGTACCGGATTTCGCCGTGTCCTACACGCTGCCGCGCCTGGTGGGCGCAGCGAGGGCCAAGGAACTTGCATTCATCAAGGGACGATTGACGGCTGAGGAAGCCAGCCAGTGGGGACTCGTCACAGAGCTCTGCGCACCGGACGCCGTCCTCGGACGTGCAATGGAACTTGCCACACAACTTGCCGCTGGTCCGACTGTTGCGCTCGGTCTCACCAAGCGCATGCTCGACGATAGTCTGTCGTCCGACATCTATGAGGCGCTACAGCTTGAGGCAGAGAGCCAGCGTGACGCTTGGTCAACAAAGGATCACGAGATCGCGCGTAACGCGTTCATCCAGAAGAACGACATGCCGTCTTTTCAAGGTCGATGAAAGGGTACTCCAGAGAAATGCCTAACGAAATGATTAATGGTCCGCTCGCTGGACACCGCGTGCTGGACTTCACGCAGCTAATCGCGGGTCCCTCGGCGGGTGTGATGCTCGCAGACCTCGGGGCCGAGGTGATCAAGATCGAACGGCCAGAGGGTGAACTGGGGCGCAATGTGGGACCTGAAGTGGGGATTCCTGCTATCTTCGCCGCGTATAACCGCGGCAAGCGAGCGCTTGCGGTAGATATCAGAACCCCCGAGGGCCGCGAAATCGTCAAAAGGCTTATCGCGACGAGTGACGTTCTCCTGCAGAACTTCCGACCCGGGGTGATGGATCGGCTCGGCTTCGGCTACGAGGCTGTAAAGGCATTGAACCCCCGCATTGTTTACACGTCGTTATCCGGGTATAACCCGGACGGTGCTGGAAGGAACTTGCCAGGCACTGACGCGGTATTGCAGGCACAGTCCGGGTTGATGGCGATTACGGGACCTGAGGAAGGCGAGCCATATAAGGTCGGCATCCAGGTCGTCGATGCAGCCACCGGACTTGCAATCGGCCAAGCTATCCTCGCTGCTCTACTCCAGCGCACGTCTACCGGCGTGGGTGCTCACCTACGTGTGTCACTCTTCGAGGTGTCGACCTACGTGCAGAGCTCTGCGTTCGCCATCGCCTCCCGCTTTGGCGAAGAGGTTGAACGTGGGGGCAACACAGCTGGTGCTCTGGGTGCTCCGACGGATATGTTCCGCGTCGCAGACGGATATTTGCAGGTAGTCGCTTACTATCCGGATCAGTGGAGGAAGCTGTGTGATCTCCTGGAGATTCCCGAGATACATGACGACCCCCGCTTCGTCACCAATGCCGATCGAATCGCCAATAAGAAAGAACTCAAGGGGGTTCTCGCGCCGATCTTTGCCCAGAAGGGGCGGGCGGAGTGGGCGAAGCTGCTCGGTGAAGCGGGCATCATTGCTGGGCCTGTGCGCTCCCATCTGGAAATCGTTCGTGACGCTGAACTGCGCGGTTATGGAGATTTCGCCTGGGTTGATAACGACATGACCGAGCCGCATTGGTTGCCGTCTACACCGTACCGCTCCAACACGTGGGATCGGGTCGCCTCATACCGCCCGCCGCGGCTCGGGGAAGACACGCTGGAACTTCTGGACGAAATCGGGTTTGCGCCTGAAGAAGCTCAGGCGCTCCAGGAACAAAAAGTCATTTACGCACCGAGCAAGGAGAGTGTATGAGCCCTCGAGTGTTCGCCAGCATTGACGAGTTCGCATCGCAGGTCGGCAATGACCTCGGAAGCGCCGATGGACCCGTCATAACGCAGGCAATGATTGATGAGTTTGCTGCCTTGACCGGCAGCGACGACTGGATACACACCGATCCCGTCAGGGCGAAAAATAGCAAGTTCGGCGGAACGCTCGTGCACGCCGACCTGGTCTTGTCCATGATCCCACGCTTGATGGACAAGATTTACAAGGTGGAGGGTATCACGCTATCGCTGATCTACGGCAGCGAACGAGTGCGCATCACGAGCCCGATTCCGGTCGACTCGAAGCTGCGACTCAGCGTGACGATGCTCGACGCGACCGTCAAAGGCGAGGGCGTGCGAGTGACGCTGAAAGTGGTCGTCGAGACCGATACCGTTGACAAGCCCGTCGTCATCGCCGAACCTGTGTACTGGTACTCGAGCGCTCCAAAGCTGCACCAGGTGCAGAAGGATGCTGAGGACGACAAA
The DNA here is from genome assembly GCF_052113945.1 of Paenarthrobacter sp. RAF54_2. NCBI lineage: Bacteria > Bacillati > Actinomycetota > Actinomycetes > Micrococcales > Micrococcaceae > Paenarthrobacter > Paenarthrobacter sp. RAF54_2. Next base: position 2,796 of record NZ_JBFRDV010000047.1, read on the forward strand.
GCCAACACTGCCGTTCTGATCGATCGCGTAGTGACGATGTTCCGCGAAGCGATACCTGCCGAGAGCGTGACTCTGGAGCAACAACGCGAAGGATTCGAGCTCGTACTCGCTCAGCTACCCGTGCGTCACAACGCCTTTATCGCCGCCGCGACGTATGGCGGTGTAGACGGGTACTGGGTCCAAGCTGAAGGTACTTCAAGAGCCCGGACCGGTGTTCTGATACATGGGGGCGGATATGTCATGGGTTCGGCGAACGGGTACTGCGCATTCGCCGCGGAGGTGTCCGCGGCGACCGGCGCGCGAATATTTGTTGCCGAGTACCGGCTGGCCCCTGAGCACCCTTTCCCAGCGGGTCTCGACGATACGCGCCGGGTACTTGCAGCTGCGCTCGATGAGGTCGGGCCGCAGTCCTGCTTTGCGATCGGAGACTCCGCGGGTGGCGGACTAATACTCAGCTCCCTCCTCGAAATGCGCGGCGTCGGTGCGCCCCTGCCCGCCTGTGTGGCCATGGTGTCGCCTCTCATCGACCTGACGGTCACCAATCCCAGCTTCGAAGAGCTCGCGAGCATCGATCCCATTTGCAGGCAAGCGGGAACCCGCCGGAATGCCGCCTTGTATCTGAACGGCCAAAGTCCCGAGCAAGCTCCAGCGGCATTCCCGATGTCGTCCGATCTCAGCTGGATGCCCCCGACCCTCTTGCTGGTGGGCGGTGCCGAGGTACTGCGCGATGATTCGCGGAACCTAGCCGACAAGCTCCGCCGAGAAGGCGTGAATGTCGACTACAAAGAGTACGCCGACATGGTCCACGTCTGGCCCCTGTTCTCATCGTTCCTGCCCCAGGGGCAGCAGGCACTGGACGAGATCGGTGCGTTCGTGAGGGCGCAAGTATCTAGCCAGTTATCGCCAACTATTTAGTCCTCCGAAGCGTGATTCGAATCGCTTCACGACGAAAGGTATCTCATGGGAAACGAAGCGCCGGCAATCGCCGGAGATCTCTTTAGGAACGTCCTCGGTCACTATCCAACCGGGGTATCCATCGTTACCGCCGACGTGGCCGGTAATGGGCCTGTGGGCATGGTTGTGGGCACCTTTAACTCTCTGAGCCTCGACCCGCCCTTGGTGTCGTTCATGCCCGCCAAGTCATCAACCAGCTGGCCAAAGATCCAATCATCAGGCTTTTTCTGCGTGAATGTGTTAGGTGCCAGCCAAGGAGAACTGAGTCGTCAGTTCTCCGCCCGCGATGGGAAGAAGTTCGAGGGTGCTGACTGGAGGCCGGCCCCGACCGGATCCCCCATTTTGAGCGGCGTGACCGCATGGGTCGACTGCAAGATCGAGCAGGTCTTCGACTCGGGCGATCACGAGATCGTGGTCGGCAGAGTAATTGACCTCAACGTTGAGTCCGACGAGTTGCCAATGACGTTCCTGCGTGGCCGCTTTGGCCAGGTGCATCTGCCGGACCCGTCGCCAGGGAATGGTGCGGGTGCAACCGCCGCGGATGACTCTTCGGCGAAACTCGCCGAAGAGGTGGCCGAATTGCTGGGCCTGAACGCATTCGAGGCACGTGCCTGGTCCGAGACTCGTGAGCAGGTCATAGAGCGGTTGTTGGTCGGGTTTCTCGAGGTTCTGCTGAAACGCTTCGACGAGCGGATTGAGGATTCCAGTTCTGCAGACCAGCAACTGCAATCGCTCATAAGGGCATCCCTTGATAGTTTGCGTGATTATGCAGCGGCAGCAATCATGTTTCAGAGCGAACGAGCAAGTCTCACTCTCGGGGCGTCGAAGCGGCTGAAGGGACTGGAAGAGGACTTCCGCAACCGCTGGACAGCGGTAATTCAGCGCGGCACGAGCAGCGGCGTGTTCTATGAAGCCGACGCAAGAATGGCGCAGCAGTTCATTTGCGATTCGTTGTTCTCAATCGCTCGGTGGTTCCGTGACGGAGGTCGATTGGAACGCTCAGAGGTCGAAGACGCCTTCACAACATTCGCTCTCAATGTTGTTCGGCCCTCGGACCTTCCTCGGACGCAATAGAGTAGCGAGCGAAGCTTATTTGACCCGAACCGTCCCGTTGTTTCTTGTGCCGGACTACTTGTCCGCTGAGGACACATGTGCGGTTTCCTGGCCCGCGCCGTGCGGCTTCGGCTAGAAATTTTGGAACCGGGACGCACCCGGCATTCGCCACGCAGGCAGCGCAGTGGACGTCCGATGGAAGAGAACCCAGTGTCTCGTATCGGTACAGGCAGAGGGGGTTTCGTCGATGTGTAAGGGGTCCGCCCTAATAGATGGTTGGCCCCTCACCTCGACTCGGCTTCCATGCTCTGCGGATGCCGCAGCTTGTGCTGCATCACATCGGTGCCGTTTGGTCGCATACTGGACATCAAGATCCTCGTCCAGCATGCTCCCGAACGTGCCGTGATCATCGACATTTCAAACTACTACCCGCATCGCGACGGCAACATCGCGGCACTGGACGACGGATAGGCGGAGAGAGCGATTAGGTCAGCACCCAGTTCAGCCAGCCGATAACGAAGGCTGGGAACGCCATCTCGACTGGCTCGTTTGCCTCCAAGGCAACTCCAGGGGGTCATTCCGATCGCGTTCCAATCCCCGTTGCCGTAGTCTACGAAGACGAACGGGAACAGCCATGTCCCTCGTCGAAGAAACAGGCTTCGATGCCGTCTGCGCAAGCGGCAAATCTCCAACCCTCTAGCGGCTGCCAACCCGTATGACCGGATCGTTCGACGAGACCTGTTGGTCGAGGTGAACTCCGTGATCTTGAACGACAAACCCGCTTGAACGACACCCCCTGCGGGTGTCAAAGCCATGAGCAGTCGCTTGCCCTGGCGTCGACGCTCCACAGAGTTGATCCACGCGACGCGTCTCGGCCCAGACGACGTTCGCCGGTTTGGACCGTGTCACGGCAGCCTTGAGCAGTCTGGGCGCGCACGCATTCCCGAGCCTGCTCCAAGCGATTTAGCGAACGTTCGCATTAGCCAAGACTGCATGAGAGTATCGCCGCTGTGCATTGATACCAGTAATTGACCCGACCGGTGCACCACAGCGCTCTGACTTCCGGTAGGTCAGCCGACGAGGGCTGCTGCTCGCGCACGCCTCACATCTACTGCGACTCGGCTGGCACGTGGGCGGTGGAGCCTCGAACGATGAGCTTCCCCTCGAGCCGTCGCCGCTGTGGAGAAGGCCCTTGTGTTCCCTCAATCCGCTGCAGGAGTAGCTCTACGCTTATCCGCGCCATGTCTGTAATCGGCTGATATACCGTGGTTAGGTCGTACGCAGCCCAGCCCGAGATCGGGATGTCGTTGTACCCGATCACCCAGAGGTCCTCCGGAACACGTATGCCAGCCTTGCGAGCGGCGTCGAGTACGCCGTAGGCGACGAGATCATTGACGCAGAAGATCGCGTCGGGTTTGCGCTTGCTATTCCAAAGGTGCTCGACTGCCTCCTCGCCGGAAGCGTAGAAAAGGTCTCCGTAGAAGACGCGACTTTCGTCTATGGGGGAGCCGAGGCTCGCTAGACGCTTCCGGAAACCTTGCTCGATTTCACGCCCTGGGCTGAACGCTCGACCCCCTACCCACGCGATATTACGACGACCATTCTGGATCAGGTAGTCAGCAACCCGGCCGCCGCCTTGGACGTTCGCTCCGGCCACCGTGTCCGTTGCCACGCCGCGGATCGTGCGCCCCATGAGCACGATCGGTGCACCGGCATCTATATCGGCCTCAAGCTCCGGCATGTTATCGACTGCTGTGGTGTAGATCAGGCCGTCGACGGACCGCTCGCGCAGCGCCTGCAAGGCATCCGGGGCGCTACCGTCAGCATTGGCCAGCCATACACTCAAACGGAGTCCGTGACTGGACACGTGTTCGTGCACCTGCCCCATCACTTCCAGGGAGTACAAGTTGACCGGCGTAGCCACGACGACCCCGATCGACCTTGAGCGTTGGGTACGCATTGCTCGAGCAGAGGCGTTAGGCACAAACCCAGTTTGATTAAGGACCTCCGTGACCGCGGCACGGGTCTTCGCCGAGACATTCGGGTGCCCGCTCAGGACGCGCGACACTGTACTTTGCGACACGCCGCTCAGCCGCGCGATGTCTCTGCTCGTTAATATGGCTTTTTCACTTGTAATGGTCACAACACAGATACTAGCGTCGAAACCTGCCCAACACAGTGTTCCTCGGTGTCTAATGGCGTACGTATTCAAGAATCGTCGCGAGAAAGGGCTTGCTGGCCTGCTCTCCGGGGCGATATTTGTCACGGATTTGCGTTCGGTGGGCGTTAGGCTGCTTGTTCCGCTTCTGGTTTTCGGAGGGCCAGTTGGTCCACCGGCATCGGGCGAGGAGTTTGGGACCGTCGTTTTGGCTAGCGTCCTGGTCCTTCGCCGCGCGGGCGTCATATTTTCCGCCCTTTCTACGGCCTTACCGAAAGCGATGCCGTAGTGCCATCTGCGGCGGTGCGCAGGCCCTTCACCAGTCCACAAAGCCGGCTATGAATTCCCAGGCGTCGCGGAGGGAGCAGAACCGCTCCGGGAAGGCCGGGCCTATCTGAGGGTCTTGAACTACGCCCCCGTACGGGCTATCAATGCTGGCTCGCGGCCTTGAGTGCGAGAGAGTGACTTCCATGTCGGCCAGCAACGCGGCGACGGTCTTGGACGTCGTCGACGTCCTGTGTTCGGCATGGACCATCTGCGGCAGGCCGTGGATGCCGACGATATATGGGCGGGGATATCGATCGTGTAGCGATCGAAGTATTTGCGAGTGCGGGAGCGGGGCAGATTGACGGCGGGTGGCACCGTGGCGCGCGACTCCAGTCAGGCCTGGGCTGCACGGGTAGCGATACCGGCAAATGTCGGGTTACGCAGGTACCTACTAGCGCTTGTTGAACCAGGGCTGCTGCTCCTCCTCCTCCTCCACGGAGATGTCTTCCAAGAGCTGCCGTACTTTTTCCATGATTGTCAACGCGGTTCAGTCCGGGGCAGCTTGCGTTCACAGGCAGCCTCGTACGCGTCCAAATGATCAAGCTTCTGCGCCGGAGTAAACAACAGCCTCGGTGCCGCACCTCCGGCAAGGGGACCAGGGCAGCTCCTGCTGCTATCTTGCCGCACCGGGGCAAACACAAGCTGGACATGCAAAATGAACTACTGACGTCCCTCAGACTGATCACCGGCTTTTCGATCTGCGTGCCCATCGAAAAGCCGGTCCTCCGACTCCGCGCAATGTTCGCACCTGTCAAGTTTGTGGCTGATTCGTGCCCGACTTCCCGGCCACCTCACGCACGACATCACGACGTCGTTCGTCACGGTTGGCCAAATCAGGATGCGACCTACACTTTCGTGTTCGATTAGCCCTGATTATGCGAGACCATCTAACGACTAGCGCTTTGACTGACATCGTATTCAAAGTCCCGGTTGCCTTCAGTGTTCGCCGTCTCAGATACCCCACGGGTGCAGGTTCCTGAGTGATTGACATCGTATTCAAGACGGGGTAGCGTGTTGGTCATCCCACAGACGCTCAATGGTGCGGCGCCTGAGTCAGGCTACTAATCGCCTCGATAAGAACTCTCAATGGTGAACGGCTCTTTACGAAATTGAGCGAATGACACACAGTCCATCGCAGTATCAAGCACATATCGAGTGGACCCAGGCGAGGCGACGGTTCATACGTACGGCAAACCGGTCTTGGCTGGACGGGACTAAGAGGATGAACGAAGCACCGAATTGACGGGGTACTGCTGAGCGGCAGTTCCTGCATACAACAAGGGAGTCTTTAGTTGACGGACAGTATTCTCGTCACGGGTGGCACTGGGCAGATCGGTGCGGAAGTCGTGCGACAGCTTGTAGGACTAGGCCATCGGGTGGTCGCGCTGGACTTCAAAGTCAACAGAGCCAATATCGCGGATGTCATTGACGACGTTGTGGTAGTGGAGGGTGACATTACTGATCTCTCCTTCTTGATGAAACTCGCTCGACGCGAGAATGTCACTCGAGTACTTCATCTGGCGGCATACCTGGCGGTTGAGTCCAATGCGAATCCGATGCGAACAATCCACGTGAATGTTGTTGGTTCTGGAAATGTTCTAGATACAGCTGTAGCCCTGGACATGGAGCGTGTTTGCTATGCCAGTACGGTCTCCGTCTTGGGGCCGCAGGGGATGTATGGAGACTCGCTGGCAACGGAGGACTCACCCACGTCACCAATGCATCTGTACGGCGCCAGCAAGAGGACTGTTGAAATCACCGCTGACGCCTATCGGGATCTCTTCGGCCTGGATGTAGTAGGTATCCGACCTGTTCTCGCATACGGGATGGGCCGCTACACAGGCGGCATGGGGGGATTCAACTCAATGATCCGTGATGTGGCACTGGGCCGTCCCGCCGTATTGAACCAGACCAAAAATTTGTCGAGTCGGATCCAGCTGATCTACAACGCCGACATGGCCCGCGCCTTTGTGGCGGCCATGGTCGGCCCCTCCACACCGCTGTCGCTCTACAACGCCCCGGTAGTGGAGACGATCACCTGGGATGATGTGATTCACACACTTCAAGAGTTGGTTCCTGGTGCGCATATCTCCCACGAATCCACTTCCGGAGATTGGGAAACGGCGCTCATCGACGGCAGTGCGGCTCAACGCGATCTGGGCGTGATACCGCAGACCGATTTCCGCGCCGGCGCGGCCGAGATGATTGCGCTATTCCGCGAACAGGAATCGAACACCTCCCGTAGCTTGACGTGAACTGAGCACCGGGAGTCTGTCGCAGATGCCCAACACATGTGATTGATGATTTAAGTCGAAGGAGAATCGTGGAACTAAAAGACGCAACCGTGCTGGTGACGGGAGCTGCATCCGGACTGGGCGCGGCAACTGTGAATGCTCTCCTCGCGAGAGGCGCCACTGTGGTAGGCATTGATTTGCCTTCCTCTATCGAACAGGCTCCTAGCAAGGATCGACTGACATACGTAGCCGCGGACGTTACGAACGAGGATGAGGTGAGGGCGGCGCTCGATGCTGTCGGAAATGGCGTTCTTCGCCTTGCTGTCAATTGCGCGGGGATCGGACCGGCTCGTCGGATCCTGTCATCTAAAGGCACCCACGATCTAGCGATGTTTCAGCGAACAATCGATATTAACCTCGTTGGCACATTCAACGTGATGCGCCTCGCTGCCGAGAAAATGTGCGAAAAATCTGCGGATGAAAACGGCCAGCGCGGCCTCATCGTCAACACCGCGTCCGTTGCGGCGTTCGAAGGCCAAATTGGACAGATCGCATACTCAGCATCGAAGGGTGGAGTCGCCGCGATGACAATCGTGGCCGCTCGAGACCTTGCACGGTCCGGAATCCGGGTGAACACGATTGCCCCCGGCATAGTAGACACTCCGATGCTGGCTACCGTGGCTGACGACTACAGGGCGCGGCTCGCCGCGGGAGTTCCCTTCCCCCAGCGGCTCGCGCGACCCGACGAGTTTGCGCAACTCGTCATGATGCTCGCCGAGCACGACTACATCAACGGCGAAACGGTGCGCATGGACGGAGCGCTCCGTATGGCACCTCAGTAGCCCTCAGTCACTTATCCCGGTGTACTTCTGTGACGCACCGAGCCCTCCGCTGCACCGCTCAAACGAGACCAGAATGGCCTACTCCCCAGTAGTTCCCGAAAGGAGCAGATCTGGGCGTCCACAGCCCCGAACACCTCATCACGGTCGCCACTGCACTCAACCATCGGCCACGCGAAGTGTTGGGTTGGCAGAGTCCCATGGAGCACCTGGCTATAGGATGAATTCACCCGCGCTACAACCATGAACCGGTGCAACGACCGCTGAATACCGCCGCCCGCGAAATGGCTCACTTTTCGACCACCGCTGACAATCGGCAGATCGTTGAGGCGGTTGGCTGCTCCCACCAGGACGTGTCAACGGCGCAGAAGGCCATCAAGGGCGCCGCGTTACGCCGCTACGGCTTGATGCGATGTCGGATGGCGAGCTGGCGGGCCTCTTCCCGGACGGCCGGACCAAGGTTTGGGCCGAAAACAATATGCCCGATTCCGCGGCGGTCGTGAGGCCATGCGTGTTCTGCCGGTTTAGGGACATGGGCCTGGATGTGTGGCTCGCCGCGCATGTGGGGGCGTTTTGCCATGGGAGGTGTCCCAGAATCGACTTGCCAAATAATGCACTGTTCATAATGCGCTGATCGCCACTCACCGGAAGGCCAAAAACGCGGTGAACACGCTCAGCATGGGTGTGATCGGTACCTGGCCGAAGAGACGTGGACGCCGGATGGGTGCGAATACCGAAGCAAGGTCATCCCATTTCTTCTGGTCTGCACCGGAAGAATACTTGTTCTGGACTGGCTTGATCTGCTCGATGGCAAACAGCTGATCGGCGAGGCTCATCGCGAGCGGGGTAGACGCTGACAGTCCTTTTCCCTGGATTTTGTACAGCCCGGATGAGTTACTCCCACTGCTAAGCAGTGAGGTCTGGCTTAGGGTGACCCGGGCAGTGCGCTTGGCATCTGAAGGAGGTTCGCGACCGTTGAGTAGTGCCTGTCTGGGGTACATTCCCCGATCAGGAGCCCGGCTGCGTCACGCAGATAGATCTCAATGCCTTCTGAGCGCTGGTAGCCGCGTCCGCCATGCAGAGTCATGCATGTAGTGGCGATGTCGACGGCCATTTCGGTTAGGAAGGGCTTCAGGCGGTGGTCCACGACGGCGTCGCCTTGGCCGGCGTCGACGAGTTGTGTTGCGTCGTAAAGCATCGATCGTCCTGCTTCGATGTTCTGTTTCATGCGCACGAGCTTGTGCTGAAGAGCCGGCACCACGCAAGTGGCTCGTTTCGGACCATGCGCTCACGCAAGAATGCGTCTGTCTTTTCCCATACTCCTTCAGCAATTCCTAGAACCATTGCTGAGATGGGGTGCGTTGATACTTTGCTTGTGCCGGTGACGTCGATGAGTTGGCGGCCTTCACGAGTTCGCTCAGGTCGCGGACATACTCCGCTGGTATCCCTACGTCGGTCAGTTCGAAGCGGTTCCAGGGTGCACCAACGCCCATCTTCGGCATCGGGCTCACCTTCACATCCGGCTTATCGGCGGTATCCAGCTGAAGGTCTTGATATACCAATCACCGTCTTCCCGGCGGATGTACGTCTCGTGGTACGCGCCAAAATTGTGCATATATTTCACCGGTGGCCCGGCCGGGAACAGTGGTGGCTCTCGAACCGGAACCTCGCCGTGGCGGTGGCATCCGAGGTCAGTACGATTTACGGGTCCAAGACGTGGTGCAGCACTACATGGTCGGCCGGGAGGCCCACGTGCTCGGAGTAAATAGCGTCACGGCCGACGAGGTGCCACTTGACCTTAAGAGCAGATTCTTTGAAATAGTCAGCAATCGTGCTGGTAACAGGCTCTTTGGTGAACGGTTGGAGCGGACTCGGGAAGTCAACTATGAAATCGGATGCAAATAAGTTGGAATCGAATCCATTGAAGGCCATCCCGGAGATTTCCTACTTAGGCAACGACTGCAGCTACGCACAGGCCTTCTATGAGGCCCCTCGTTCACGTATCGTATTCAATGCTGCTATGGTATCGTATTCATAAGTTTTGGGTTGTGTGGCTGTCTGGGTTGTTTCGGGCGCTGCGCACGATGAGTTAAGTCGAGGTGGAGTCTTGTCAGCGAGGACGGAAGAGATGTTGAGCGTGCCTTCGGAGGCGGTGGATGTTCGTGTCGATAAGTGGTCAACGCCGGTTTTGAATGATGAGAATCGGTTGAAGTTGGCGACGTTTGCTACGAATATGCGTGGGAGTGTGACGCTTGCCAATGTGGAGGGCAAGGTCCTGGGCAGTTGGGAGGAGAGCCTTCGGTTGGCGCAGCATGCTGATC
>NZ_JBFRDV010000048.1:0-12073 GCF_052113945.1 Paenarthrobacter sp. RAF54_2
CGGACGCGCATCCTGTCAGCGCAAGCAACCCGCATGCGACAACCAGGGATCCGCGCGCCATCACGCTCCTTCGTTTTCTCACAACAATTCCTCAATTCCTCACATTGGACCCACGGCTTCGGGGATCGGGCATCACGCCAAAGGCGGCCTCTGGCGTGATCTAGACCACCCTACAGGGCCCCTGAATACGATTGCAACCGAATAGGGCAAACTTTTTGAATACGATCGCAGGGACACCGACCGCCGTGAGCCGGCAAGTCGAATGATGGCCGGAGAAGCCAGGGAGTCCCAGTCTGCTAGTACCCAACGTTGGCAGAGTCAAGTAGTCGGGGTAACGCGGAGATTTATGCCGCTCGTAGCAGCTGGTTCAGCCTGTGGGCTGGGGTTTCGAGGTTGACGGTCGGCCGGAGTCGGCGGTTGAGTTTCGCGGCGACCCGGCGGAGGTCCTCAGGAGTGTGGACCGAGAGGTTCGAGCCTTTCTCGAACCAGAATCTTGGGAGCCGATTTGTGTTCTCGTTGCTGCCGCGCCGCAGTTCCAGGAGAGTGCCGATCACTGTCCCCTCGGAACCGATGATGTAGGGTCGGGCCGGAGCGCGACACCGGGATTGCTCCCGGCTCGTTTCTCCGACCCGCCCTCCGCACCGGATGTGGGACTCTCATCGCATCCGGCGCTCCACGGATAGCCACTCAATCAACACTGGGCGCCCACGGCGTCGGGATATCTGCGCCCGCCACCGGTACCGTGTCACCGGTACCGTCGCGGTGTCGAACATCGTGATTCCCTCTACGTTCCTCACCGAGCGCCACCGAGCCGCCGGCGTGAGGATCAAGGTGAGCACAACCGTCACCGAGATCACCGGCGACGGTGAGCGCTGCACGGGAGTGAGGTTGGCAAACGGGGACACCATTCCTGCAGATGTTGTTGTCGTCGGAATCGGTGTGATCCCGAATGTGGAACCCGTTGCCGTGGCGGGGGCTGAAGCACCCAACGGTCTACTGGTGGACAGCCACGGACGCACCACGCTGCCCGACATACTCGCGGCGGGCGATTGCGCCCTGATGGGCGACGGTGGGCTGCGTCTGGAGTCGATACCGAATGCCGCCGCGCAGGCGAAGGCAGTCGTCGAGACGCTTACCGACTCGCCTCCGTCCGGCACTGATGTGCCGTGGTTCTGGTCGACTCAGTACGACTGCCGGCTCAAAATAATTGGTGTCCCGTAGCTGTTGTTGCGTCCGGCTTGAAGGGATGGCTGGGCATGGGGACGCCCGGGGTACCGGTGCGCCGGGTCATGACCGAGAACGCCTTCGCCTACCGGTGCTCCCGCGACTTCCAGGATGCACTCGCTGTGCTGGGGGCTCAGACACATCCTGATCAAACCGCGGCATCCCTAGCAGAACGGCAAAGCCGAACGCTTCAATCAAAACACTGCAGGAAGGCTGGGCCCTTCGCCAGCCCTTCACCTCAACCAAGCCCGGACCGCCGCCCTGCAGCCATGTATCCGTTCCGCTGCTCGAGGAACCACCGACGGTTCATCAGATCGCGTCTTCGGCACTCTCTCCGGTATTCACACCTAGACATAGGGTCCACGGGACCGATAGAGGGATTCTTCGTTCTGTCTGATGGAATGGGGAGAGGGTTTCACCGACGAGGCTAGCCGTGTTGGTAGCGAGAACCGTTTCGTTCTGATCAACTATGCACGTGTTTGACGGCAAGGTCCGGAGGAACGGCTCGAATCCAGTCTGAAGGCTGCTAACGAGGACGCCAACGGCAGCAACGCCAGCCATCCTGCCGTCCCTCGTGACTCGCTTGGAGAAGGAGACGAGGTGTTCGTTGGCGCCGAAGGCGTCCACGTAGGCGTAGGTGGCGTGGACGTTATCATCAGTGTCGTGCGCGGGCCACCACGGTGCTGTCGAGTAACCATAGAACTCCATATCCGCTTCCACACGCCGCGCCGATCCCGGACCCGACGGGATGGTGCACCAGATGAGGCCCGATTCGCCGAAGAATGATGGATCGGCGATGAATCCCGTCCCAACCAAGGGCGGCACGGCCTTCGCTAGAAGGTTCTGGCACACATCGTAGACATTCACCAACTGATCCAGCCTGCGGTTCTTTGAGCGGTCGAGGTCGGTTTGGACGGCTTCTTCGACGGCCCGGATCGACGCGGCTGCGGTCCCTTCGAGGCTCACAGCGAACGATTCGACGGCGGAAACTGCGCTATCGATGCCTTCGATCCTGGGCGGCGATCCTGGTGGCGGATATTCCATGGACATCCGCACCTCGATGAGGCGGTTCACGTCCCGGCGGACATGGTCTTCGGCGAGGCCTCGTGCTCGAAGGGTGTTCCCATCTCGTATTGCGTCCACGATCATCGTGTGCTCATTCGCGGCCGCCGCTCGGCGGTCAGAAGCGCTGGTCCACACCAATGCCCCTACTGCGGCATGCATCTCCATCTCCTGCCGGGCGAACAGGACGGATCCCGATGTGGCCGCGAGCTCTATGTGGAATTGACTGTCCGCTCGCGTCATTTCAACGGGTGTTTGCGCCGTCTCGATCATCACCGCCATCGAAGCCAGTCGCCCGATGGGGACCTGCCGAGATCGGCCTGCCACCGACATGGCGGCTGACCCTGCCAGAAATGCCCGATATTCTCGGATGTCCCGCAGATCCTCAAGGGAGTACGCGGCAAGGGCGTCCCGCTGAGCTTTGGTGATGTCTCCGGTGCTAGCCTTCACGAAGCTTCCACCGCCTTTGCCGCGTCGTGTTTCCAGAAGTCCTCGATGACGAAGCTCCGCGAGGGCGGCACGCAGCGTTAAGGTGGAGACGCTCATCCTTGCCGCCAGCTCGCTTTCACTAGGGAGCTGGGTTCCGTCTTGGAGTATCCCCAGCTCAATCGCATGACCGAGTCGGCGCCCGATCTCTTGGCCGCGCTCGACAGTGTCCAACGGCGCGAAAGCGAGTTGCTCTCTCCAACTGGCCATGGACCACGCTCCTAAATTTGTAGGGGTTGAAGAACAAGAACCTTGACATTCAACCTTTAATGTCCATTGACATTTGACATTAAAGGTCTAATCTCAAGTGTATCAAGAGAAGCGGGACACGCTTTCTCATAGTTCGATCATCACGCAAGGAGTCGATGGTCATGTTAGATAGCACGGATGTCGTGTATGCTTGGCAGCGATCCGGGAATTTGACACCGCTGGACCGCCTTGGCCTTTACGCACAGGCACTGACCGCAGATTGCCCGATCGGCGACTACCGGACACTTGACGATGCGCAGGAGGACAAAGCGATCCTCGCCCTGTTCTGCGTGGACCGCCCCGGGGCAACCATTGCTTCCCTCCACCAGATGCCGCCTCTGGCCCTCTCTGGCTACCATCAGTTGCTCCATGACCTCGCTCGCGAAGGGCTCGGACCAGGCGGTGGATTCCGCGCCGAAGCCCATCGTTTCGACCATTCACCCGACACGGCCCTCCACCAACGCGGAGACACCCCCGCTTTCCGAGGAGGCGGACTGTGAAGCGCCGCAGCTCGGGAGCCAGCACTGTCCCGTTCACTCCCGGAGGTACACGCATCCGGACGGCCCTTCCCCAATTGCCGGCGCTGACGCGACCTAGGGCCGACAACCCGAAAGCGTGGGATGAGCTCATGCGTGAACTCGACGCCGACTTCGCCTGAAGGCGCTCGAACAGAAGGAGCTTTTTGCACATTGCCCCTTGGAGTCCCAAGCGGAGTTATCTGGGAACTTACTGGCTGAACATTCCGTTCGAGCCTGTCACGCAGCTTCACTTCGTCGTCTGTACGCCGGTTCTGGGCAGCAGGATTCCACTTGAAAACATCCGAAAGCGACCAGTCCACCGCCGCGGGCATCGCATTCACCGAACTCTCCAACGGTTTCGCCGCCTGCAGGAACCCCGCGACGTTGCTCGGCGGCCTGCTCTTCGACGAGGCCAAACACCGCGTCGAAGACATCCTCCGCGCGTCCTAACCCCAAACACCTATGAAACGAGGAGAAATCATGCCCAACCCCGGGGCAGCTCACCATGGCGTGAGTCAGACGGCATTCCGATCATCCGTGCTAGATCAGAGCATCGGCGCTGAACATGCACCAGTTCCGGTTCAGGATTTTGGCATTGACGAATACTCTGCATCTCCCTGGATTGGCCTTTACTACAGGCATGAGTTCATGCTCCACTACAGGCACGAACTGCTGGAGCATCAGGATCTGGCCTAAGACTCCAGTCACAAATCCCGGGGCAGTCCCCGGGATTCAAGCACCAACCAAACGAGCCACAACCTTGCCGGCGCCGCAACGGAGTCATCGAACGATGCCGCACAACAACACCTTCAGGCTCAGCGCTGACGGTCAACGAGTCGCATCGTTCTGCAGCAGGGGCAACAGCCGGCTCCCGCGCCTCTAGCAGCCAACGAGCCCCCCATCGGCATCACTGCTACAAGCCCTGGCAACCATCGACCGCCACATCAACGGCCACATCGACAATGCCTGAATGAAGAACGCTGCCCAATATTCAAGACAGAGATCAAAATTCTGACCCCTAGGATGGCAAACTCGGCAATGAACCAGCCGTAACGGCCGCTAGTCTCGCCGTGGCCGTCGAGCCTGGGCCACCATAGCCGCCCAGCCTGAGCCTTGAATTTGGTGCCACAGTCTAGGCGTCTGCCGTTGCCGACGCAGCTTTCAAGGCCGCTGCGGCAAGATCCGCGCTGCTCTGGACGTCGTTCATCCACAGTGGAACAATAACGGGCCGGACCCCGGAACCGGCGATGGAACCCGACAGCTCCGCATCGGCGCTGTCAATCAGCCACGCATCCAGGATGCCTCCGGAGGACCGCGCACCATAATGCACTGCCACCGCATCGGCAGCAGTCCTGACCTGGATCGCGGCCAGGCAAGCAGCCGCCATGCCCCGGACGGCGGCACCGGAGATAATGGGCGAAATCCCTACGACGGGGGCCGCCGTCGTCTGAATTGCCTGCCTGATGCCGGGGATATTCAAGATGGTGCCGATGGACACCACGGGATTTGACGGGGCCAGTACGACGACATCGGCACCGGAAATCGCCGCCAAGACCCCCGGAGCCGGAACGGCCTTAGAGAGCCCGGCCTGGAGAAACTCCCGGGCTGGACGCTGGGCACGATGCCGGACCCACCATTCCTCGAAGTGCAAAATCTCTGGCAGATCAGCGTTGGGACCGTCCAACACGACCTGGGTTTCCACTTCCTCATCGCTCATGGGCAGCAGCTCCATCCCGAGGTCCCACCGGGAGGCCAGACGCCGCGTAACCTGGCTCAACGGCTGCCCGGTCCGCAGCAGATGCGAGCGGGTGATGTGCGTGCCGAGGTCCAGATCACCGAGAGTGAACCATGGCCAGCCCACACCATAAGCTGTCAGCTCGGCACTAACGCGCTCCGTTTCACCGGCCCGGCCCCATCCCCTCGCTTCATCGTTAACGCCGGCGAGGGCATACATCACCGAGTCCAGATCGGGACAGACGCGCAGCCCAGTCAGCCACATATCATCACCCGTGTTGACTACCGCGGTGATTTCCGCCGTCGTTCCCCCGGCACCATCCGGCAATACCTGACGCAGATGGTGGCGCAGCCCACGCAGGAATCGCGCCCCACCCACACCACCGGCCAGCACCGTGACCCTCATGCGGTAGCACCGCCGTCTGTGATGCTGGAGGATTCCACGGGGGATCGTTGTCCTGCCGCGAAGCCCTCTTGGAATCCTTCCAGATGTGCTTCGGCCGATCCCAGACGGAACAAGTCATCCTCTGCAGCGCGAATCAGGGTCCGGGCTCCAGGCTCCTGGATCGGCCGAATGAGGTGGCCCAGGCCATGGACCACGGCGACCGGCCTGCGTGAGGTCTTGCCGAGCACCAGATTCGCTGCACCTGCTATTTCATCCGCCACCGCAGTGATGGTTGCATCCATCGGCCTGTCGAAGTCGTCCCGCGTGCCTCGTAAGTCATGGGTTACTGCCATTCCCGCGGCACCGATTGCCAAATCGGTCTGCCCCAGGCGCCAAGGGCGGCCTAGCGTGTCGGTTATGAGCACTGCTAAGTCGAAGCCGAATCGCCGGCGCAACCCGGTGCAGAGCGCCTGCGCTGACGCATCCGGGTCCTCGGGCAGGAGCAGCACCGTGCCATCAGGCGTGTTGCTCGCGTCGACACCGGCGGCGGCCAGCACCAATCCCAGCTTGTTCTGAACAATTCGGGTCACACCGCCGGGGTGTGCTTTGCTAGCGACCAGCCGTACAGTTTCGGCCGTGATGGCATCTTCGCGGCTGTCTGCCCGCAGAGAACGCCCTTCAGCCTTTGAAACTATTTTGCTGGTCACTACGACGATGTCGCCTGCGGAAATCTCATCTTCGATGGCGTTTCCAACGAGCACCAAGAGGTCATCGCCGGCGACGATCTCACCGATTCCGTTGATCCCAACGACGGCAAATTGCTGTGGAGGGTCCGGCGGCTCGCGCGTTCCAATGCTCGCCAGATTACTTTGATTCATCTCAAATCCCATCAGAACACAGTCCGCTATTTTTCATGAGTAGCGTGTATCGTACTTTTCGAATTATCCCTTCCGACGTGCCACAGGACGATACTTGGTCAAGCATGTGGCATTGATGAGTGGGCAGGGTCATTATTAAGCCTTTCGTCTCGTGCGGAGCAGGTCTTGTCCGCTACTTGCTCAACGCGCCGATTGTCTGATCGACTCCAGAGCCTCGGCGGTCCGTCGGCCGAGCCGTCCCGCGAGCCGCTCGAGGTCGGCCCAGATGTCGACATCGGACCGCAGCCCTGATGTCTTGTCGATATAGAGCTCGACGTAACCCGCGACTGCGTGCGCAGCGCGCGAATTTTCGCCGAACGCGGGGCGATGTCGTCCCGGGTCGAGGGCGGTGAGAAGCGTTGTCCCGGTTCCAGCGGCATCTGCGACGAATGCCAGCTCAACGGCTGAGGCGAGCTGCAGAGCGCCTTCAAGTTCGGTCGAGGTTAGTGCTGGCAGGTCGCCCTGGAGCACTGCGACCCGGCCGGGACCCGCCGCAGCGATGCCTTGGAGCACGGCTGCGGATAGCCCCTGTCCTGGATCATGCACTATCTCTGCGCCGAGGGCGCGAAAATCGACGGCAGCAGCTCCGGTGGTGATGACAACGAGGCGGCCCACGGGCAGCGCGGCTTCCACGGTATCGAGGGCGATCGCGCGAGCAAGGCCAGGATCGCCTCCCAGACGGGACTTCGCGGTCGCGGTGCCCTTTACCGGTACGACAATGGTCCAGGCGTCAGTCATGAGCAACCATCCCGATGTCGTAGTCGGCCGGGTCGAACCGGGCGAGCCGCTCGCGGAACGCCGAGGCGGTGTCCGGCCATAGGAGGGTCAGCCGGCGGCTCCGCTCGTCGACATACCAGCTGCGACAGCCCCCGGTGAGCCAGACGGTGTTCGCAGCCATGCGGTCGATTTCGGCGACGTAGCTGGCCTGTCGCTCCGGCCGCACGTCGAAGGCCGGCACGGCGCGGCTGCGCAGATACCGCATGGCCTCGAGAACGTACGCGATCTGCGACTCGATCATGTGCACGGCCGAGTTGTGGCCGAGGCTGGCGTTGGGGCCGTCAATGACAAAGAGATTCGGGAAGCCAGCCACTGTGGTGGAGTTGTAGGCGACCATTCCGTGGGACCAGGCCGCGTCGAGGGTGCGGCCGTCGCGGCCACGGATCCTGTGCGCGATCGGCGGCCGGGTGGAGTGGAAGCCGGTCGCTAGGATGAGCGCATCGAGTTCATAGGCCGCTCCCGAGGCAGCCGCGACTCGGCTGCCTTCGACGGCGCTGAGCGCCGATCGCTCTAGGCGCACCGATTTGCTCATGAGGGCCGGGTAGTAATCGTCCGATAGCAGAACGCGCTTGCACCCGGCCTCGTATTCGGGTGTCAGCGCCCGGCGGAGGGCTGAGTCGGGGACTTGTGCCTCGAGGTGCCGTCGCGCACGGTCCCGGAGCGCGGCGAGTGGACCAGCGGCGCCGAGCCGTGCTGCGAAACCCGCTTCGGCGTCCCAGAACATTCGAGTCCGTAGTGTCGCCAGGGAGTCGGGATCGGCTCGCCAGCTGGCCTTCTCGCCTTCGGCGTACGCGTAGTCGTTACGGGGAACGACGTACGCCGCGCTCCGCTGGAAGAGAACAACTTCGTCGGCCACCGCGGCAATGCGCGGCAGGATCTGCACAGCGGAGGCGCCGCTTCCGGCGAGCCCGACCCGCTTGCCCGCAAGATCGAGATCGCGCGGCCACTCGGACGAGTGGAACACTGGGCCAGCGAACGAGTCGAGGCCCGGCACGTCGGGCATGCGCTTTTCAGAGAGCCGCCCCGTCGCCACGATCACCCAGCGGCAGCAGTAGGTGTCGCGCGTAGTCAGGACCGTCCAGGTCATGGTGGAATCGTCCCAGTCGAGCGCGAGCACGTCTGACGAGAAGCGGAGGTGTGGGAGGATGCCCTCCTCGCGGGCGGCCTCCTGCAGGTAGTCGAGGATCTCGCCGCCAGGAGAATAGAAGCGGCTCCAGTCGGTACGCGGCCGGAACGAGAACGAGTAGAGCTGTGACGGGATGTCGCAAGCGACGCCCGGGTAGACGTTGTCGCGCCAGGTGCCGCCGACGTCGGCACCGCGCTCTACGACGACGAACGACTGCTTGCCCGAGCGCGCGAGCTGGATCGCGGCACCGAGGCCGGCAAAGCCTGCACCAATGATGACCGTATCAACGGGCTCCGCGGCGGCTTTCGCGCCGCCGGCGTCAGCGTTGACCGCTGCTTCGGAGCGGACGGTCCGGATGTCGTTGGCCTCAGTCACGGCCGGGCTCGCGGTATCGTGCTGTGGGCCGGGTATCGCCGAGGCTCGCGCAGGAACGCGTCGATGAGATACGCCTGCTCGGCGGGATGCCCCGCCTCGGCGAAGCGCACGTCTGCGGTTGCCGGATTGGCCGCAGACAACCCCGCCGGCGCGATGACGAGGACAGGGCAACGGACGTCCAGCGCCGGCGCAGCGGAGCCCAATACGATCAGGGCAGAGACACGCGCGTCAGCAATGAGCGGGGTCTCGCAGACCGGCGCAACGAGTAGCCCGAAACGGCCGGGCAGCTCACGCGTCCGGACGTCGGCGTCCGCCACGAAGACCTGACGCCGCCGCGTCAATAACGGCAGTGCTGCGTCAAGGTCGGGATCCAAGCCGGTCGGGCCGACCGCGATGATGACCGGGTCGAGTCCTTCCAGGGGCAGCAGTGCAACCCCTGTCGTGACCTCTCGCAGACCTGTGCCCGTCCCAGCGTTAACGAGGATCACACCAAGCCCCTCTGGACCAGTGCGTAACTCGTCGTGCGTTCCCCCGCCTCGCGGCCAAGAGCGGTCGCGATCCGCTGAACGTCGCGCGGCGTCGCCTCGCGGTACGCCTCGGCGCCGGCCTCCGGCCAGATCACACCGTCGAGCAGCAGACCTCCGAAGTCGTCCGCTCCCCCGGCGAGTACGGCCTTTGCGCCGTGGAAGCCGAGCTTGGTCCACGCGGCCTGTACGTGGTTGATCCGGCCGTGCAGCATCAGGCGCGCGACCGCGTGGAGCGCCCGCGAGGCTTCGAGGCCTGGGCCTTCACCAGCTACCGCCCGCACCCCGGAGGGCACGTCGAAAGGGACGTACGGCATGGCAATGAACTCCGTGAACCCGCCGGTCTCGTCCTGGATCCGGGTCAGTCGACGCAGGTGAGCAATGACTTGGGCGGGCGTTTCGACGTGACCGTAGACGATCGTTGCCGTTGACCGGAGACCTGCCCGGTGAGCGGCCTTGAGGGGCCGGATCCACTCGTCGACGGGCAGATCGGTGCGCTCGCTCAGCATCGCGCGCACGCCGCCGTCCAATATCCGGGCGCCGGTACCGGGAACGCTTGTCACGCCTGCCTCACGCAGTTCTTCGAGGAAAACCTCGACACTAACACCCATCCGACGCGCCCCGTCCAGCACCTCCGTGGGGCGGTATGCATGGAGTGACAGATTGGGCCCGGCTGCGCGGACAGCCCTAGCCAAGTCGCGGTAGGCTGTGCCTGGCAGCGCTTGGTCGATTGGGCCCTGGAGGCAGATCTCGGTAGCACCAAGAGTAACGGCCTCCTGGACCAGCCGCCGGACCATGTCGTCTGTGAGACTCTTTTTGTAGAGCGACGAGTCCAGGTTGCGGTTGACGACGTAGGTCAACGTGTCACCGACTGCTGCCGAGCGGACTTCGTCGGCCAGCGCCGTTACCGCGTCGAGGTCGTCACCACGGGCTGTAAGGAGGGAGCAGTAGTCTGCGTCCGTCAGCGAGGCCGGGTCATTCGAGGCTCTGGCGAGGGCGGAGACGATGGTGGGGTCGGCGCGGCGTGGCAGACCGGCGGTCACGCCGCGATCGACAGGAGGAGCGGTGGCGGCGACAAGAACGGTGACTGGGCCTGCCGACAGCGGACGCGGGCCCCGCGCACCGGGGGGCGCGGGCCTCACCCGTGCACCCTCGTCGGCGAGCAGGGACACCGGATCGGCGAGAGCCGTAACGGCGGGGGCGACGCGCGCATCCAGCCAGGTTTCTTGATCCTGCAGGTAGGCCGGGTGTGCGGTGAGCCGCTCGCGCAGGGTGAATCCGGCCTGCGCCGTCAGCTCGGCGAGCGTCTGGAGTTCGGGCCAGGGCCGTTCGGGATTGACATGGTCGGGGGTGAGCGGGCTGACCCCGCCCCAGTCGTCGATGCCTGCGCGCACCAGCAGCAGGAGTTCAGGGAGTTCGCTGAGGTTCGGGGGCGCCTGGATGCTGTGGTCGGGCCCCATGACAATCCGGGCGACCGCGACCGCGGCTGCGTACTCCTCGAGGGCGAGGTCTGACTCGTTCTGCATCGCGGTGTGCGGTTTCGCGCGGAAGTTCTGGACGATGGTCTCCTGCACCTGGCCGTACCGCTGGTGCGACGCCCGGATGGCGAAAAGAGCCTCGGCGCGCTCGGCGTAGTTCTCGCCGATCCCGAGAAGAACCCCGGTGGTGAACGGGATTCGGGAGCGGCCGGCGTCGTCTATCACCCGCATCCGCAGAGCAGGATCCTTGTCCGGGGACCCGAAGTGCACTCCCCCGGGCTGGCTCCAAAGCCTCGTGGCCGTGGTCTCGAGCATCATGCCCATCGACGCGGCGACCGGGCGGAGCCGCTGCAGCTCGGCGAACGACATGACTCCGGGGTTCAGATGCGGCAGAAGGCCGGTCTCGGTGAGCACGAGTTCGGCCATCGCACCGACGTAGTCGAGGGTCGAGGCGTAACCGTGGTCCTCGAGCCACTGCCGCGCAACCGGCCAGCGGTTCTCAGGGCGGTCGCCGAGGGTGAAGAGCGCCTCCTTGCAGCCGAGCGCTGCGCCCTCGCGAGCGATGCGAAGGATCTCTTCCGGGGACAGGTAGGTGGGTATCCCCTTCTTCAGCAGGCCCCCCGGCGTCTCGACGAAGACGCAGTAGTGACAGCGGTCCTGGCAAAGCTGCGTGACGGGGAGGAACACCTTCTTCGAATACGTGATGATGCCCTCGCGGGAAGCGCGAGCGAGGCCCTCGTCGCGGAGCCGCGACGCAACAGTCAGCAACCGGTCGAGGTTGTTGCCTCGAGCTCCGAAGAGCGCCGTGGCCCCGGCAAGGTCCGTCTCGCCCGTGTGTTCGAGACGAGCGAGTGCATCAGTGAGGGGCGCAGGATTCAGAACCGAGGATGCGGCCATGTTGGACCTTCGAACCAATAGCCGCACGCGTCTCGCGTTTCGCACACCGGGCCCTCCAGCCCCGGGTTTTGCTGCAGGTTCAGCCTAGCGCCGCTCACAGCGTCCCCCGTCCGCTGGCTGCCAACGGGCCGCTGCTAGCGCCGACGGCCCGCAGCCGCGGCAGGAGGTGTTCGGCGAACTGGGACAGGAACCGTTGCTGGTCATGGCCCGGGGCGTGGAAGACCAGGTGATTGAACCCTGCCTCTACGTAGGGCATGAGCTGGTCCATGACCTGCTCCGGATCCGAGGCGACGATCCAGCGCTTGGCGACCTGTTCGATGG
>NZ_JBFRDV010000049.1:0-7656 GCF_052113945.1 Paenarthrobacter sp. RAF54_2
TCACCGATGGTGAGCATCCCAGCAGCGATTCCTACCTGGATAGGATTCCCGTACGAGGCCATCATTCGCGTGACCGTGGTCGTTGGCGAGATGCCATGCTCCATGACCGAAACCATGATGGCCTCCAGGACGTGGGCCTGGCCATGCGTTGGCCACCGGCCACTGATGAGGAGGTATGCGAGCTCACCGAAGCTGCGCTTGCCAATCATCGTCGTCAGCAGGTGGCCGCGGATGAGAACGTCGTCGTCGCGCACTTCCGCTATGTCCGTTGACCAGTCGTCAATTGTCGACGCCATGGGCGCCTTCCTCTCGTAGAGATATATGGTTCGAGCTATCGTGGTCGAGGGTGCTGGAGGGCAAGAGTCCTCACCGGGTCCTGATCCATGACCGGTGGAAACAGGTACAGGGTCGCCCGGGATGTGCGTTCGATGGCTTACCACGGGACCAACTGCAATGTAGAGACACTGTGGAATCGCATCCACGAAGTGATGGTATCGTATCCAGAAATGAAAATCGAGGATTGGGAAGCTCCCCTCGTTTCCAAGGCGAGAACTTCACGCACAACCTGCAACTCGTGAACCGCGTGAAGGAACTCGCGGACCTGCCATTCTCAGTCAATTTCACAGACAACCGGCGCTGGATGGTCGCAAATCTTGGTGGACATTCCTAGGGAGCAAGTATTAGGTGTATTATACAATCAATATGGCCGCCTTGGGATCGTCGCTAAGTGCGGCAGCACCACCTTCGCCCAAGGCAAGGCCACTAGTCCATCAAGGCAGACACCCTAGGAACTTATCCCCCATGATTGAGCGCACACTCTACGAGGATGACCATAAGGCCTTCCGCAGCTCGGTCGCCGAATTTATTCGGCGTTCCATTAGCCCCAATGTTGATGAGCATGCCGCATGCAAACGAATTCCGCGCGAAGTCTGGCAGGACGCAGGCAAGCACGGCTTCCTTGGCCTTGAGGTTCCTGAGGAGTACGGCGGAAGCGAAGCTGCCGACTATCGGTTCAATGCGGTACTGCTCGAAGAGCTAGCCAAAGTGAACCTTGCCCTTGCATCGTCGATGAGCATTCATTTCGATGTGGTCGCACCGTATCTCGTTAAGCTCTCAACGCCTGAGCAGCGTAAACGCTGGCTGCCCGGGTTCTGCGACGGCTCGATCGTGACGGCGATCGCCATGACAGAGCCGTCCGCCGGTTCCGACTTGGCCGCCCTGCGAACCTCTGCCGTAAAGGACCCGAAGGGTGGCTGGATTCTCAACGGATCCAAGATCTTTATCACCAACGGAGGTTCTGCGGACCTCATCATCGTGGCCGCCCGAACGACTCCAGATAGCCGCGGGAAGGGAATCTCTCTCTTCGCTGTCGAAGCGTCGATGCCGGGCTTCAGCCGCGGAACGCCACTCGATAAGGTGGGTCAACCTGAGGCCAACACCGCCGAGCTCTACTTCGACAATGTCCACCTCACTGAGGACCACCTGATCGGAAGCCTCAACGGCGGATTCGGCCACATGATGGAACTACTTCCACAGGAGCGCATCGGCGCCGCCGTAACCAATCTTGCACACGCCCGGCAGATCCTCGACGAGACGATTGAGTATGCACGCGATCGCCAAGCCTTCGGTCAAGCGATTGGGTCGTTCCAGCACAACAAATTCCTGCTCGCGGAACTCGTGACAAAGACTGAGGTGACCCAGGCATACGTCGACCAGTGTGTCGCTGCGCAAGTCCGCGGAGAGCTCTCCGCCGTCGATGCAGCAAAAGCCAAGTGGTGGGCCGCGGACGTACAGAATGAGGTTCTCGACCACTGCGTCCAGCTGTACGGAGGCTACGGATTTATGAACGAATATCGCGTCGCCCGCGCCTGGAAGGATGCCCGCGTCACTAAGATCTGGGCAGGCTCAAATGAGATCATGAAGAACATCATCGGCCGCGACCTCGGCTTCTAGAGCACGATTCGCCTAAGTGCCGGCCTGAGGCAATTTTGGCCATGAGCCCGGGTCATACTTCGACCCTGAAGGGACCTCTTCGAGGTCGTCCAAAATGCCTTCTGCAACGGTAACACCGGCAATGTTCGCTATGGGAGCCCGTTTGCGCCTCGCCTCTAGCAGGCAGCCGCCGCCCGACCACCGTCGGGATATCCACGTTTCAAAGGAGTAGCCAGTGAAAATAGTTGTACTAATGAAGCAGGTGCCTGACACCTATGGGGAGCGCACCCTGCTGACCGACGGCCGGGTCAATCGTGAGCGGAGCGACGCAGTTATCGATGAGATCAGCGAGCGAGCAATCGAGGTCGCCCTGCAGCGGAAGGACGCCGACGAGACGACGGAGGTAATAGTCCTGTCGATGGGTCCGGAATCGGCAACAGCGTCCATTAGGAAAGCACTTTCGATGGGAGCCGATTCCGGAGTGCACGTTCTCGATGATCAGTTGGTGGGAGCGGATGCCGTACGTTCCGCCCTGGTCATCGCAAGGGCGGTGGAGCGCGTAGGCGGTGTTGATCTGGTTCTGGCCGGAGATGCATCGACGGATGGCCGGGGTGGTGTTATCCCCGCCATGGTCGCGGAGCATCTGGGGCTGTCATATCTGGCCTCGCTTAACGGACTGCAGGTGGGCAACGAGGTGACAGGAACACAGGCTACCGAGTCCGGTACACGCGAAGTGTGGGCGACACTCCCGGCCGTCGTGTCCATCACCGAGAGCGCAGACGAGGCACGTTTCCCCGGCTTCAAAGGAATTATTTCGGCCAAACGCAAGAAGATCGACGTGACCTCGCTACCTGACCTCGGAATCGATCCTTCTTTCCCCGGTCTGGCCCGCTCGATCGTCCTTTCCACTGCGGCACGTCCCGCCCGCCAGGCCGGCACGAAAATCCACGACGAGGGCGTTGCAGCCGACAAGCTTATTGAATTCCTCGTTGCCGAGCGACTCCTTTAAGCCCCTAATAGATTTGGAGAAAATCACGATGTCAAACGTTCTTGCTTTCATCGAGGTCTCCCCCGCGGGCACGATCCGTCGTTCGTCGGAGATGTTGATCGGTGCTGCCGGCTCCATAGGCACGCCTGTTGCGGTTGCAGCCGTCGCGGCCGGGCAAGGTGCCACGGTGTCCTCGCGTCTCCGTGAGTTGGGTGCAGCGCGAATATACATCGCCGAAACTGATTCCGCGACGACCACAGTCGCAGTCGCCCAGGTTGCCGCGCTTCAGGCTGCGGTGACCGAGTACACACCAACTGCTGTGCTGACCGCGAATACTCTGGACGGGGCTGAGGTCGCGGGTCGACTGGCGGTCCGCACCGGCGCAGCGCTACTGCTCGATGTCGTCGGCGTGCACGCCGACGGTGACAGGGTCGTCGGGTCTCATTCAGTGTTCGGGGGTGCCTACAACACCAATAGTACGGTCACCGGAGGCCTGACTATCGCGACGGTAAGGCTCGGTGTGATCGAGAATGTCGCGCCCGGAGCAGCCTCCGAGACCAGCATTGTCTCCATCGAGGTCGACACATCGAAGTCCACAGCCATCACTGCAGTGAACGACGAGACGATCGCGTCCACCCGCCCCGACCTGCGGGAGGCGACCACTGTCGTCTCAGGTGGCCGCGGTGTCGGCTCAAAGGAGAATTTTTCGATTGTGGAAGACCTCGCCGACGTGCTCGGTGCTGCCGTGGGTGCATCACGGGCCGCCGTGGATGCCGGATATGTGCCGCATTCCTACCAGGTAGGGCAGACCGGCATTACGGTGTCACCGCAACTCTATATAGCGCTCGGCATCTCGGGTGCGGTCCAGCACCGGGCCGGAATGCAGACTGCAAAGACAATCGTCGCCATCAACAAGGACAACGACTCCCCCATCTTTGACATCGCTGACTTCGGCATCGTCGGAGATCTCTTCAAAGTAGTACCGAAGCTTGTCGAGGGAATCAAGGCGCGGCAGAAATGACGAGCAGCACTCTGCAGAAGAAGGGCAAGCGCAGCCGCTGGTTCACGCTTGTGTGGGTGATCCCAGCTGCGTTGGTCCTGCTCACTGCGATTGTGTTCGGCGCACAGTGGCTGCGCAGTCTCTCCGGAGTGCAATCGTTCCTGACCAACTACCCTGGCCACTTCCAACTGCCACCCGGAGCACCCGAGGGCTTCCCCGAGTGGTTGCAATGGAGCCACTTTTTCAACATGCTGCTGATCCTGATGATTATCCGCAGCGGTTGGCACGTACGCACCACCGAGCGCCCCCCCGCCTACTGGACC
Organism: Paenarthrobacter sp. RAF54_2; assembly: GCF_052113945.1. Taxonomy (NCBI): domain Bacteria; kingdom Bacillati; phylum Actinomycetota; class Actinomycetes; order Micrococcales; family Micrococcaceae; genus Paenarthrobacter; species Paenarthrobacter sp. RAF54_2. The sequence goes on from NZ_JBFRDV010000049.1 coordinate 4,244, forward strand.
CGAAACAATCGGGGACTCATCCACACCAAGGGCAAGCCAAACAAGATCAGTCTCGACCTGTGGCTGCATCTGAGCCTTAATTCGCTGTGGGTCGTTACCGGAATCGCTTTCTACGTCCTACTGTTCTCGACAGGCCAGTGGCAACGGTTGGTGCCTACCTCATGGGAGCATATCCCCAACGCATTGTCGGCCGCGTTGCAGTATGCATCTCTCGACTGGCCGCTTGAAAATGCCTGGGTGTCATACAACAGCCTACAAATGATCACATACTTCGTGACCGTTTTTATCGCCGCCCCGTTTTCAATCATCACCGGCATCCGCATGTCGGGCGCGTGGCCTAAGGACGCCAAAATCAACAAGGTATACCGCGTCGAGTTAGCTCGGGCGATCCACTTCCCCGTGATGCTCTACTTCGGGCTGTTCATCATCGGCCACGTGACCCTCGTGTTCGCCACCGGTGCATTGCGCAATCTCAACCACATATTCGCCGGGCGGAACGACGAGAGTTGGGTCGGCTTCTGGTTCTTCGCCGGAGCCCTCGTGCTCATGGCGGTGCTGTGGGTATCCGCCCAGCCCATCCTTCTGCGGCCAATTGCGTCGCTGACAGGATCTGTAACCAAGAAATGACCGTCGCGACAGAGCACATCAGACCAACGAAATCGTCGATGGGAGGCTCAATGAAGGCCGGATTACAGATTCCCCCAGATCACAGCGTTACCGCTGCGGTCATCGAATGGAGGGACAGAATTACAGTACTGTAAAGGAACGCGGCTACTGGAAACTCACCTTCTTGAATACAGCGGGGACTTGTAAGGTCGCATTGACTTGGTAACTCTCAACTCCTACCTTCGCCGCCAAACGAAAATTTCACCGAATCGATCAACTCGCCTCGCAGCTTCAGGACGACGTGGCATGTGTGCGATCCTGGGCTGCGGGCTACGACCAGGAATCTCCTGCGTGAAAAACTCAGGGCGAGAGGCCGAAGCTGCCAAAGGATCATCGCGATGCCCGACTCCTCTGCACTCTGGATTGTGGTAGACGGCAATAGCCCTCGCCAAATGTTTGAAGTATCCCGAGGCCATGAGGTATGGCTCATTCCGCAAGAACTGCCTGGAGGGCAGCACTATCGGCGCGGAGTGTATTGTCGGCTGCCCAAGTTGAGCCGACGGACATCAGCCGTAGCCAGCATTAAATGATTTTGCCGGACTGCGAGGAGATTCAAACGCGGCGCGAAGCCCGCCTTCTGAAACACAGCGTCAGGGCAACTGACTCAGCGTCAACTCCCCCGCACGAGGTTGGTGGCGTTAATGCACAGCCATGTCAGTGTGCGGGCGAAGCGGTTGTAAGCCAGAGTGGGGCTTGACCACCGCGGGTGTATTGGTGACACCGATGCCAACCTCAATCTGACGCATGGATCGATGTGTTGAGACGAGGGCTGGATATTCTATTCGTGTGTTGTGCATTCAACTGCTTAGTCCGACCCGTAAAGGCTAGGGACCGCCCGCGTGCGCATTTTTAGGGTTGAGCGTTGTGGCCGGGAGGGAAATCAGCGTCCGCCATAACATAGGCCATGACAAGTTTGGAAACGAGGAAGGGCACTTATGGGAAAGACAGCATCGGTCGGCGATACCGTTGAGCTTAATCCAAATCAGCGCGTGATTGATGAGGCGTTGGGATCTATCATTCGCTGGTCTCTCTATGAGTTCCACGCACTGTTAGTGGAGAGGTCGGGCGTCTCGATAGATCGCTCCATGATCTCGATACTCACTCGATTGTCAGCTACTGGGACGCTCCGGATCTCTGATCTCGCAAATCGTCTTGGACTCGACAGGTCCACCCTCAGCCGGCAGGTAGCGGCAGCGGTGACAGCTGGCTACGTCAGTAGAACAACCGATGAATCGGACTCTCGTGCTTATCTTGTGTCGATGACGGATGAAGGTAAGGCAGCTTACCGGGCGGTACGTCTGGCCAGGACTCGCATCATGGTGGAAATGACTCGCCAAATGAGCTCGTCAGAGTTGGACCAAGTCTCGAATGCACTTCCGATATTGGCGCGCGCAATCAATAGTTTGTCCACCTCCGTGGGTTCCGAGCCGTAAGCCGGCGTTTGGGATTTGATGGCAGCGTTTGGCCGGGCACAGGTGGAATGCGGCAGTACTTCCAGTTCAAAGGTCTCGCAACGGCGGCAGCCGCCAGCATTTCTTTTTCGGATGCCTCAGGGAAATCTGGCCCCTGACCGGCCTTTGCTCAACTGCTCGGAACGTAGCCTACAACAAGGCGGGCGCATACGCCGTTGATCCTCGAACGATGAGTTCGCCCTCCAGCCTTCGCCGCTGCAGCGAAGAAGTTGGCGCGCGGCCGGTACTCTTCATGAGAAGATCGACGCTGATTTCTGCCTGCGTTCTGTTGGCTGCTGCACTGTGGTCAGATCATAAACAGCCCAGCCAGACATCGTGATCCCGTTTGTACCAGATCACGCGTCAAGGACGCCGTATGCGATGAGATCATTAACACAAGAAGATCTTCTGTGACGCATGGGATTCGCGGGCGGTTCGCGATGCGGTGCAAGGCATCGGATTCTCATTGACCTCGATCATGATTCCCATCTCCATCGACTTCCTGTGCTCGGCAATACTGGTATACGGGCGCCGCTTCGCACCATTGCAGGCGATCGTGTACTTTTTGGCCGCGATGCCCCTGGGAAATGCCACAATATTTGGTCTGGGCTTTCTGCTGGCCTATAGCGGGGACGAGTTGGGTGGTTGTCACTGTCTATGTGACATTGATGATCCCGTTCTCGATCCGATTTCAAACATCGGAAACGTTGTCGCTTGGCATGCAATACATCGAAGCCTCGCATCRCAGTGTGCGGTTTCGCGCGGAAGTTCTGGACGATGGTCTCGTGTACCTGGCACCCTCATCCTTAGAGCAGGGTCCTTCTCCGGGGACCCGAAGTGCACTCCCCCGCGCTCGCTCCAGAGTCTCGTGGCCGTGGTCTCGAGCATCATGCCCATCGAAGCGGCTGCCGGGCGGAGTCGCTGCAGCTCAGCGAAGGACATGACGCCCGGGTTGAGATGCGGCAGGAGGTGTTCGGCGAACTGGGACAGGAACCGTTGCTGGTCATGGCCCGGGGCGTGGAAGACCAGGTGATTGAACCCTGCCTCTACGTAGGGCATGAGCTGGTCCATGACCTGCTCCGGATCCGAGGCGACGATCCAGCSCTTGGCGACCTGTTCGATGGGCAGCGCGTCCGCGGCGGCTGCCATGGCCGCAGGGTCCTCCAGGCCGGCTTTCTGTTCCGGGCTCAGTGACAGCGGCGCCCAGAACCGGGTGTTTTCCAGCGCCAGGGCATAGTCCGTATCGAAGGAGAGCTTGATCTCAATCATCTTCTCTATCCCGGCCGGATCCCGTCC
>NZ_JBFRDV010000050.1:0-5956 GCF_052113945.1 Paenarthrobacter sp. RAF54_2
CCACGGATAGTAATCCCACCGGACCGGATCTGGACCGGCGTTCCCGCCCCATGAAACTCCTCGACGGACTCGTCGGAGCCTGTGCCGTCGCGATGACCACCGGGAAACTGCCAGCCAACGGCGGACTCCGACCCCAACTCACCCTCACCATCGACGAACGCGACCTCTTCGAACGATCCACCGACCACCAACGACTCAGCACCGGCACAGCAACGTTCCTGGGTCCGATGCACCCCAACACCATCCGCAAAATCGCCTGCGACGCCGATATCCTCCCCGTCCTGCTCGGAACCGACTCCCGCGTCCTGGATATCGGCCGCACCAGCAGGATCTTCCCACCCCACATCCGCAAAGCCATCACCGCCCGCGACGGCGGCTGCGCGTTCCCCGACTGCACCATGCCCGCTCCCTGGTGCGAAGCCCACCACATCACCTACTGGTCACACGGCGGCACCACAGGAACCGAGAACGGCACCCTGCTCTGCAGCCACCACCACCACGTCATCCACAAAGAACAGTGGCGGATCGACATGACCACCGGCGCGCCCTGGTTCACCCCACCACCACACATCGACCCCAAACAAACACCCCGACGCAACCACCACCACACACCCCTCAGAACATAGGAGTGTGTCGCGTTCAATTGCGCCCCGGCTGACTGGCTAAACAGCAGTGGCCATCTAACTGACGCCAAAAGCTCACAGCCGAAGGTGACAGCCCGAAGGCGACTGACCGAAGTGACAGCGCGCCGTCGAGCGCTCGTAAACTAAGCCCCGGACGTAAGCTGTGCCCCGGACGTAAGCTGAGCCGCGGCACTAAACTCAGCCGCGACGAAGCCTTACCGCGACGTCGGCCAGCCCGTGTATGACTCTGCCAGGTACGCCTTGGCGTGCTCGGACGAGACCACGGAATGCAGCTCGCCCAGCTGACGTGCACGGTCGAAGTCCCCTGCGCCGGGAACGGTATGCAGCATGGAGGTCATCCAGTAAGAGAAATGCTGAGCCTTCCACACACGGTCCAGGGCGCGGTCGCTGTAGGAATCCAGCAGTGCGGTGGAACCGGTGGAGTAGAAGGAGTCCAAGCCTTCGAACAACACCTTCACGTCGTGTATCGCGAGGTTAAGGCCCTTGGCGCCGGTGGGCGGGACGGTGTGTGCGGCATCGCCGGCAAGGAAAAGATTGCCGTGGCGCATCGGAGTGTGAACGAAGCTTCGGAACGGCAGGACCATCTTTTCCAGGACAGGGCCTTCGTTGAGCTCAAAGCCGTTGCCGTTTACACGTTTGCGCAATTCGGACCAGATGCGTTCATCGTCCCAGTCGGCCACGTTTTCCTTGGGGTCGCACTGGAAGTACATGCGCTGTACTGTCTCGGTTCTCTGGCTGATCAAGGCAAAACCGTGCTCGGAGTTTGCATAGATCAGTTCGTCAGAGCTGCGCGGAGCCTCGGCCAGGATACCGAACCAAGCGAACGGGTATTCGTGGAAGAACCACTTTCGGTTGGCTTCGGGGATCTGGAAGCGGCAGTGACTGCGAGACCCGTCAGCGCCAACGAGGAAGTCGGCCTGGATCTCAAACTCCTGACCGTCGGAATCGGTGAACCAAACTTTCGGTTTGCCCTCGAGATCATGAACCGTGGTGTCCGTGACGCTGTACCGAACGTCGCCCCCGTCGGCCTCGCGCCGTGCGGCGAGGTCGGCGAAAACGTCCGTTTGCGGGTACAACCACACGGACTCACCAACCAACTCTTTGAAGTTGATGCGGTGACTTTCGCCGTTGAATCGCAACTCGATGCCATCGTGGCGGTCACCTTCGCGCAGCACCCGGTCTGAGACGCCGGAGTCCACCAGCAGGTTGACAGTGCCATGTTCCAGGATGCCGGCGCGAACAGTTTGGTGGATCTGTTCGCGGCTGCGGACCTCCACCACCACGGATTCGATGCCTTGCTTGGCCAGCAAGTGGGAGAGCATGAGCCCGGCTGGTCCTGCGCCCATGATGGCGACTTGAGTAGTAACGGTAGTGCGTGCCATGGTGTTCCTCGCTTCGTTGCGGTCCCGCTAGGACGGGATGAGCCTGGAATCAGTGTGGCGCGTGCCGGGTGACCGACGTTACATGGATTCCGTTCAACGGAAACCCATATCAATCCCTAAGTTGTCTGCCTATGCCCCGGGCAGCGGTCTGTAGCGCCGGAACGAGGGCCTGCAGCCGCATCTCAGCCAAGGGCACCACCACGCCAAGGGCCGCTACAGTGGGCCGCTTGCCGTTCATCACCGGCACCGCGATACCCCAAGTATCCGGATCAACGACGCCCGCCAGTTGCGCATAGCCCAGCTGCGCGGCCTCCGCCAACAGGTGCCGCACGACGTCGGAAGTTACCTTTCCAGCCGGGTCATGGAATTGCTCGAGGTACTCCGCCTGCAATTCTCGGGACTGGTGTGCCATCAGCGCCAGGCCGGCGGAGGAAATGTGGACCGGCATGCGACCGGCCACGCGGGCTCGGTTGGCAACGGAGCCACGACGCGAAAGTCGCTCCACGAACAGCGCCTCCCAGCCCTCAAGCACTGCGAGGTTTACGTTCTGGTTCAAGACTTGCTGAATATCCTCCATGAAGGGCATGGCCGCTTGGCGGAGTGCGAGCGTGGGCGAATTTCTGTTGACGAGTTCCCACAATCGGAGCCCGAGCCGAACGTTCCCGCCAGCACCAAGTTCCAGCAAGCCATGCTCGGAGAGTTGCCGCACCAGCCGGTGGGCGGACGACAACGGGAGGCCGGACCTGTCGGCGAGTTCGCTCAGCTGCAGGGAGGTGGCGCCCTCGGGGAACGCCTCAATCACCCGAACTACGCGATCCACCACGGAGTCGCCAGATGCTGAGTTGGCCACGATGCGCTCCTTGCTGCTGTTCCTATGTCAGACGCCTCTTCTACCAAACGTCAGTGCACGTCTTCCATTCAATGGTAGAACGTGCTTCAGGTTACTCCCGTCGGTGATACAACTCTCATAACTGACCGGCCGTTCTGCTGGCCACATCCACTTCACGACGAACTCCCGAGGACACTATGCCAACGATGCCATCTGCCCGCCGCTCCCAATGGCCAGTCTGGCTTTGCTGGCTTGCCATGGTCTTGGACGGCTTCGACCTGGTGGTCCTGGGGACTGTGATTCCAACGCTCATCAAGACCGGCGACATAGGCTTTGACGCCGTTGGAGCTACCTTCGCTGCAACTATCTCCTTGGTAGGCGTGGGACTCGGCGCACTGTTTATCGCTCCGCTGTCCGATAAGTTCGGCCGACGGAAGCTCTTGATCGCCTGCGTAGCGGGCTTCTCACTCTTCACAATCGGAGTCGCTTTCGCACCCAACGTGGCGGTCTTCTCGATCCTGCGCCTTCTGGCAGGCCTCGGGCTCGGCGCTTGCCTTCCCGCCGCCCTCGCGTACATGAACGACTACGCACCGGCAGGATCAGCCGGAAAGTCGACCACGCGGACCATGACCGGCTACCACGTAGGCGCTGTTGCGACAGCGTTCCTGGCCATCCTCGTGGTCCCCAACTGGCGCCTCATGTTTATCATTGGCGGCATCGCAGGGCTGGCGCTCCTTCCATTCCTGTGGGCAAAACTGCCGGAGTCGCTCCCCGAAGCAGCCCCCGTCAAGGTGGACGAAACGACAAAGGCGGCACCCGGCGTCGTGCCTTCCACGGACGGCAAGCAAAAGACCGGGTTCCGCGACCTCCTGCAAAAGCCGTATCCGCTGGTGGCCGTGGGCATTGGCATCGCGTCGTTCATGGGTTTGTTGCTGGTTTATGGCTTGAACACGTGGTTGCCGCAGTTGATGGCAGCTGCGGGTTACACCGTGAGCACAGGCCTGACGCTGCTGCTGGTCCTCAACCTCGGCGCCGTGGCCGGGCTGGTTTTAGCCGGAATTCTTGCCGACCGGCATGGAACCAAGAAGATAGTGCTGCTGTGGTTCGGGCTTTCAGCAGTGTTCCTGGCCGTCCTCAGCGTGAAGATCCAGAGTGAGTTCCTGCTCAACGCCGCGGTGTTCGTCACCGGCGTCTTCGTCTTCAGCTCGCAGGTTCTGGTCTACGCATGGGTAAGTCAGCTGTTTCCGGCGCGACTCCGGGGAACGGCACTCGGGTTCGCTGCCGGCGTCGGACGCCTTGGCGCGATTGTTGGTCCTGCCGTGACTGGAACACTGGTGGCCGCAAACATTGCCTATCCCGCCGGCTTCTACGTGTTCGCCGCAGCGGGAGTTTTGGCTGTCGCAGCGCTGCTCCTGGTGCCTCATCAGGTCAAAAGTCCTGAGCCCGTGCCAGCGGGAGAACGGTAACCGCCGGTACGACGCTAAGTGCTCCGCTGGCCCTCCAACTTTCCGGACTGTGGGTGAAGCGACTCGCGGGCCTTGCCCAACAGCTGCGGTCCGGCCGCGTAGCAGCGATCGGTATATTGGCGGAGCGCCGGAAGTGCCTGGACGGCGTAGTCGAAGTGTTCCTCGCGGATCATCGACTCGATGGCCTTGCACTGGTCCTCAGTCTCAAGCGCGCCCACCATTGCCGAGGAGATCTTGAGGCTCAGCACAGCATCCATGCTGGCATCGGCGTCGTGTTGGCAGAGGCCGTTGGAGATCCTCAGTAGTCTGCCAGGCAACATCGAAAGGTAAGTGGAGAGGAAACGCAACGCCGGGGTGGGGTCTCCCATTTCATCGGCCAGGGCCTGCAACCTGCACGGTTCCAGAGCCGGAACCTGACCGTCTGCCTCGTCAGTCATGGCTGGCTGCTTGTGGCTGCGCGGTGTCTTCCAACGTCGACTTGCTGGGGTCCTTACTCCAGATGGAGGCGAGCATTCCGATGACCAGGATCCCGGGCGCTCCATACATCAGGATGTTCAGGACGAGCGGTTCACGGAGGGCACGAATGGCATTCCCGACGTAAGGGATGGTTGCGATCTGCTTATCCACCGTTTTGCCCTGCAGGGTGGCGATCCATGGATCGATGCCATTATTCGCATCGCCCTTGGTCTGGACGGCTACGCTGCCATCGGCTGTAGCGGTGATCTCGGTGATGCGATGAGTCTCCACCCGCTGGTCTTCAACGGGGATGTGGTAGGTGATGATGTCGCCCACCTTGAGGTCGACGATCGGCGTCGGAACGGTCACGACGACGTCGCCCGGGTTGATCAACGGCGCCATCGACCCTGTCAGCATCGTGGAGGTTTGGTAGCCCAGGATGCGCGGCCCGATCGCCAGGAAGAGGAAAACCAAGGCCGCCATGGCCAGCATGCTGAAGCCGAGGAACTTCATCGTCTTAGTAGCGATACGGCGAAACGCTCCTGATGCCGTGGCGGCTTTCGCGGGGGTCTCGGCGGCTTGAGCAGGGGTTTCGACGGCGGTGGTCGTACATGCCGCTGCTGGCTGCCGCACCTCGATGGTCTCTAAAGTCATTGACGTCTTTGCAAGCTTTGCGGCTGAACGCCGGCCTTTGAGGGCGGATCCGCTGATGCTGGTCAGTGTGCTCATGGTCCTGGCGTTCCTTCCGGTGTTGGTTATCTTCTGATTGAAAGTCTGGGCTATCTAGCTCAGGCTTCTTGCGGGAAATCCTCAAGTCTGGCTCAGGAAATACCGGCGGACCTGATCGGGCAGGGGGGCGCCCGACCAGGCCCGGCGGAGCTCTGTGGTGATGCTTGAGGTGCTGAGGCTTGGAGCGGTGAAGCTTGAGGTGCTGCTACTTGACCGGTCTTACTTGGTGGTTTCGGTGCGTTGGGTGCCGGTGAAGGCGAAGCCGATGGTGCTGGTGGCGGCCTGGAAGGTGTCGTTGGCGGTGGTGGGGAACGCGGTGGTGACCTTGAGGTAGTCGGTTTTGGCCGAGGTGAGGGCGGTCAGGTTGTTCAGGACCTTGTTCGCGGTGATCACCGGGGCGGAGGCCATGACGGTGGTCTTGGTCCCGGTGCAGGTGTAGGGGGCTGCGGC
>NZ_JBFRDV010000051.1:0-5616 GCF_052113945.1 Paenarthrobacter sp. RAF54_2
CCTACTCCCGCCCGTACCGATCAGAGACCGAGCGTGTTGCCGCCTTCGCGGACTGGCTCCATCACTACAATCATCATCGAGGCCACACCTCACTCAAAGGTCAGCCACCAGCCAGCCGCGTCACCAACCTCCGTGGGCAATACATCTAGCCCGCGGCCACGACTGCGAGCGCATCCTCCACAGTGTCCACCAGGAAGATCCTCTCCGCCATGGGCCTCCCGGCAGCGAGGCTCCGCAGCATCGGCCACGCCGGGTAGGTCTGTTCCCAATGATCGCGGCCCACCAGGACCATGGGAGTGATGGTTTCGGGGGCGCCGTAATAGTTTTCGCAGGCGTCCTGGAAGATCTCCTGCACGGTTCCGGCGGAACCCGGCAGGAACACGATCCCACCGTTGCAAAGCTCCAGGAGGATCGCTTCCCGGATCGCGTTGGCGAAGTACTTCGCGATGTGGGTTGCGAACAGGTTTGGTGGCTCGTGGCCGTAGAACCACGTGGGTATGCCGAGCGTCGCGGTGCCTTCCGGGTAACGTTCGACGACGGCGGCTGCTTGCCGCGCCCAAGCCGTCACCGAGGGCCTGAACCCGGGGATGGAAGCGAGCGTTTGCAGGGCTGCGGTGGAATCGGCGTCTGGCAGTCCGCTGAGGTAGGCGCCCATATTGGCTGCTTCCATAGCGCCGGGACCACCGCCGGTGGCTACCGTGAATCCGGCTTGCGCGAGCAAGCGACCCAGCCGCGCGGCGTCGTCGAATTCCTTGGTTCCGCGCTGGGCGGCGTGTCCTCCCATGACGCCTACCAGCTTGGTACCGGATAGCTCACCGTCTTGCAGCAGTTCGTCCAGGGCATCGCCAATGGCGTGGTCGTGGAGGGCTGCGGCGAGCGTCGCGTCCAGGCTTGCCCGCTTGCCTGGAAGGATGCTCCACTCATAAATCCTTGCGTCCAGGGTGGCTTCATACTCGGTAGCGGAAATGTCCTCGTAGAGTTCCCTTGCTGTGTAGAGGGTGCCGCGGTACGGGTTGAACGGTACGCCGCGCATCTTGGGAAAGATGAGCGCGCCGCGGCTTCGCAGGCTCTCCTCGATGCCGTCGTCGAATGTGCATCCCAGGAAGATAGCGCCCTGCGGGTCCATCATTTTTAGTTCCCGTGAACGTCCGCGGAGGTCCAGCGACTGTGCGTGCCAGCCGTGCATGGACCCGGCCCCGGAACTGACCAGCTTGTCGAAATGGACGATGCTTTCGACGTCGAGCGTCCGTGGACTTGGGTTCAAGGCACCGGAGGGATTCATGGCATCAGCGTAGTAGCGCTCAGCGGCTTGCGTCCCGTTTACGTGTGGGCGATGTTCCGTTGCATGATGAAGCATGAAGACTTCAGATGAGGGCGGCGCCGGCGCCCGGCCGCGTATCGGAGTTCCGGTCCGCCTTAGCAGCTCGGACAATCCCGACGCCCGCGTGGGCGAAGCCAACCAACTGTTCACCTTTATTGTGGATTTGCTCCGTGAAGCCGGTGCACAGCCGGTGTTGCTGACCCCCATTTCGGCCGACAGCGCCGGGCGTCTGGCCTCCGTCATGAAAACGCTCGACGGCGTGCTGCTGCCCGGTGGCGGGGACCTGGAACCGCGTCTTTATGGCCAGGATCCGGAGGACTCGGTATATGACGTCAATCCGGAACAGGATCACCTGGACATTGACGTCGCCCGGGCCACGATCGACGCCGGCCTTCCGCTGCTGGGGATCTGCCGCGGCCATCAGTTGTTGAACGTGCTTTACGGCGGGACGTTGATCCAGGACATGGCACCGTCGGCCGTCAACCACAATGGATTGAATCCCCACGATCCCGCGGCCAATGAGTGGGCATGGCACGACGTCGTGCTGGTACCCGGTTCGAAGACCGCCGCCCTCTATGGCGCGCCGGAAGGGACGTCCATCAAGATCGCTTCCGGGCATCACCAGGCCGTGGCCAGGGTGGGTGAAGGCCTGATGGTGACGGCGATCGCCGACGACGGCACGGTGGAAGCGCTTGAAGATCCTTCCCGTTGGGTTGCCTCCGTGCAGTGGCATCCGGAAGCTTCCCAGCTTCCGGATGCGGAACGGTTGGCGCCTTTTAAAGCGTTCGTGGAAGTGTGCCGGAACCCTGTTCAGGCCCGGCCCGGAGGAGTACAGTAGCGCTCACTGCATCGCTTTCCGTTCCTCTGAGAGCTCGGCTAGCGCATAACTCCATTCGAATGACGTCCCGATGGGCGTCGTAAGTTTGCCGGCTGGGGGGCCCAACATCTGCTCAAAGGAGCATGGTTGTGGACCGTCCAAAATACGTCCGTCGTGCGAATCGGCAAGCTCATTTTTTCAGCCTTCTGGGTTTTATCTTTAGTCCGGCTCTGGCCTTCGCGGGACTCGTCGCATTTTCCGCCACCCCTGCGGTGTCAGCCGTACCGCCGTGCGCAGGAACCGGCGGCGCCATGCAGATCGTGGCCCACACGGACGATGACCTGATTTTCCTGAGCCCCGATTTCATGAGGGATATCCAGGCCAAACGCTGCGTCCAAACCGTGTTCACCACTGCGGGCGAGGCCGGCGAGGGCGCTTCGTACTGGAAGGGCCTGGAAGCTGGAATCAGGGCCAGTTACTCCAAGATGGCAGGGGTGTCTGATTCGTGGACCACCTCGGACGCAGGCGTTCCCAACCGGCCGCTGACTATGCAAACCCTCAATGGCGCGCCCAACATCTCTGTGGTGTTCATGCGGCTCCCCGATGGTTTCCCGAATGGTGATGGCAGTGCGGCGTACAACGACCAGAGCATTCTCAAACTCTGGGATGGACGGCTTTCCTCCATCAGGCCCGTGGACAATGCCGCCACGTTCACCAAGTCCCAGTTCCAGACTGCGTTGAACCGGCTGGTGGCCAACTTCCAACCGACCACGTTCCGTACCCAGGATTGGACCGGCAACTTTAACAACCCCTACGACCACAGCGACCAYTGGGCAACCGCCAAATTCGCCCAGTTGGCTACCCGCAGCTACACCGGCCCCCACACTTCCCTGGCCTACGATGCGTACGTGATTGACGAGTACCCCCAGAATGTGACGGGTGCTGAACTCACTGCGAAGGTGGACACCTTCGTGCGATTCGCGGATTTCGACATGTATATCTGCAGCAGTCCCGGCGAAGGTTGCCCCGATTCCCCCTACGACGAGTGGCTGAAGCGGCAATACATCACAGCCATTGAGTGGGTGGGCAATGCCGCGAAATCTGCAGGGACCACCGTCACGGCGTCATCCCAGAAAGCAGCAGCCCAGAGTCCGGAGAAGGCCCGGGATGGGTACGACTGGGGCGCTCCCATGGACGCAACCCGTGAGTGGGTAACAGCCGGCGAAAAGGCAGGCAGTTGGATTCAATACAACTTCTCCCCCACAAGGACCATCAACGCGGTGACCTTGTTCGACCGGCCGCTCCTCTCGGACCAAATCACCGGAGGAAACCTGTTGTTCTCGGACGGAAGCACAGTGACAGTCCCTGCCCTTCCCAATAATGGCTCCGGACTCACCATCAACTTCCCGGCAAAGACCGTGAGCTCTGTGCGTTTGAACATCACCTCAGTCAGCTCCAGCACCACCAACGCCGGTCTGGCCGAGTTTGAGGCGTATCTGGGAACGGACAACGTTGCCCCCGTGGTCACTGCGACGCCTCCGGGTGGAACATACGCTGTGGGTCAATCCATCACCCTCACCGCCAATGAGACGGCGACGATCTACTACACCACGGACGGCAGCAACCCCACGACGGCGAGCAGCAAGTACGCCAGCCCCATCCCGCTGAATGGCCCGATGACCCTGAAGTACTTCGCCGTTGACGGCGCCAACAATTCCTCGGTCGTGGCCACCCAGACGTACTCCACGGGCCCTGACATCACCAAACCTGTTGTGACAGCCAACCCTGTAGGGGGCGCCTATCCTGCAGGTACCACCATCACGTTGTCCGCCAACGAACCAGCGGAAATCCGTTACACCGCAGACGGCACCGATCCCCTCACAGCCGGCCTGGTGTACACCGCGCCAATAACGTTCAATGGGCCCGGCCCCATGACCCTGAAGTACTTCGCCAAGGATACGGCTGGAAATACCTCCGACGTCGCAACACAGACCTACACGATTCCGCCGGACACGACGGCTCCTGTTGTGACGGCCAATCCCACCGGACGGGCCCTGGCCAGCGGCGCCACGATCACGCTGAGCGCCAACGAGCCTGGGGCGGCCATCTATTACACGACGAACGGCAGCACCCCCACGGCCACGGAATCTGCTACCAACATCAAGTACTCCAGCCCGATTGTGATGGGCAGCTCCACGCTGACGCTCAAATACATAGGCGTGGATACCGCAGGCAACACCTCGCCCGTGGGCACCCAGACGTACACCGTTCCCGCAGCCGGACCGCCGTCGGCCCATGACTTCAACGGTGACGGCCGCGCTGACGTCCTGGCGGCTGATACCGCCGGGAACCTGTACCTGTATCCCGGCAACGGCGCAGGTGGACTCGGCCCACGGCAACTCGCCTTGCCTGCACCCGCCTGGTCAGCCAACACGGACACCATCACCCCGGGCGATTTCAACAGCGACGGGAAGCCCGACGTCCTGGCACGATCCGGGGACGTCCTATGGTTCTACCCCGGTGATGGCGCCGGCAGCTTTGGCGCCCGGAAGCAGGTCAGCATCGGTTGGAGCACCATGACGCAGATCTTCTCACCAGGGGATTTCAGCGGTGACGGTATTCCCGATCTCATGGCACGTCGCAGCAACGGCGACCTCCGTTTGTATGAAGGAAATGGCGCTGGAGGACAGCGGACCCCCTATACCGTCGGCTGGGGTTGGGGCGTCATGAACTCCATCTTCAGCAGCGGCGATTTCAATGGTGACGGCAAGGCAGATGTACTGGCGCGGCGCACTGATACAGGCGCATTATGGCTATATCCGGGCAATGGTTCCGGGGGCTGGCTGCAATGGACGCAGATCGGGACGGGCTGGGGAACCCGTACTGCGCTGGCCGGACCACGGGACCTTGACGGCGACGGTAAGAACGACGTCGTAGGCCGCATCGGAGACACTTTGTGGCTCTATCCCGGATCGGGAAGCGGAACGCTCAGCAACGTTCCGCCCGTTAGCCTCGGTACGGGTTGGCAGGCCATGAAGGTCATCGGCTGATCAGCCCCCATATACCTGGCGCGGGTCGGAGTTTTCCCCCAGACTCATCCGGCCCGCGTCAGCCACGTCCGATCCTCTCTCAGATCGACGCCCCTCCCGCCCGATCCTCTCTCACATCGACGCCCCTCCCGCCCGATCCTCTCTCACATCGAGGCCCCTTTTGGCCGATCCTCTCTCACCGCCGGGACTCGAGGTCCCGACGTCCGCACTCAGGTCAGGTGCCGACGTCGTGGCTTTCCTGAAGCAAGGGAGGGAGGAACGCCCCCAATGCCCAAGGACGTGAGAGAAGATCTGCGGTCGTATGGTTTTGTGAGACAGCTTGATGGGAGCTTCACTTCAGATGACCACGCCCAGAAGAAAATACGATGCCGCTTTCCGTGAGGACGCTGTGCGGCTTGTTTTGTCCACGAACCGGTCGGTGAAACAGG
>NZ_JBFRDV010000052.1:0-3058 GCF_052113945.1 Paenarthrobacter sp. RAF54_2
TTGTCGAGCTCCCGCAGATCACGACCGAGCAGTTCAAAGCGTTCCTGCAGCGCTGGAACCAACTGTTGGCCAAGTAGTAGCTAGTTGCTGGCTCGCAAGCGCTCAGTGCTGACGCGATATAGGTGAGAGAGAATTAATCATGCTAGAGATTCAGGGATTGCGGAAGGAGTTCGTTGTTCGCCGCAATCATGTTGTGGCGGTCAACGACTTGACCTTCACGGTGGAGGAGGGCGAGCTGCTGGTCTTGCTCGGATCGAGTGGATGTGGGAAGACGACCACGCTGCGTATGGTCGCGGGGCTTGAGCAGGCTTCCGCTGGCCGGATCAGCATCGGGGACAAAGTTGTCTGCGACACGACGCGGCGCGTCGATCTCAGTCCCAACCGCCGCGACGTGGGGATGGTTTTCCAGTCGTTCGCTTTATGGCCGCATATGACGGTTCGCCGCAATATCGGCTACCCCCTTCGAGCCCGCGGGTTGAAGCAGGGCTTCAAAGAGGGCTGGATTGACGAGGCCGCCCGGATGGTTGATTGCACCGATCTCCTTGACCGGTATCCGGGCCAGTTGAGCGGTGGTCAGCAACAGCGGGTGGCTGTGGCGCGTGCGCTGGTTGCCCGCCCGTCCCTGCTGTTGTTCGATGAACCGCTGTCCAACCTTGATGCCCGTTTGCGTGATCAGCTGCGTAACGAGATCCACCAGTTGCACCAACGCGTCGGATTCACGGGACTCTATGTCACTCATGATCAGTCCGAGGCGCTGGCGCTGGGGGATCGGTTGGCGATCATGCGTGCGGGTCAGATTGAACAGCTGGGTCGCCCGCGTGAGGTGTATGAAAACCCGGCGACGGAGTTCGTCGCCGAGTTCATCGGTATGGGAAACTCCATCTCCTTGTACAAAACGCCCTCGGGATGGGCAAGCACCAGTGGACAGCTTGTTGGCCGTGTTCCCGATGTGTCGGCGGAGACGGCGAACCTGCGCGTGCGCCAACAGGCCATCCGGTTGGGCACTATCGACTCACTTGCGCCTGGAGAGATGGGTGTTGAAGGAGGCACGATTGCCGATGTCGAGTATGGGGGAGCCTCTGTCGATGTCGTCGTCAAGTTCGTCGATGGTCGGTCTGTCTCGAGCCGTATCCCACTCACGGGGGAGGGAGAGCACCGCTTCGAACCAGGTTCGAGAACCACCGTCATCTTCTCGGCATGTGATGCCAAGCTCTTCCCCACCAGTTCGACCGGCTCGGCGGGAACCGGCCAGCCCGCGCACAGCGATGTCGCGCTGGAGCAGAAAGCGGGGGCGGGCAGATGAGCGTTTCGGACATCCAGGTTTCCGATCACGGAACGGCTGGGCCCGGTCCAGGCGTTCCGTTCGCGCCGGGTGCGTCGCAGAAGCCGCGTTTCCGGGTTCGACCCGTCCATCTTTGGACCCTCGGCGTGGTGTTGTTCGTTGTCTTCGTCGGACTTCTGGTTCTGCGGCCGATCTACTTCATCGTCGACCGGTCGGCGCTGAACAACGGTTTCACCACAGCGTTCACGGATCCGTTCATCTGGCAGGCGATCGGGACCACGATCGTGCTCACGGTCGGGGCCGTGGTGCTGGCGCTGGTCGTCGGCACTGCCCTGGCCTGGTTCTCCCTGCGCCTTCCGCGAGGCCTGGGCTGGATGTCGGCGTTGCCCGTCATGTCCATCCTGATGCCTTCCGTGGCGAGCATCACAGGCTGGATCTTCCTGTTCTCTCCACGGGTCGGGTTCGCCAACACGGTGCTTCGCACCCTGCCCTGGTGGTCGGACCAGACGTCCGGGCCGATCGATGTCTACACCACCCCGTGGATCATCTTGTGTACCGGCCTTCAAATCGCGGCCTTCGTGTACCTGTTCATGAGTTCTGGCTTCACCGCGGTCAACTCCGACCTGATCGAGGCCGCTGAGGTCGCCGGATCCTCAAAACTCGGAGTGTTCTTCCGTGTCACCCTCCCCCTTGTCCGGCCCTCGCTCGTCTACGCCACGGCGACCGCGATCCTGTTGGCTCTGGGACAGTTCACCGCACCGCTCCTGCTCGGACGCAACTCCAACATTCAGGTCCTCACGACCCGAATATTCACGTACCTGAACAGCTCGCCGGTCGACTTCAATGCCGCCGCCGCGCTAGGCGTTCCGCTGGTAGTCATCGGCATGATCATTGTCTTCGGACAACGGGCGTTACTGGGAAACCAGAGCCGGTTCGTCACCCACGGCGGCAAGGGCTTCAAAGCGGTCGGGCGGCCCTCATGGTCCGGCGTGGTCTGGATCGGTGCTTATGCCCTCTTGACGGCCGTGTTGCCGCTGCTTGCCATCATCATTGTCGCGGTTTCGCCGCGATGGTCAGCGGACATCGTGCCCTCGACATTCACGCTCCAGCATTTCTCTGAGGCGTTGAACTCGCCAGAGATTCTCAGTTCAGTGCAGAACAGTGTGCTGTTCTCGCTCACCTCGATCCTGATCGTCATCCCCATCGGCTTCCTGTGCTCGGCGATCCTGGTCTACGGACGCCGATTCAAACTGTGCCAAATCGTCCTGGACTTCGTGGTCGCCATGCCTCTGGGCATGCCCGCGCTCATCTTCGGTCTGGGCTTCATTTTGGCTTACAGCGGACCCCCCATCAACCTCTACGGCACAAGCTCGGTGGTGATCGCTGTCTACGTGACACTGATGATCCCGTTCTCGGTCAGACTTCAATCGGCCGCAATGCTCTCCCTCGGAAAGCAGTACATCGAGGCATCTCAGGTGGCCGGTGCCAACCTCTGGCGAACCACGCTCAACGTCCTGCTACCGCTCATGCGATCTGCTTTCGGAGCCGCCGCTGCACTGATCTTCCTCCTGCTCAGCCACGAATTCGCCGCGTCAATGCTCGTCCGCGCACCCACCACCCAGGTCATGGGAACGACCCTCTACGACCTCCTCGAATTCGGCTCCTATTCCGAGGTTGCGGTGCTTGCCCTGATAATGGCCGCCGTTTCGCTAGTCGGGCTCGGTCTTGCCTTCCTGCTAGGCGGCCGAGGCGCCCTGAAAGGCCTCTAGAGGGAGA
>NZ_JBFRDV010000053.1:0-2979 GCF_052113945.1 Paenarthrobacter sp. RAF54_2
TGGAAAAGAAGAGTTATTTTTGGCCGCCTACCGAACCGTACACACCTTCCGGCTTTCCGTTTCGCACCCGGCGACTCAGAAAACAATACACGCCCCACACCCCCAACGCAAATCCACCCCAACAACCACCCAACACAACCCCAACACCCCCCGAACACCACCCCAAAAACTGGCGACAGCCCCGCCGTCGGGCATAGCTCCGCTCGTTCATCAACCTGGCCATCGTGACCACTCCCGATGACGACCGTGCGCACTGGTGGGAGGATGGGACGCATGGAACTGCACATCACAGGAGATGCCGCCGCCGATCAGCTGTTAAGTGACGATGCGTTCGCATTGCTGACCGGAATGTTGCTCGATCAACAGGTAACCATGGAGTCGGCTTTTGCCGGTCCGGAAAAGATCCGTACGCGCCTCGGATCACTGGATCCCAGCACAATCGCAGACTACGACCCCGCAGGCTTCGTAGAGGTATTCAAAGAACGCCCTGCCGTGCATCGCTTCCCAGGCTCCATGGCCGGCAGGGTCCAAGCCCTCGCCGAAACCGTGCAACGGGATTGGAACGGAGACGCTGCAGCCATCTGGACAAGTGGCAATCCGGATGGCGCCGAAGTATTGCGCCGGCTCAAGGCCTTGCCTGGGTTCGGAGAGCAGAAGGCTAAGATCTTCCTTGCCCTGCTCGGAAAGCAATGTGGCCTTCAAGCCAACGGATGGCGGGAAGCGGCTGGGCACTACGGCGAGGAGGGTTCATACCTCTCTGTCGCGGACATCGTGGATCCAGACTCCCTGGTCAAAGTTCGGGCAAGCAAACAAGCAGCCAAAGCAGCCGCGAAGGCCTCTAAGACAACGAGCGCCTGAATACTCTGACGTCGGGAGACTAGCGATCGCGCGAGGTTCCTCACCCTTCAGCTTTTCCACATAGGTGAATTGGTGCCTGCTGCCGGATCGACCGTGCTGGAAGAGTGTTTTCCATGGACAGGTTTCGCGAGCTGCAAGCAGCCAGGGTGGCTTCCACTGTGCCTGTACCTGGGAGCGGCGATTTCACCGGCCCCGGCTTCCGTCGCTCTGACGCTGAGGAGCTGCTTGTCCGGGTGGGCGCTTTCCGCGTCGCCGCGGCCAGCAATGAGTTGATTGATCAGATTCGTGGCCTGGAGGACGTGAAGTCAGCGATCGCGGCTTTGCAGGCGCGGGCGTCGGTGGCGTTTGACCTGGCGCAGCGCCGGGAGCAAGCCTCTGCTGATACGCCCTCCTCGGAGCGTGGTCAGGGTGTGGGCGCGCAGATCGCACTGGCGCGCCGGGAGTCACCGAACAAGGGGTCCCGGCTCCTCGGGCTGGCCAAAGCACTGGTGTCGGAAATGCCGCGCACCATGGCCGCCCTGGAAACCGGGCACCTGAACGAATGGCGCGCCACCCTGCTGGTGAAGGAAACAGCCTGCCTGTCCGTCGAAGACCGGGCAGCCGTCGATGAGGAACTCGCCCCCGACACCGGAACGTTCGACGGCGTCGGAGACAAGACCATCATCGCCGCCGCGAAAGCCGCGGCCTACCGTCGTGACCCCCGCTCGGTGACCCAGCGCGCAGCCCATGCCGCGTCCGAACGGCACGTCAGCCTCCGCCCGGCCCCGGACACCATGACCATCCTCACCGCACTGCTCCCCGTCGCCCAAGGCGTCGCCGTCTACGCCGCGCTCACCCGGCACGCCGACTCCGCCCGCTCCGGCGGGGACACCCGGACCCGCGGCCAGGTCATGGCCGACACCCTGACCGAACGCCTCACCGGCACCCCCGGCGGCATCAGCGGCGTCAACGTGCAGCTCGTCATGACCGACCGGACCCTCGTCCAAGGCGACAGCGAACCAGCACGGCTCCAGGGCTACGGAATCGTCCCCGCCGAATGGGCCCGGACCCTCGTCGCCGGAGAGCCAGCTGGGGCAGAGGCGAAAGACGGAGCCGGAGCCGCGGGGCAGGCTGAGGTGAGCACAGAGTACAAGGTGAGCCCGAAGTCCAACGAGGGCAAGGACTTTAGAGTCTTGCTCCGCCGCCTCTACACCGCACCCGCCAGTGGTGAACTGCTGGCCATGGATTCCAAAGCCCGACTCTTCCCACCCGGAATGCGGCGCTTCATCGAAACCAGAGACGACACCTGCCGCACCCCCTACTGCGACGCGCCCATCCGCCACATCGACCACGTCATCCCCTGGCACCAAGGCGGCGCCACGAGCCTCGCCAACGGCGCGGGACTCTGCGAAGCATGCAACCACACCAAAGAAAACCCCGGCTGGAACACACAAACACTCCCCGGCGGCAGACATGAACTGGAAGTGAGCACACCCACGGGACACAGATACAAAACCACAGCCCCACCATTGCCGGGGAATGCGAGTGCTCCTGAAACAACGGCCGGGACAGTCGAACGTCAGCTGCAGCACCCGCAGGCCCCTGCTCGTCGTCCGGTCCTGAACACCTCGGGGCGCTCCCGTCCCTGAGGGGGCGACACGAGGCGGGGTGACAATGCCCCACGCCCTGCCCCACGGTCATTCGGGGCCGGCATTCATGGGAGCACGAGCGGTGGGACGTTCAAGACCTCGGGATCAACAGATCGCGCGGCTCCACGGCCGACGTCTCGGCTTGATCGCGTCTACCGCTGAGCTCGGCGGCCGGGAGGGCGTGGTCCTGGGGTTGGTGGCAGGCTTCGAGTGGTTGATCATCGGCGCCAGCCATGAGCCCGTTGGGGTTCCTGAACAGGTTTAACGACGAAAGGCCTCCATAGTGGAGGCCTTTGTCTTGGCTTGAGCCTGGGCGCGCGTCTGGTCAAACCGGCCTTGCACCATTTGTTGGTTAAATGGGGGAAGCCCCGACCGTCGTGGTCGGGGCTTTCCCTGTTAATGATTGTCCGGCGGTGTCCTACTCTCCCACACCCTCCCGGGTGCAGTACCATCGGCGCTGTGGGTCTTAGCTTCCGGGTTCGGAATGGGACCG
>NZ_JBFRDV010000054.1:0-2183 GCF_052113945.1 Paenarthrobacter sp. RAF54_2
GGCGTCTCCGCTGCGCTGCTCTTGGACCTCGGCCTCGATCCCCGCCTGGCACGTCCCATCCTGATGACTTCACGGACGTTGTCTCTTGCTGCGCACTTCATCGAAGAGCAGGACCAGGGTCAGAAGTGGCGCCACGTTCCCGGCAGCCAGGTCATTTACACCGGGCCACAACATCTACGCACAACCGAATAGACATCTCGTGGTCTAGACGTCATCGTTCGTGCACGGCGATCGCAGGCTACGAATCCAATGGGCACGTGGAATGTGATCACACGTGCATGCGGTACTAACTCGGCCGCGATAGCACGGCGCAATGAGTCCGTGTCTCCCTCATCGGAGCCGGCACCCCCAGGGAGAAAATAACATGAAAACTGGCATCAAGTTCTACCCAACCGATGAGACGTTTCCGCCTCTGGAGTTCGCTCGCATGACCGAGGACAGCGGTATCGAGTCGATCTGGCTACCGGACCATTCTCACGTTCCAGTAGTTTCGCGGGTGCCTGATGAGCTCAAAGTGGCTTACGGCGGCGGTGACGATGCGCGTGACCAGCGTTTTGCTGGGTCGCCGCCCGGGGGCTTCCCTCGTGAGTACTACCGCAACTACGATCAGCTGACGACGCTTGCGATGATGGGGGCGGTGACCTCCACTCTGCTGTTGGGCACCGGCATCTGTTTGGTCGTTCAACGCGACCCGATCTGGCTTGCTAAGGAAATCGCTACGATCGACCGTTTGACGGGCGGACGCTTCCTCTTCGGCGTCGGAGCGGGAGCGGAGTGGAACGCCGCTGAGCTCGAGAATCACGGCGTAAACCTGAAGACTCGTAACGGGCTCATGCTGGAACGCATTGAAGCCATGAAGCAGATCTGGGGGCATGAGGAAGCGGAGTATCACGGGAAGCAGGTCGACTTTGACCCGATTTTCCAGTGGCCGAAGCCAATCCAGCAGCCTCATCCGCCCATTCTGATGGGCGGTATGGGTCCGACCGTGGTCGACCGAACTCTGAAGCACGCCGACGCTTGGATGCCTGGTCACAATGACGACAGCTTCGATGGCCTAGGCGACCGGATCACAGAGCTGCGCGAACGGGCGGCGGCCCTCGGGAAGCCGATCGAAGTCACCCTCAACCTGGGACGGCTCGATTTCGTAGACCGATACGTTGACCTCGGTCTGGATCGAGTCGTCTATTCGCATCCTGCCTCTTCAAGTGACAGTGAGACGCGAAAATTCGTGAGCGAGCTGGGAAAGATCGCCCAGGAGCTCGACCATGGGGCCCCGTCTATGGCGTGACGGAGACGTATGGGGTGCAGGCAACGAGATGAGAGACCGTCCCCGGACGCCCGATTCTTCCCCCTAAAACCATTTGAATGCATGAAGCGAGGAGTAAATTGAGTTTCAGGATCGGCTATAAAGCCTCCGCAGAACAGTTCGACCCGAGGACCCTGGTTGAGTATTCAATTCTTGCCGAGGACATCGGCCTGGATTCGGTGATGGTCTCGGACCATTTCCAGCCGTGGCGCCACGAGGGCGGACATGCCCCCTTTGCGATGGCCTGGATGGCCGCGGTGGGGGAACGTACCAGCCGGATTGTGATGGGTACCAGCGTGCTCACCCCCACGTTCCGCTACAACCCGGCTGTCGTCGCTCAGGCTTTCGCTACCCTGGGCTGTCTGTATCCGGGCCGTGTCATCCTGGGCATGGGTACTGGTGAGGCACTGAACGAGGTTGCCGTCACCGGGGCCGACTGGCCGGCGTTTAAGGAGCGCTTCGCCCGGGCCCGGGAAGCAGTGGAGCTGATGCGCCGGCTGTGGACCGAGGACCGGGTCAGTTTCAACGGTGAGCACTACCGCACGGTCAATGCGACCATCTATGACCGGCCCGCAACCCCGGTTCCGGTCTATATTGCCGCTGGCGGCCCGGTGGTGGCCCGCTACGCGGGCGCGGCCGGCGATGGTTTCATCTGCACTAGCGGCAAAGGCATGGACCTATATAGGGAGAAGCTGCTGCCGGCCGTATTCGAAGGTGCGGTGGCCGCTGGACGGGATCCGGCCGGGATAGAGAAGATGATTGAGATCAAGCTCTCCTTCGATACGGACTATGCCCTGGCGCTGGAAAACACCCGGTTCTGGGCGCCGCTGTCACTGAGCCCGGAACAGAAAGCCGGCCTGGAGGACCCTGCGGCCAT
>NZ_JBFRDV010000055.1:0-1866 GCF_052113945.1 Paenarthrobacter sp. RAF54_2
TGGAAAAGAAGAGTTATTTTTGGCCGCCTACCGAACCGTACACACCTTCCGGCTTTCCGTTTCGCACCCGGCGACTCAGAAAACAATACACGCCCCACACCCCCAACGCAAATCCACCCCAACAACCACCCAACACAACCCCAACACCCGCGTCAGCCCGCCGTCGGGCAATCGTTCGGACGCGCGTCGCTGAGCCAGTTTGCGCTCCACTTCACTCAAGAAAGTCCGGCATCCCGAAGTGTCGGTGCAGACCATCATCGAGGAATCGCATGATCGATGCGATCTTGTCTCCAACCTGAGTTGGCTCAATCACCAGGAGTCCCCTGGCCCGGCCTTGCAGATAACAGACGAACGCCGGCCTGCCACCGGCAATGACAGCGGTCAGCGCATAGTTGCCGCCAGGGCGCCCGGCTGCGCTGGCATGGAGGAAGCTCCCGACGGCGTGCAGGCCCACGTAAAGTTCTCTGGCCGGAGGCATGGCGAGCCAACATTGATCGGTGAGGAGCTCAAGGACGGCATCGACGTCGTCTCGCGAGAAGGCATCTGCAAACTTACGGGCTAGACCGTGGTGTTCTGCTCCGGTCGCAATTGACCTTGGAGAGGGTCTGGCGGAGCGGGCGCGCTGAAGAAGACCCTTTGCCGCCGTCGGGCCTATCGCGAGCATCTCGGCAGCCTCGCTGGCGGTGAAATCCAACACATCGCAGAGGATCAACACTGCCGCCTGGCGCGGCGGCATCCGTTGAAGCGCAACAACAAATGCGAGCTCGACACTTTCACGGGCCACCGCCTGCACAGCAGGATCAAGCTCGTCGACCAATACAACGGGGTAAGGCTGCACATGCGGCAGGTCGAATCGGTCGTTTGCAGCTGGAGGCGCGAACGGAGGTATGGGCGCGGTACGAGGTCGGCGCTGCTGGTCCCTCAGAGTATTGAGCGAACGAGTAGTAGCAATCCTGTAGAGCCAAGTCCGCAAGGATGATCGGCCGGCGAAACCAGGCAACCCCTTCCATGCCGCAAGCAAAACCTCCTGCAGTACATCATCTGCATCATCAACAGAACCTGTGATCCTGTAGCAATGCAGATGAAGCTCCCGGCGAAAGGGCGCCACGAGCGAGGCGAAAGCCTCTTCATCGCCAGCCCGGGCGGCCTCCAACTCGGCTGATGTCACGGTTCAATCTTGGCACGGACCCACTAGAGCGTTCCGATCTGCTGGGAAGTGGTGTCTAACAGGAGTATTCCGTCTACGAAAGGAGTCAGACCATGTCTGAAAAACAGGCCAGAGCCGTTGAGATCGCAGTCGCGTACCACCGGGCCTGGACAACCGGCGACCTGGACTCAGCGATCAAGCACCTAGCCGAGGATGTCACCTGCCATGCACCGTCCGGCACCATGAGAGGTAGTGCCGCTGTCCGGGCATTCATGGAGCCCTTCGCTGCTACGCTCACCAAATCAGCCCTTCTTGCGGCTTATGGGTCCGACGACGAAGCAATACTGATGTACGACACAGCCAATCGGGCAGTTCCTAGCGCCCCGGGAGCGGAGCTGTATCGCATTCACAATGATCAGATCGCCGAGATCCAGATCATCTTCGATCGTCTGCCTTTCGCCCTGGCGCGTGGCGACGTCGTTGAGGTGTGATGGCGATGCTTCCCTGGACGCTGTCCGAACAAATTGAGCGGCGGTGGACATCTTCGGCAGTCAGCTGCGTCTTATGGGCTTAAATGGGGGAAGCCCCGACCGTCGTGGTCGGGGCTTTCCCTGTTAATGATTGTCCGGCGGTGTCCTACTCTCCCACACCCTCCCGGGTGCAGTACCATCGGCGCTGTGGGTCTTAGCTTCCGGGTTCGGAATGGGACCGGGCGTTTC
>NZ_JBFRDV010000056.1:0-1372 GCF_052113945.1 Paenarthrobacter sp. RAF54_2
CGTTTCCGTCACCAGGTACAGGCCCACCGGCAACGCGGTGAACCCGGCGGTCCCGGCAGCGTCGGTGGTCTTCGCCTGGGCAGCGCCCAGGGTGTACCCGGCACCGGTGATCGAGGCCGCCGGGTTGGCCGGGGCGAACACGCCCGAAAGGTTGTGCGCCGCGTCCCAGCCGGCGTTGGTCGAGAGGTCAATGGTGTTGACCTGCTGGATCGTGAACTCGATACCGGCCAACGGTGTCAGGCCGGTGGTGTCCACGGACGTGCCGTTGTGCGGCAGGCCCGTCGGGGTGGAGGGACGTTCGAACTTGTGGACCGTGATGGAACCGGTCTTGTCCCCATCAACCAGGGGCGCAGCCGAGGCCGGGGCCACGGAGAAGGACATCGCCAACACCGCCCCGGCGATCGTAGCGGCGGCGGTCTTCCAAAGCCGCCCGGTGTTGTGATTACTCACTGTGTATTCCTCTTTCATCGTGATGGTTTTTCATAGCGGTGGTGCTGATGCTCGGAAATGAACATTCGCTGCCCCCGCCCCGCAAACACGCACGCAGGGCAGGGGAATTCTTCTAGGTACTAGTGGGCTAGTGCCGGGTAGTGGTGGGCTCGTGTCAGGTAGTGGTGGGCTCCTGCTGGCGGCGGCGGTTGGCGGCCAGGGGCAGGGCGGCCAGCAGCAGGACTGATCCGGCGGTGGTGAAGGGCCACCAGCCGATGCCGCCGGACTCGGGCAGCTTCAGTGCCGGCACGTCCCGGACCGTGAGGAGGAAGATCCCGTCCCCGTCCGTGTCGGTGCTGGTCACAACCCCACTACCGGCGCCTTGGCCCTGGGAACCCTGTCCCAGGGTGAGGGCGCCGGTGGTGGCGAGGGTGAATTTCACCGGTTCGGCGAGCAGGTTGAACCCGGCCGGGGCCTTGGTTTCCTTCAGCCAGTAGGTTCCGGGCTGGATTCCTTCGAGTTGGAACCGGCCGGTTTGCCCTGCTACGGCGGTGACGGCCGGGCTTCCCAGGAGGGCGCCGGGGGCGCCGTTGTTGTCCACGTGCACGGCCCAGGTGGAGCCGGCCATCGGCACCCAGGTGCCTCCGGAGGATTCGCCGATCTTCTCGATCAACACCTTGCCCGGGGTGCGGTGCGTGGTGGTGCAGTCAGGGCCCGGCCCGCTGGAACCTGGTGCGCACGTCTGCGGTGCGGTGGTGGTCGCCGTACCCGTCACCATGTTGACAAGCTCCTTGTTCCACGCCCCGGCCTTGACCACGACGCTGTACTTCAAGGTGGCCGTCTGCCCGGCCGGCAACGTGAACGCCGCCGTGCTCAGCAGGGTGGAGGGCGGTACGGGATTGGCTACCGCCACGGGTGTTCCCGTGCCGATCACCAGGGTCGC
>NZ_JBFRDV010000057.1:0-1307 GCF_052113945.1 Paenarthrobacter sp. RAF54_2
TCTCACGGAAGGCCTTGAGGTCTTCCATGGTCAGCTTCTTCATCTGGTGGGTGGCGTTGCGGCCTTCGAAGTGCGGGCCCAGGCCGTAGCCCTTGACGGTTTTGGCCAGGATCACGGTGGGTTTGCCCTTGAACTCSACCGCTGCCTTGTACGCGGCGTAGACCTTGCGGTAATCGTGCCCGCCGCGTTTGAGGCCCCAGATCTGCTCATCGGTCAGGTCCGCGACCATGTCCTTGGTCTGCGGGGACTTGCCGAAGAAGTGATCCCTCACGAACCCGCCGGACTCGGCCTTGTAGGTCTGGTAGTCACCATCGGGGGTTTCGTTCATGATTTTCACCAACGCCCCATCGGTGTCGTTCTCCAGCAGGGTGTCCCATTCCCGGCCCCAGACGACCTTGATCACGTTCCAGCCCGCGCCGCGGAAGAACGCCTCCAGTTCCTGCATGATCTTGCCGTTGCCCCGGACGGGCCCGTCCAGGCGCTGGAGGTTGCAGTTGATCACGAAGTTCAGGTTGTCCAGGTTCTCGTTCGCCGCCAGCTGCAGCAACCCGCGGGACTCGGGCTCGTCCATTTCCCCGTCACCGAGGAACGCCCAGACCTGCTGGTCGGAGGTGTCCTTGAGGCCGCGGTTGTGCAGATACCGGTTGGACTGGGCCTGGTAGATCGCGTTCATCGGCCCGATGCCCATCGACACGGTCGGGAATTCCCAGAAGTCCGGCATCAACCTTGGGTGCGGGTAGGAGGATAGGGCATGGCCCTGCTTGGACTTTTCCTGACGGAACCCGTCCAAATCCTCCTCCGAGAGCCGGCCTTCCATGAACGCCCGGGCGTACATGCCCGGGGACGCGTGGCCCTGGAAGAACACCTGGTCCCCGCCGGAGGGGTGGTCCTTGCCGCGGAAGAAATGATTGAACCCGACCTCGTACAGGGTCGCCGCGCCGGCATAGGTGGAAATATGCCCGCCCACCCCGATATCGGCCCGCTGCGCACGATGGACCATGACCGCGGCGTTCCAACGCATGTACGCACGGTAACGGCGCTCGAACTCCTCGTTCCCCGGGAACTCTGCTTCCTGGTCCACCGGGATCGTGTTCACATAATCAGTGGTCGTCACCATCGGCACACCCACCGACCGGGCACCGGCACGCTGCAACAACGAACGCATAATGTACTGGGCACGCTCCGTGCCCTGCTCCGCGATCAACGCATCAAGGGACTCAATCCACTCCGCGGTCTCTTCCGGATCACGATCAGGCAGCTGGGCAGTCAACCCGCTGAGGATGTGTGAGGTCTCTTCTCCTGCAGCC
>NZ_JBFRDV010000058.1:0-1192 GCF_052113945.1 Paenarthrobacter sp. RAF54_2
TCTCTAGCATGATTAATTCTCTCTCACCTATATCGCGTCAGCACTGAGCGCTTGCGAGCCAGCAACTAGCTACTACTTGGCCAACAGTTGGTTCCAGCGCTGCAGGAACGCTTTGAACTGCTCGGTCGTGATCTGCGGGAGCTCGACAAGTGTGACTCCCTTGGTTTCGATGGTCTGGGGTGTGTCCTGGCGTACTGCGACAAATCCACCTTGAGCCACCACACCCTGACCTGCCTTGCTCAGCAGCCAGTTCGCGAATACCTGCGCCGCATTCGGGTGCTTGGCCGACTTCACAACCGCCAGCTCGTTGGGAACGCTTGGGGCCTCCTGGGGGAGCCTGTAGTCAATCGGTGCACCGGTCGCTTTGATGGTCGCCGCGACCGCAACAGGAACTGGCAGCGAGGCAGCCACTTCCCCAGCAGACAGCGCCGCGACCTGGGGGTTCGAACCCGCATAAATCTGGGGCTTGCCCTTAGCCGTCAGCTTGTCAAGGAATCCGGAGCCGCCCGCATCGGACTTCTCCATCGATTCATAGAGCGCGGCCACGGTCGGGCCGATCGAGGGGTCCGTTGCTCCCACCTGCGACGCGGGGAGGTTCAAGTAATCCTGCCAGGAGCTGATGCCGTTCGGCAACAACTTGGTGTTCCAGGCCCACGCGTAGCCGAGGTTTGCGAACGTTGCCACATATGGTGTGCGCTGATACTTGGCCCGATCGAATTCCGGATCGCCCAGGGACGGAGCAGTGAGCGGCAGCAAAGCACCCTTGGCCGCATAGCCATCGAACGTCGGGTGATCCAGATTGTCGACGGCATCCGCACCGGCGTTCCCGGACGCGATCTCGGCATCCAGTCTGGCCCTGATGTCTGATGCGCTCAGACGAACGTACGTCAGTTTGATGTTCGGGTAGTCCTGGTGGAACGCGGCCGGCAGGAGGTCAACAGTCTTCGTATTCAGAACTCCGTACACCGTCACCTCGCCTTCCTTGTTGGCGGCGTCAACGACCTTCGACCATTCCGCCTGGTCCATGACCTTGGATAGCGCGT
This sequence comes from Paenarthrobacter sp. RAF54_2, assembly GCF_052113945.1. Classification (NCBI taxonomy): domain Bacteria; kingdom Bacillati; phylum Actinomycetota; class Actinomycetes; order Micrococcales; family Micrococcaceae; genus Paenarthrobacter; species Paenarthrobacter sp. RAF54_2. The sequence goes on from NZ_JBFRDV010000058.1 coordinate 1,044, forward strand.
CACTCGGGCTCGCGTTCGAATTGCCCGCGGCCGAACCGGCTCCTCCGGACGCGCATCCTGTCAGCGCAAGCAACCCGCATGCGACAACCAGGGATCCGCGCGCCATCACGCTCCTTCGTTTTCTCACAACAATTCCTCAATTCCTCACA
>NZ_JBFRDV010000059.1:0-1192 GCF_052113945.1 Paenarthrobacter sp. RAF54_2
TGTGAGGAATTGAGGAATTGTTGTGATGTGAGGAATTGAGGAATTGTTGTGAGAAAACGAAGGAGCGTGATGGCGCGCGGATCCCTGGTTGTCGCATGCGGGTTGCTTGCGCTGACAGGATGCGCGTCCGGAGGAGCCGGTTCGGCCGCGGGCAATTCGAACGCGAGCCCGAGTGGCACGCTATCCAAGGTCATGGACCAGGCGGAATGGTCGAAGGTCGTTGACGCCGCCAACAAGGAAGGCGAGGTGACGGTTTACGGAGTCGTGAACGCGAAGACCGTCGACGCGGTAACCAGCGGGTTTGCGAAGGACTACCCGAACGTCAAACTGACGTACGTGCGTCTGAGCGCATCAGACATCAGGGCCAGACTGGATGCCGAGATCGCGTCCGGGAACGCCGGTGCGGATGCCGTCGACAATCTGGATCACCCGACGTTCGATGGCTATGCGGCCAAGGGTGCTTTGCTGCCGCTCACTGTTCCGTCACTGGGCGATCCGGAATTCGATCGGGCCAAGTATCAGCGCACTCCCGATGTAGGACAGTTCGCCGACGGGCCGTACGTGTGGGCTTGGAACACCAAGTTGTTGCCGAACGGCATCAGCTCCTGGCAGGATTACTTGAACCTCGACGTGTCGCAGGTGGGAGCAACGGACCCCTCGATCGGTCCGAGCGTCGCCGCGATGTACCAAACGTTTGAGGGCTCTGACGCCGGGGGCTCCGGATTCCTTGACAAGCTGACGGCTAAGGGCAAGCCCCAGATTTATGCGGGTTCGAACCCCCAGGTCGCGGCGCTGGCTGCTGGGGAAGTGGCTGCCTCGCTGCCAGTTCCTGTTGCGGTCGCGGCGACCATCAAAGCGACCGGTGCACCGATTGACTACCGACTTCCCCCGACTGCGCAGAGCATCACCAGTGAGCTGGCGGTTGTGAAGTCGGCCAAGCACCCGAATGCGGCGCAGGTATTCGCGAACTGGCTGCTGGGCAAGTCGGGTCAGGCGGCTGTAGCTCAAGGTGGATACCTTGCAGTCCGCCAGGGCACGCCCCAGACCGTCCAGACGAACGGAGCCACCATTGTCGAGCTCCCGCAGATCACGACCGAGCAGTTCAAAGCGTTCCTGCAGCGCTGGAACCAACTGTTGGCCAAGTAGTAGCTAGTTGCTGGCTCGCAAGCGCTCAGTGCTGACGCGATATAGG